>JBAVQC010000209.1:0-4291 GCA_049693715.1 Acidobacteriaceae bacterium | reverse complement strand
CTCCCCCGGATTTCCTGTTGATGTTGGTGGCGTTGGCGAACCTCATGCGCCTTTCCTTAAAAGAAAGGCGCACACGCAGCCGTGTCCAGCGCAGCGTAGCAGGAAATCCGGGTCGGGATGACAAAGGAGAGGGGGTACTGTAATTTAAGTTGGTTGCCGAAGCGAAAGCGTTTTTCATCACGTTACCCATTACTCCTCCGGTTGAGCGACGCCTTTGCCTCTCAACTATGTTAGGGCAGTGAATAGACGAGCAGCAGGCCGGAATGGGCGTCACCGTGAGCGCCACCGGAGGCGAACACACCGACGTACTGCTTCCCGTTCTTTCCGCTCCAGGTGATGGGAATCGAATTGACGTCGATGCCTGGATTGGTCACCCACAGTTCCCTTCCCGTTCGCGAGTCGAACGCCCGAAATTTGCCGTCGAGCGTGGCCCCGATGAAGACCAGGCCGCCGGCCGTCACCATCGATCCACCGTTGGTTGTGGGTGTCCCTGTCTTAGGCACGCCGAGGTTGTCCAACTCTTCAAATGAGCCCAGGGGAACCCGCCAGGCAATTTCTCCCGAATTCACATTCACCGCGACGAGTTCGGCCCAGGGCGGTTTCTGGCACGGCCAGTGTTTCGCGCCGTCCCAAAAGTAGTCCCCCATTTTGGAAGGCGCATTGTCTGGACCTACCCGTCGATAACCCTTGCCGTCGGCGCGCAATACCAATTTGTTGAAGTTGGCCAGGCTCTTGGTATCGACAAACACGTATCCAAGCTTGGGATCGAAGGACCCGCCGCCCCAGTTCGTTCCCCCGGTCCAACCGGGAAAGATGACGCGCAGCTTTGGACCATATTGCGCGAACGGGCCCCCGGTCAGCGCTCCTCCTTCCAGGGCGAGCAGATCGCGGCAATATTTCCCGTGCTCAGGAGTGACGGTTGCGATCTCATCCGGCGTGAAAGTATTACGTGCCAATGGTGGTGGCTTTACAGGAACCGGTTGCGTCGGCCAGTTCTCATCACCCGGGTTCGGGTTGTCATTCGCGACCGGGATTTCCTTCACGTCGAAGATCGGCTTGCCGGTCACGCGGTCAAAGATGAACAGGTAGCCCTGCTTAGTGACCTGCGCTACCGCTGCAAGGTTCCTGCCGTTGTGCCTGGTGGTGATCAGGATCGGCGCTGACGCCAAATCGTAATCCCAATTGTCGTGGTGCGTGGTCTGAAAGTACCATTTCAACTTACCTGTCGCAGCATCCAAAGCCACCAGGGTGGATCCGTAAAGATTGGAACCTTTACGGTCTCCTCCATAGAAATCTGTATTCGGGGTTCCGATAGGAACAAAGGCCATGCCTCGCTTTACGTCGACAGTTATGAAACTCCACGAGTTTACGCCGGCGCGGCTCTCCCACTCCCCGTCTTGCCACACTTCGTGGTTGGGTTCCCCAGGTCGCGGAAGAGTGTGAAATGTCCACACGAGCTTACCGGAACGCATATCCCACGCGCGGATATCGCCGGTGGCTCCGAAAGCTGGCTGTTCTCCCGGGCTCGAGCCTGTGATCACAAGGTTCTTATAGAAACTCGGGGGAGAGGTAATCGCATAGTGCGCCGTGGGAAATTTTTCAGTCACGCCGACGCGAAGATTGACCATCCCCTCGGACCCAAAGCTTGCATTCGGCTTACCGGTTTTTGCATCCAGGGAAATGAGCCAGCCATCGAGCGTTCCAAAAACAATCGCCGGCGCAGAGCCTTTCGTGCCCGGCCAGTATGAGACTCCGCGCAAGGCCGGTGTGTGCTTGCTCTCGTACTCCCAGATCTTATGCCCCGTCTCTGCGTCGAGAGCGATGACCCGGTTATATCCGGTAGAGGTATAGAGGACACCGCCAACGACCAGGGGGATTGATTCGGACATTCGTGGTTGAGCGCGTGGAGCCGGCGTCCCGGGGGAGGCCTCAGTCGTAGGACTGCCATGCGAAGTAACAGCAGCTGTTGCCGGTGGCGCATTCTCTTCCGTCGTGTCGTACTGCCATGCGAGCCGAAGCTGGTCTACGTTGGTGGTGTTGATTTGCTTCAACGGAGAATAGCGCATGGCCCCCGGATCGTGGCCGAACATTGGCCAGTCCGTTTGAGCATCCGCTCGAGACAGAACAAGTAAGCAACAGAAGACAACCGCGCCGAGCCCGTTTCTATTCATCCATTGTCCCCAAGCAGATCAACGTGAGCTTCCCTCCCGGGTATTAAAAGACTACCTTGGCGTGCAAGGTGATTTGGCGTGGATCGAATGTGCCTACTCCGCTGGTTCCGAAGGTGCTGCTGGTGCCAAGCCCACAGATGCGCTTTGCCAGTAGCGGGAAAGAGGTTCAACTCACCTGCGTGTTGTCTGGGGAGCTGCTTTGAATTTTTCCAAATGCGCGTTTGCCAAATCAGGTCGGTTCAACCTTGTATAGAGCGTTGCCAATAGAAAATGAATCTGGGCATCACTGGTGCCGTACTCCGGCAGAGTCAGAGCTCGCTCTGCTTCCGGAGCAGCATCTTCAAAATCTCCCTCGTGGCCTAATCCCTTTGCCAATTCATAGTGCGCTTCGCGTGATTCGGCATCGCCCTCAATGGCCCGTCGATCTTTCTCGATGCTGTCTTTCACCCTGCCCATCGAAAACAGGAATCTCCCATATGCCACGAGAATCGATGCGCTTTGCGGGGATTTCTCCGGTGAGAGATTCTCAGCCTGCTGGTAGAACTCCAACGCTTTAGTCCCATCTCCCAGCGCTTCCTGCGTCATTGCAAGGTAGAACACGGGCAGGGGACTCTTGGGAGAGAGCGTTTGGGCTGTCTGAAGCGGTGAGATCGCCAATTTGAAATCGTTTTGGAGGTAGTAAAACGACCCCAGAAAGAATTGCGCCTCTTCCGATGTTGGATCAACCGTAACGGCCGTGACGAGACAACTCTTGGCAACATCCGGACGATGCGCAAAGACGGCGAGCCGGGCCTTGAGAACCAGGGCTGGAACCAGGTCCGGGCTCTCGTGCAGAGCCGCATTGACTTCGCTAACCGCCTCGGAAAGTTTCCGTTGGGCAAAATCCTCCTTTGCGTTCTCGTAATGTTGCGCTGGGCCGACTGCGAGTTGGAGTGCAAGAAGCCAGATCATAGAAGCTTGCCACCGGGCGCCAGAGAGTAGTACTTGCCGGCATGCACATGTTCGAAGCGGTCGGTGCGCCCGATCGCCGTGGGCCATTGAACCTGAATCCAGTCCGCATATTCAGCCGGCCCCAGGCCCAACACGTCACGCGGATCACACGAAGAGAGATAGCTTCCGCCGCCTCGCTTGAAAATGCCGTGCTCCACCCCGTTGGCCGACCAAGTGATCTTAGCGCCAACCGCAAGTCCGATAAGATTCAGACCGATCCAATGATTCGCGTTGCGAACGATGTTATGGAGGATCAGGGGGGCATCGCCATTGATCCCGACAACCACATCGACACGCCCGTCATTATCGAGATCGCCAACGGCAAGTCCCCGGGCGGGATACGACTCTTTGAAGGCCGGCCCCCCCGCGGCACTGACGTTATCAAACCCAGTGCCATTGTTGTGAAAAAGCAAAAGCGGTTGCCGGTACAGCACGCTGCTGGAGATCGATTCGATCAGATCGTCCGGGTACCCGTTGGCCAAAATCAAATCCGGCCGTCCATCCCCATCGAAATCGACAAACCGGCAGCCCCAGCCTGCGTCCATTACCGTCGCCATGCCGATTCCCGTCGGTCCGGCTACATCCTGAAATATATTGTCTCCGCAATTGCGGTACAAGGCATACCGTTCGCGGGTGATGTTGGCCACAAAGAGATCTTGCCGCCCATCCCCATCGAAGTCGATCGCATCCGCGCCCATGCCGGAGCGAGCCGCGCCATCCGCGCTGTACGCGACTGCAGCCTGGAACCCGATCTCTTCAAACTTCCCGCCTCCCTTGTTCAAATACAGGAAGTTGGCAACGGAATCGTTGGCGACAAACAGGTCCAGCAGACCATCGTTGTTGATGTCTGTCGCGACCACGCCAAAGGCCTTTCCACAATACTTCCCGATCCCCGATGAGGTGCTCACGTCGGTAAAGGTTCCGTTGCCGTTGTTCTTATAGAGACGGCTCGGCCACGGTTCGAAGGTCTTGGGATAGCAATAATGGCGAACCCCATTTGTGCTGCAATCCTGTTCCAGCGACTTGTTATATTTCGCAAAGTGGCAGACAAAGAGATCAAGAAGGCCGTTGTTGTCGTAATCGAACCACACCGCGCTGGTGAACAGGCCCGGCTCATCCAGCCCCGCGGC
>JBAVQC010000208.1:0-5651 GCA_049693715.1 Acidobacteriaceae bacterium | reverse complement strand
GTACTGGTCCATGAGCGCGCGGATATCGCGCAGATAGCGGCCCAGTTTTTCCGGCGCAACGGCCGCGTCATCCCAACCTTCCCATTGCGGGGCAGCTCCCGGCGCGAAGGCTGCCGCCCTCGGCCCGGACTCGCGCAACTGCCAGACGTATCGCGCCTCGGCCGGTGTGTAGAGGCGCGTGTTCGGCGCATCCGGCACTTGCTGTAACCGCTCCATGAGCTGCTGGGCGAGAGCTCGCGCAGCCTCCGGATCGTCAGCGCCGAATTCAACCAGTACGATGCCCTTGCCCTGGGGAAGCAGCTCGAGTTTAGCGGCCCCCTTGGCGCGTAACCCATCCACGATGCTTCCCTCAAACCCTTCAAAGCCGATCGGCTGAAAGCTAAGTATTTCCGGAACGTGGTCCGCGGCAATGAAGGCATCGCGATATCCGATTCCGACCAGCGCGCGGTGCTGGGGACTGGGAATGAGCTTTACTTTGGCTTCGAGCACGGTCACACATGTGCCCTCCGTCCCCACCAGCGCGCGAGCCAGGTTGAATTGCCCGGGCAGCAGGTCGTCGAGGTTGTAACCGGATACCCGGCGCGGAATTTTAGGAAAGCGGGCTCGTATCAGATCTGCGTTTCGGTCGCCGATGCCGAGGAGCGCCTGGTAAATCTCTGCCTCGCGCCCTTTCTGGCCAAGAATGCGCTCGACATCATCGCGCGTCGTCGCACCAACGGTCATCTGCGTCCCGTCGTAGAGCAGGATACGCAGCTCCTCCACGTTGTCGACCGTTTTGCCCCCCAGCAAAGAGTGAGTGCCGCAGGAGTTGTTGCCGATCATGCCGCCAATGGTGCAGCGATTATGCGTGGAAGGGTCGGGCGCGAACGTCAGCTTATACGCTTCAGCCTGATTACGCAGGGTGTCGAGGACGACGCCGGGCTGCACCCGGGCAAATCGCTGTTCCGGGTTGAGCTCGAGGATTCGATTCATGTACTTGCTGAAATCGAACACCACGGCGACATTGCAGCATTGCCCGGCCAGGCTGGTGCCTGCTCCGCGGGCCAGGACCGGGGCCCCATATTTGCGGCAGGCCGCCATGGCAGTAACCACGTCGTCTGCGTCGCGGGGGACCACTAGTCCGATGGGAATCTGGCGGTAGTTTGATCCGTCCGTCGAATACATGGCTCGGCTGCCCCGATCGAAGCGCACCTCACCCTTAATGTTTTGCTTTAACTCTATTTCAAGCTCCGCCGCTTGCGCAAAGACATCGACGGGTTTGCCATGGGAACTCAGCGGCAGCGGCGTGAGTGTATCCATGCTAGGGGCCGATAGGGGCGAGGGATGCGAGCGCGGCCGTCACTCCACCGGGTTGGTGAGGCACCCCAGCTAGCCTGAGCCCCATTTCGACTCCGCTGAGCGTTCCGGCAAGCATCAGATCGTTGAAGCTGCCAAGATGCCCGATGCGAAATACTTTGCCCGCGAGTTTGGAGAGGCCGGCTCCAAGAGACATGTCGAAATTTTCCAGGATGATGCTCCGCAAACGATCTGCATCATGCCCTTCCGGCATGAAAACAGCGGTGAGGGAGCTCGAGTACTCGCACGGATCTTCACACACGATTTCAAAACCCCAGGTGCGCGCTGCAGTGCGCGTGGCCTCCCCATGACGCTGGTGACGGCGAAACACATTGGGCAGCCCTTCCTCCAGGAGCATCTTCAAAGCCTCCTGCAAGCCGTAGAGCAGCGTGGTCGCAGGGGTGAACGGGAAGAAGCCGTTTTTATTAAAGCTCAGCATCTCCTGCCAGTCCCAATAGGAACGAGGCAATTTCGCGCTCTTGTTGGCCGCCAGCGCTTTGTCGGAGATGGCGTTGAAACTTAAGCCCGGCGGCAGCATCAAGCCTTTTTGCGATCCCGCTACAGTTACATCCACGCCCCACTCGTCGTGACGATAGTCGATGGAGCCCAGGGACGAGATGGTATCGACCATCAGCAGCGCCGGGTGGTTCGATCGATTCATCTGCTGGCGCAAGTCTGCGATCGAAGTGGTGACTCCGGTGGAAGTCTCGTTGTGAACGGCCATCACGGCCTTGTAGGTGTGGTTATGATCGGCGTCCAAGCGGGAGGCTAGTTCTGCGACTGAGGCGCCCCGGCGCCAATTGCCCGGCACATAATCCACGGCGATGCCGAATCGCTCCACGAGTTGACGCCAAAGTTGAGAGAAGTGCCCGGTCTCAAACATTAAAACCCGGTCCCCCGCGGAGAGAGTGTTGACGATCGCGGCTTCCCAGGCGCCTGTGCCGGAGGAAGGATAGAGAATCACCGGGCCGGTGGTTTGAAACACGGGCCGCAGATTCTCCAGTAGTTCCGCGCCTAGCTGCGAAAACTCCTGGCTGCGGTGATCAATAACGGCGCGATGCATCGCGCGCAGAACTCGGTCGGGCACATTGGTGGGCCCAGGGATTTGCAGGAAATGGCGGCCGGAGTGTATCAAGATGTCTGGATTCTAATTGATTGCGAGCGGCGTCCGCGACCATCTATAGTAGACGCCCGTGTCTTCGACCATGCAGCGCCGGGACTTTCTCAAGATCAGCGGCGCGATCACAGCCCTGAGTCTCTCCCCTCGGGTGCTTGCGAGCCCTACCCAGCGGATTTCTATCATCCTCGAGGGCAGAGATCCATGCGCATCGAGCGACCCTCTCGGTTGGGCCGCCGGCTGCTTGCGGAATGCCCTGCTGGCGAAGGGTGCGGTTTGCGAAATTGTTCCGTCCGCGGACCAGGCCGCGGGTTCTGCTTTTTCCGTTTTGGTGGCAAGCGCAACCTCAACTGTCGCCGCGAAATTTCCCCAGGCGGGTGAAACCCTCAGCAACCCCGAGAGCCTCCGGCTCACTCCCGGACGTCTGATGGGTGCGCCCGCCATCTGGGTCTCCGCAGCCGGCGAGCGGGGCTTTGTCTATGGGCTGCTCGAGTTAACTGAGCGGGTTCAATTCAATGCCGATGTTGCCACCGGACTGCATTTGGCAGCAGCGATCGAAGAACACCCTGCGAACCAGGTACGATGTGTTTCTCGCTTGTTCTCGAGCGAGCTCGAAGACAAGCCGTGGTACTACGATAAAGACTTTTGGCGAGGCTACCTGGATGTGCTCGCCGCCAGCAGGTTCAATCGCTTTAACTTTACCTTGGGCCTGGGCTACGACTTCCCTCGCGGAGTAACCGGCGATTATTTCCACTTCCCTTACCCGTACCTGGTCGAAGTGCCTGGCTACGATGTGCGGGTGGTCCGGCTGACCAATGAGGCGGGAGAGCAAAACCTGCCGCCGTTTCGCGCTGAGGAACGGGAGAAGAATCTCCAGGCATTGCGTTTTATCGCCGCCGAAACCAAGGCGCGTGGGCTCGACTTTCAGCTGGGGATCTGGACCCACGCCTACGCATGGACTGACAGCCCGCACGCTCATCATCGCATCGAGGGCCTCACCCCGGAGACGCATGCCGCCTACTCCCGCGATGCGCTGGGCATGATTCTGAAGGCCTGCCCCGAGATCCAGGGGCTCACCCTGCGGGTGCACGGAGAGAGCGGGATCCCCGAGGGCAGTTATCCATTCTGGAAGACTTTGTTCGAAGCGATTTCCGGGTGCGGCCGCAAGATCGAAATCGACATGCATGCCAAGGGTGTCAACCAGACCATGATCGACATGGCCACGGCGACGGGCATGCCGGTCAAATTGGGAGCTAAGTATTCCGCGGAGCACCAGAGTCTGGGGTACAACCAGGCGGATATACGGCAGCTGGAGATACCAGAGCCTGATCGTATGGAGAGCGGTGTCTTCAGCGTCAGCAATGGTGCGCGCCGTTTCACGCGCTACGGCTATGCGGATTTTCTCGAGCAGGGCCGGCATTACGATTTGCTCTTTCGCTTGTGGCCGGGAACACAGCGGCATTTGCTTTCCGGGGATCCGGAGATGGCTGCGGCGTTTGGACGCACTTCCAGTTTCTGCGGCGCGGTCGGGCTGGATATCATGGAGCCGCTTACGTTCAAAGGGCGCGAGGGATCCGGGATGCCGGGCGGACGTTGCGCTTACGCCGACGTGTCGCTCAATCCCAAATCGGGTGATTGGGAAAAATTTGAATACTTCTACCGGGTATGGGGACGATGTCTTTACAACCCGGACGCTGATCCGGAAAGCTGGCGCCGCTACTTGAAGAGCAACTTCGGCGCCGGGGCGAGCCCAGTGGAAACTGCTTTGGCCAATGCCAGCCGGATCTTGCCGCTGGTCACTTCGGCGCATCTGGCTTCGGCTTCAAACCACGCGTATTGGCCTGAGATTTATGACAATATGCCGATCGTTTTGGGGAGTGAGCCTTCCCCGTATGGCGATACTCCGGCGCCAAAATGCTTTGGAACGGTGAGCCCGCTGGATCCGCAGCTATTCTCCACCATCGTGGAGCACGTGGGGGACTTGCTGGAGAGCCGCGCCAATCCCAAGTATTCGCCGATCGAAGTTGCGCAGTGGCTCGAGGATTACACCGCGGCATCAGGCCAGGCCCTGGCGAACGCTCGACTGCAGGCTACGTCCCGTTCTTCTCCGGCGTTCCGGCGGATCGAAGAGGATGTGCTCATTCAAGATGGTTTGGGCAGATTCTTCGCGGCCAAGCTGCGCAGCGGAGTGTTGTTCGAAATCTATACCAGGACCGGGAATGCCGAGGCCGGTAAGCTGGCGCTGGCGAAATATCAGGAAGCACGCAGTACCTGGGCTGGCATGGCGGAGCGCGCGAATAAGGTTTACCTGCCAGATGTTACCTATGGAAACATCCCCATGCGCCGCGGGCATTGGAGCGCGCGCCTAGCCGGCATCGATGCGGATGTTGCCGCGATGGAGAAGAAGCTGCAAGCGCCGCCGCCAGGGTCGCCGCGGAACGTCGCATCGGCCATAGGCGCGGCGTCGGGCAATCCAAATCGCCCGTCAGTGCATTGCGTACACACGCAGCCTGCGAGTTTCCATCCCGGGCAGCCGCTTTCGCTTTCATTGTCGGCGTCCGTCGATGCGGTTCAACTTAGCTACCGCCACGTGAACCAGGGAGAGCGGTGGGTGTCGTTAGAAATGCAACATGGCCACGGTGGATACAGCGCGGCGATTCCGGTGGATTACACGAATTCCGTTTACCCGTTGCAGTATTACTTTGTGCTCCGGCGCGGCTCGAATGCGGCCTGGTTTTTTCCGGCGTTTAACGCCAGCCTTTCAAATCAGCCTTACTATGCGCTTGCTTCCTATGTGCGAACGGGCATGTTGGTAACAGAAGGTACCGGGCATGTAGATAACACTTTTCGTTGAAGTTGAAGTTAAACGAGGTTGGAGAAAAAGGAAATCCAAGTCGTGGCGGGGACTGCCGGTTACGTGCATTAAGCTTTCTTAATCTTTCGTACATGGACGGCTGTTGCGGACCGGGAGTCATCGCAGTTATTTATAAAATTCAATATTTTTGAGTCTTTTTTGACGTTTTTTGCGATTTGCAAGGCAGCTGCCGCCCCTTCGCATCAAGGGGGAGCACGGTTTCCCGTTGCATGTACCCCTTCTGGAGTCACGCATCCCTGATAAGTTCTCGGCAGCCGATGGAGGTTATTTATAAAATTCGATATTTTCGATCTTTTTGGGCCGTTTTTTCAGGTTTACAAGATA
>JBAVQC010000207.1:0-2784 GCA_049693715.1 Acidobacteriaceae bacterium | reverse complement strand
CCCTACACGTTCGCCCCGCACAACTCCTCACGCAGCCATCCTGATACGACTTTCGACTGGGACAACTTCCTCCCCATCGAAGGCATTCCCGGTTATGACATCCACAACAAGACACCTTACACCGAAGAGTGGATGTTATCGATCGAGCGGCAAGTGGGAGCGCAGACGGTCTTGAGCGCGACGTACTTCGGAAACTCAAGCCATCGCCAGCGCGTGCTCATAGAACCGAATGTGGGCAATCCTGCCCTCTGTCTCAGCCTGAGCCAACCAAGCCAGGTTCAGCCCGGGACACCGAGGTGTGGGCCAGGGGGAGAAGACACCGTCTATTTCCCTATCGCGGGCGGTCAAGTCAATGGAACGCGGGGCCCTCTCGGCCCGGCCTTCGGCAGCAATGCTGATCAGAGCACGATCGGCCACGCGAACTACAACGCTCTCGAATTGAGCGCCCGCCACTCCGCCGGCCGCCTGGAGTTTGCCGCCGCCTACACATACGGCAAATCGTTGGACCAATCTTCCAATATCGGCGAAGAGGTCAATCCTATTAACCCGGCGCTCAGCTATGCAATTTCCTCGTTTGATGTAAAGCATAACGTCGTGATCAGCTATGAATACCAACTGCCCTTCGACCAGCTTTTCCATCCCAACCGGCTTAGTACAGGATGGTCTCTTTCCGGCATCAGCCACTTCTCTACGGGCTTTCCGGTGCCGATTGTCAACAACGGCGATAATTCTCTGCTTGGGACCAATCCAAACGGGATCAACAACTCAAGCATCGATGAGCCCGACTACAATGGCGGTCCTCTTCATCTCAGCACCAATCCGCGCAAGAATGGAAACAACTACTTTGATACAGCCGTATTCAGCATAAATGCGTTAGGCACGCCGGGAGGGTCGAAGCGACGCTTCTTCTATGGTCCAGGTACTGACAACTACGACATGGCCGCCGCCAAGAAATTGTCCCTCACCGAGTCCAAATCCATACTGATTCGGGTGGAAGCGTTTAATCTTTTTAATCATGCGCAATTCAGCGGTCCCACTTCGGTCGACGGCAACATTGGAAGCTCGACGTTCGGAAACGCTATCGCTGCTGCTCCGCCCAGAATCCTGCAAGGCGCGATAAAACTGAACTTCTAATAATCGCTATCGGCGTCGTACGTCCCGGAGGCGCATGGAGGCTCTTACGCGCGCCATAAATTCCGGCACACTGAACGGTTTTGTGATGTAATCGTCGGCTCCAAGCTCCAGCAGTTGAACGACGTTGGTCACATCCTTGATCGCGCTCAATATGAGAAGCGGAACCGCGGAGGTCTTGCTTCTGATCTGACGGCAGTAGTCTTTTCCGGACGCTTCAGGCAGGCAGATATCGAAGATCAAAAGCTCGGGGTTCGGAGTGAGAACGATCCCCAGAGCGAGTGGATCCCAGGCGATCGTCATGACGTCGTAGCCTTCCGGTTCCAGAATCTCGCCAACCGTTTCCTGACGTCGCAGATCATCACAGAGGACCACAATTCTCTCCACCCCAGCACCGCCGTTTCCGCCAGCCGCATCCTGTCGTTGGCGGTCGTGGCTGTTCATCATGAACGGCTGGAGTACTCTGCTCCATCCGTCACTTGCCTTGGAGAGAACGATAGCGCCTTCAGGACCAAGCGTTGTCAGGTCGCGGTCAAAGGATTGTCATTTGTTCATCGTCGGCGGGACGGTAGCGATTTTGAAAAGAAGGCAAACGTGTCCGCCATGACGAGATGCGCAAAGGCTATTTCCTTGTCAGTGATCGGGGTCTGAACTGATCCTTTTGGCATAGGCAGCTACTGAACACCACTTGTATCCGGTTTTATCCGAATTAAGGAGCTTTTCAGCAGCTTCTCGGCTGCTTCCTGATCGCGGCGACGGCCTTTAGTCCTGGACGCATCCATGCTCGCAATCTCGCTAAGCCTCTGCAGCGCCGGTTGGTAGCCGATTTTGAGCATCAACTTGCAGGCAGCTATCTGGTCCCTCAGCATGCCACGGGATCGCTCAGGCGGTATCGAGGCCAGCTCCCACATCTTTGCGACGAGAGCTTTCCGCACCTCTTTTGGGTTGTTGAAGTCGGGTTTCGGTGTATCGACCATGTTCTGTCCCCACGCTCCCTGTATCGAGCGTACCTTACCGCAGTGCCGGCTTTCCCACTACCGTCCAGCGTTCTGCTTCTGACTCAAGGCAACGCAATCCGGCGGACCAAGCTAGATCCCAGACTCGATGCACCAACCGCTGGTTTGAAGTGTCGCTGGCATGACGCGCGGCATACGGCCGTTTCCCTTTGGCAGCGGGCTTGTTAACAGAGCATGCCGCAACAAACCTGCGACGACCTCGATGTTCTCTAAGAGAGCGGCTTAGGGCTTTTCGCTCGATACTCGCCGCGAACAGAGGGGTCTCGCGACGATTGTGGTCTCCGCCGTCGCGCTGTGCCGAAGCAACTTGAAATCCCATTTGATATATAGCATGATGTATATCGGAGGGAAGAGTCTATGGCGCAGGCGGAGAAAGCGAAGGTCTTCATGACCGGAAGGAGCCAAGCTGTCAGAATTCCTGCTGAGTACCGCTTCACCACGGATGAGGTCTACATCCGCCGCGACCCTCAAAGTGGAGACCTGATTTTGTCCGAGGCACCAGGTGGGTGGGACGAGATTTTCGCCGCTCTCGACAAAGCCGGTTTCCCAAATGATTTCCTGGCGGATCGTGACCAGGGACGTCCCCAGCAGCGAGAAGAGCTGTGAGCCAGCGATTCATGATCGACACCAATACGGT
>JBAVQC010000206.1:0-8845 GCA_049693715.1 Acidobacteriaceae bacterium | reverse complement strand
GAGCAGCATCTGGGGGAATTGTGGGGGAATTGTGGTCAGACGGGACTGCAACTTTGCCGGGAGTGGTAAACCAGACAAGAGTTTTCGGAACTTTCGGCACTTCGAATCGCGCGCAAAGTGAAAATGTGTTTATGTTGTGCAGGTGTGCAGGTGTGCAGGCGATTCGGAGCACTGAAAACTTCAGAGAAGTGATGGCCGGTTTCCCCACTCCCAGCAAAGTTCCAATCCCTATCATGGATGACCACGAATCTCCTGACCACGAATCTCCTGACCACGAATCTCCACACAGGTTGCCTTCGACGATGTCCACGGCCTCGGCCTCAGCGGCATAGTATCGCGGCTCAATAGCCCACCCCACACAATCGTTGTGTACGCTTCGCAGTGGTCGTCGCCTTCCACCACGCAACACTCACTACCAGGCGGCTGCTACGCCTTACCTGGGCCGGACTTCCACCGGCTGGAACACGCCAGCTTGCTTGGCGCACATCGCGGTAGGGACGCATATCGCTATGCGCCCCCACGAATCTTTTAGCAATGTAAATCAGGCGGCGTCACGCACGCTTGCCGAAAACTCGCCGCCTGCACCTTTCAGCCTCCGTGAGCTGAGTGACCGGGTTCGCGTATAAGTCTGCTGTCCCCTCATCTCTTACTCAGAAGGCAGCGTGCTACGGAAACGGAACTCCAACCGCCGCCGAGCTGACCTTCGTCAACAGCCACTTCCCGTCGATCTTTTGCGCTTCGCCTTCAAGGTTTACGTGGCTCACCGCCGTCCAGGAGGGCAGGCCAGCCGAATTCAAGACCACGTTGAAGTAGTGGCACTCAAAATACACCGATGATGTCCACTCCCCGCGTTCCCGCACAGGGACAAACTTGGTCTTATAGTCTGGGGAGAGCGAAACAAACCTGTTCCCCGGCTGAAGCGCTCCGGAGACAAACTTAAAGAATGTGCACAGTGTGCCCTGTTTTCCACCAGCAGAGGTATCGTGCGTGGGTTCAGGACACGTCGCGGGATCGTCCGGATCACCCCTGCCGATATAGTTCCCCGCCGTAGTCGAGGTGCCCACCACAGTGAGCATTGCATCTTCCGCGAAGATCGAAAGCGCTTGCTGAATTCGCTGTGTGATCACGGCGGCCGAATCTGGATTGACAGGATCGTGCGTGCTGATGGCCGCGTGAAAGGTTGCGTGGAGATTCTGCAGCTCGGTTATCTGGGCCAGCTGTTCCTGGTCGTACTCCTGATGGCCGTCGTCCCTATCGCCTGCATAGGCAGTTCCCATACTGGCGGCGGCCAACGCGGTGAGCAACGCCGCGCAGCGGGTGTAAGTTGCAAGAGTCGTGGTGCGCATGAGTATCCTCCTAAATTGAGGTGAAATGTCTTATGGGGAGATCTACCTATAAACGCGACATCCGCAGGAAAAGGGGATCATCAGGAAATGAAGGAGTGCAAAGATCGTGCATTACAGGTAGAATCCTGGCCATCAAGGTTGCAGAATCTGCTGTTTTTTGAACGGGGTACCGTTGGAGGGTGGGCTCTTGGTCTCGGAAGCAGACGTGACGGCACTGCTGGCCGAAGTAGCGAATGGGAACCAAGCCGCTCAGGAAAAGCTTGTTCCATTGGTCTATGACCAGCTTAAAAGGCTGGCCCGCCAGTATATGCGGCGTGAACGAACGGACCATACCCTGCAGACCACTGCGCTGGTTCACGAAGCGTATCTCAAGCTGGTTGGCCAGCATTCTCCCCATTGGCAGAGCCGCGCTCATTTCTATGGGACGGCCGCCCAACTGATGAGGCGCATCCTGATCGACCATGCCCGCCGCCACCTAAGACAGAAACGTGGCGGAACTCAGGTAATCCTGCCCCTGGAAGAAGCATTGGCCTTTACCCCGGAACACTCGGAAGATCTGTTGAAGTTGGACGAAGCGCTTAACCGTCTATCGAAGCTCGATCCGCGGCAAAGCCGCATCGTCGAATTGCGCTTCTTTGGAGGCCTGAGCGTGGAGGAAACCTCCAGGTTTCTGAATGTCTCCCCCATCACGGTCAAGCGGGATTGGGCTATGGCGAAAGTCTGGCTGTACGGCGAATTGAGGCCCGACCATGGAGATGACGGCAAAACAGTGGGAAGTCGTTAAAGAGCTGTACCACATTGCGCTGGAATGCAGGCCGGCAGAGCGGGCCGCTTTTCTCGAACAAAACGAGCGCGACGAAATGGTGCGTACCGAAGTGCACCGCCTCCTTGGCATGCACCATCGCCTGGGAAGCTTTCTTTCGAGCCCGGCATTTGTCGACCCTCGCTTGACCGGCGGAAATACCCCAGAACGACTGAAACCAGGCGACGTGTTGGCTGCGCGGTTCCGCATCGTCAGCTTCGTCGCCGCCGGAGGCATGGGTGAGGTCTACAAAGCCGAAGACTTGCTGCTCGACCGAACCGTCGCACTGAAACTTTTGCCAAAGCAACTGGCCGAAGATCGGGAACCGATGGAGCGCTTTCTGCGCGAGGCGAAAACCGCTTCGGCTCTCAATCATCCGAACATCTGCAGGGTGTATGACTTTGGGGTAGATGCCGCGAGAGCCTTCATCGCGATGGAGTATTTGGAGGGCGAGACACTCTCGGCGCGCATCCAGAGGGGGCCGCTCTCGACGGTCGAGGCTCTGAAGATCTCGATCGCGGTTGCGGGTGCACTCGGCACGGCGCACGCCAAGGGGATCGTTCACCGCGACCTTAAACCAGGCAACATCATGCTCACGGAAAGCGGGGCGATGCTGCTCGATTTCGGGCTGGCGAATTACGAACGGTCCATGGTGTCCGCGGAAGAGACCTGGACGGGCCTTCCTGGTGAAACCCAGGTATTTGGCACGCTGCCGTACATGCCTCCTGAGCAGTTGCATGGTCAGAAGGTTGACGCCCGGGGTGACATCTTTGCGTTCGGCGCGGTTCTTTACGAGATGTTCACCGGAAAGAAAGCGTTTCAGCGCAAATCCAATAGTGAAACATCGATTGCCGTCGACCGCGAAGAGCCGAGCCCGCTGGACCAATTCATAGAAGACGTTCCGCATGGATTGGACCGAACCATTCGTCGCTGTCTACGCAAGCGCCCGGAAGAACGCTATTCCGGCATGGCGGAGATTGAGCAGGAACTCAAGGCTTGCTACGAACTGACTTCGGAACCTGCCAGTGCCGTCAACCTGAGAGTGCTTTACCAGCAATGCAGGCGGCCCCGTGTCGCCATCCCCTCATTGATGATCCTCTTAGTCCTGATGAGCTTAATTGGCTGGGGAATTCACCACAGTGGCAAAGTCAGGTGGGCCAGGGACCAGGCGTTACCCCGGATCGGCAAGCTCATAGAACGCGGCGAACGCGGCGAAGCCTATGCACTTGCTGTTCAGGCCGAGCGATACATTCCAACGGACCCAACCCTGGCCAAATATTGGCCCGATATTTCCTGGTCCGATTCCATCGTTACCAGCCCTGCCGGGGCGTCCGTGTACCGCAGGAATTACAACTCGCCGAACGCCCCATGGGAGTTTGTTGGACTGTCGCCCATCCTGAAAGGGAGGTTTCCCATTGTGGATTCGAGTTGGAAATTCGAATTGAAAGGATATACGACACTCGAGCGCGCTACCTTCCCGTTCGGCCCGATCCAGGTAGCACTGCACAAAGACGGGGAGGCTCCCCGTGGAATGGTTCCTGTTGAGTTCGACCACGCATTTATTGAGAACGACCCCTTCACCCTGTGGGGGATTCCTGGCATCGCAGGCTTTGAGGACTTGCCCGCAATCGGGGCCGGGAAATACTGGATTGATAAGTTCGAGGTCACCAATCGCGAGTTCAAACGCTTTGTAGACCAGGGAGGTTACGAGAAGCAGGAGTATTGGAAACACGAATTCCGCAAGGATGGACGAGTGCTCCCGTGGGCCGAAGCGATGAAACTCTTTGTCGATAGAACGAACAGGCCAGGGCCTTCCACCTGGATAGATGGTGAATATCCGCGGGGCGAGGGCGAATATCCCGTCTCTGGTGTGAGTTGGTTCGAGGCTGAAGCTTATGCCGGCTTTGTGGGTAAGTCGCTTCCTACGGTTTACCACTGGGCGGCTGCTGCATCCCCGACGGACGGGCCCAGCCTGATACCCGCCAGCAACTTCAGCGGCAAAGGACCTTCGCCCGCCGGGGCTTACCACGGTATGAGCTGGAGTGGCGTCTACGATATGGCAGGCAATGTAAAAGAGTGGTCTGCAAACGAAGCGGCCCACGGCAGGCGCTATCTCATGGGCGGCGCATGGAACGATCCGGCTTATATGTTCAATTTTGGTGACGATCATTCACCCTTCGAGCGGGCCCCTGAATTTGGTTTTCGTTGCGCTGAATTTGTGTCGACTGGTAAGGAAGTCGAAGCAGCGGGCGCTCCGATCACGGTTCAATTACGCAACTACGACTCCGAAAAACCTGTTTCTGATCAACTTTTCCGGGCATACAAAAACCAATACTCTTATGACAAGACGCCGTTGAATGCGAAGGTGGAATCCGTCGAACAGGCCGAGGATTGGAGGCAGGAAAGGGTTTCGTTCGACGCGGCTTACGGTGGCGAGCGGGTTACCGCTTATTTATTCCTGCCTAAAGGAGCGTCGCCGCCCTTTCAAGTCGTGGTGTACTTTCCCGACGCTGCTGCTGCTCTCATGCGATTGAGCGCGAATGGGCTACCGAACTATCTTTCAGATTTCGATTTCATTTTAAAAAGTGGACGAGCGGTCTTGTTCCCTATCTACAAGGGAACCTTTGAACGTGGCGGCGGACCGAAGCTGATCTACTGGCCAAACACCAGCAGTACTTATCGAGACAATGTCATCTTCTGGTCCAAGGACCTCAGCCGGTCGATCGACTACCTTGAGACACGCCAGGATATCAATCCCAACGAGTTGGCCTACGAGGGTGACAGTTGGGGGGCAGCGATGGGGGCGCTTCTGCCGGCTGTTGAAACTCGCTTCAAAGCATTAATTCTCCTATCACCAGGATTCTTTTTACAGGAGCGATTGCCGGAGGTGGATCAACTCAACTTCGCTCCACATGTGAAGGCTCCTGTTTTGATGCTCAATGGCCGTTACGATTTCCTTTGGCCGCCCAGAATCTCTCAAGAGCCCATGTTCCGTCTGCTGGGGACACCCACGGAGCAAAAGCGTCGCGTGGTTTACGGCACGGGACACGACGTGCCCCGAACTGAGTTGATAAGGGAATCGCTCAACTGGCTCGACAAATATCTGGGACCCGTGAGATAGCAACCTCTTATCGTGGGTAACCTACAGATACGCGTTGGCAGCCATGACCATGTGAAGGGTGAGGCGTTCGGGGTGCCGAGCGTGTGTCGTCATCCTTTCTTCGCATGATCCGAACCACCCGTCCGTCTTGGAGGTGGCTAAGTACCCTCCTACATCCGGGATTGAAACATCGGTCTATCAATGCCATCTCCTACCTCAGGCCTTCACCGTAGCGATACCGCTTTCTTCGGCGATCCTGGTCACGTGGGAAGATGTTGGCGCGCGTCCAATTCCTCTGAAATTCTTTGATGTAGCTTCTTCGGTCAAGAGAATTGCGCCGGCCTGACCAAGCAATTTTCGCTCTCATTCGAAGTGGCGTTTCTCGCGCGCACTCCGCTACGCTCTACCGCGAAGCATGCCGTACCAATAAAGGCGAGGCAGCAGGTATTTCTTGACCAGGAACATGCTATACCGCTCTTTCGACTGATCGATCGGGAAGCTTTCGGCAGGATTCCCGTCGTAGTCGAACTCCGCCATCACCAGGCTGTTGTAGCCGGTGACCAGAGGGCATGAAGTATAGCCGTTATACTTCGAGTCCAGGGACGAACCCCGCATTGCAGCGGCCAAATTCGCCGCCGCTACCGGCGCCTGCTTGCGGATGGCGGCGCCGGTCTTCGAGGTCGGCAGGCTGCTCGCGTCCCCCAAGCTGAACACATTGGGATATCGGACATGCCGCAAGGTGGCCTTGTCTACATCAACCCACCCCTCCTTATTTGCCAACGGCGACTTCTGGATAAATTCCGGTGAACTCTGTGGAGGGGTCACATGAATCATGTCGTAATGCATGACGATGTCTTCATTCGTGTCGAGGTTGCGAAAGACCGCCTCATTCTTGCCTGGCCGGAGCGCAACTAGATTGTGCTTGTATTTGGTTACTATATCTTTCCGCTGCAGAACTTTGTCCAGCGTGGCCGCGTATTTCTTGACGGCGAAGATGCTCGCTGACGCTGAACAAAAAACTACCTGCGATCTGCTCCGAACTCCCACTTTCCGGAAGTAGCTATCGGCAAGGTACATGATCTTTTGAGGAGCGCCTCCGCACTTGATCGGCGGTAGGGGCTGGGTGAAAATAGCCGTGCCACCCTTAAAATCGCGTATATTGCGCCAGGTTGAGTCGACGGTATCAAACGAGTAGTTGCTGCAGACACCGCCCGTGCCAACGCTTTCTGCCAAGCCCGGAATTTTGTCCCAATCAATCTTGATACCAGTCGCTACGACCAGATAGTCATACTGAATCTGTCTACCGCCGCGGGTCGTGACAAAGTTCTTGTCCGGGCAGAACTCCGCCACCGCGTCGCAAATCCATTTGGCGCCCTTCGGTATCAGGTCCGCTTCTTTTCTTTGCGAATATTCCTTGGGATAAATTCCTCCGCCGACCAACGTCCACATAGGCTGATAGCAATGCACGCTTGACGGCTCAAGGATCGCCATGCTGTAGCGTTTCTTGAGGTCCGAAGACATCCGCTTCAACGTATGTGCTGCTACTGTAATTCCCGCACTCCCACCACCAACGATCAGGATTCCATACTTTTCCATAACAAGTTCCTCTTTTTCGCTACTTAGGTGACTCCATGCAAAGGGTCGTTAAACCACCGGTGTTGCGCCTTGATCGGCAGCGTCCTGGCTGGGCTGAAAGGTCTTCCAAGCGTTCATACCGCCAACCACGTTAAACACCTGGTCGAAACCGGCGCGCTGCAAAAGGCTGGCCGCGGAGCTGGAGCGGTAACCACTCTGGCAAATCACCGCGGTCGGGAGATGCTTGTCAAAACCGGAAAGGTGCTTTGCCAGTTGACCCAACTCAGACAACTGGGCTTGCGGGACGTGTGCGCCCTTGTATTCGGCAGACCGGCGAACATCGATTAGCTGTGGAATAGAGCCGTCGGCGAGATGCGCGCTCAATTCATCAGCCGGGAGCTGGGCAATTGTCGCAACGGCATAGCCCGCCCGATCCCAGGCACACATGCCACCTTGCAGGTAGCCGCGGACCGACTCAATACCCACCCGAGCTAACCGCATGACGGCCTCATCTACCCCGTCCGTGCCTTCCGCCACGAGAATCAATGGCTCAGAGAGGCCGAGCAGACTTCCAGCCCAGGATGCAAATTGGCCAGACAGTCCAATGTTGACGGAGCCTGGAATATACCCATTGCAAAAGTCCTTTCCACTTCGCACATCGAGAACCGTGACGCCGCTCGCCTGCACTTCCTTCGGGGACAAGGCTTTTGGCCTGAGCGCGCCGGCCAACGCCCGGGCGCCGGTACGGTTGATTTCCGCATCTTTGGAGAAGTAGGCCGGAGCCTCAGGAAGGTCCGCTGTCATCATGGAGATGAATGCATCCTTCTTCATGGGCTGTAGGGCGTAGTTGAGCTTTTTCTGCACACCGATGGTCGAGGAACTGTCTTTGGAAATATTCTTTCCGCACATGGAACCCGCTCCGTGGGCAGGGTAAACTTCGACGTCGTCGGCAAGCGGCATAATCTTGTCGTGCAGGCTGTCATAGAGCAGGCCGGCCATTTGTTCCGCGGTGAACCCCGATGAGCCTGCGAGGTCGGGCCGGCCCACGTCTCCGATAAAAAGCGTATCGCCGGTAAGCAATTTGGGGTTGGTTGCAGGGTCCGTCAGGTCGCGAGCTAGTACGCAGATGCCCTCCGGAGTGTGCCCTGGGGTCTCTAAGATTTTGAGCTCAATATCTCCCAAGCGCAGACAGTCACCGTCTTGCACGGCGCGATGCGGAAAGGAGGCTCCGGCGTGCCTGCCAAAGACAATCTCGGCACCCGTCCTGTCTGCCAGTTCCCGGTGGCCGCTGACAAAATCGGCATGCAGATGAGTTTCGATGACGTATACGATTTCGAGGCCCAGCTCTGAAGCCTCACGCACATATTGATCGACATCGCGTTGAGGATCCACGACGATCGCCTTCCCCTTTGAACCAATAAGATAGGAGGCGTGGGCCAGGCAGCCTAAATAAAATTGCTTGAAGTACATCGGAGTCTCCCCGGTTAAGCTCGAAGAGGTCTCGGTGGCTTAACTACGAGGATGTTGCGCTGTGGACGAGAGAGGCGTCTTGTACATTCTTGCGCTCTTCTGATATTGGCCAGGCGTGACGCCAGTCATCCTCTTAAAGTGGCGGGAAAGATGGCTTTGGTCAACGAACCCGGTTGCAAACGCCACATCGGCCAGTGAAAACCCTCTTTGCATGAGGCGTCGCGCGCGGTTCACTCTCACTTGCTCCAGAAAGGCGTGGGGAGGCAAACCTATCTCCGCTTTGAAGACCCTGACTAAATGGAACGAACTTAATTTGCTGATTCCTGCCAGATCACGCAGCGAAACATTTTGGGAAGAATGATCAATGAGATAGTCACGGACAAGCCTTACCGCAGCCCTCTCTCTGGTGAGCGCCCGTGGAGCCGGCCGGGCATCTGCATGGCGACGAGCCAATTCCGCGAACGTGCACAGAAACCTCGATTGGCGCTCCAGCAATGAACTTTCGTTGCCCAGGCAGCTATGAAGGCTCCTAAGCATATTGGCGAGGGCCGG
>JBAVQC010000205.1:0-1925 GCA_049693715.1 Acidobacteriaceae bacterium | reverse complement strand
AGATGCATTTGCGCGAATCAGCAGGGGTGCGCCCAGTGCGTGTCCTCTTGAGCTTGGCAGTTCTTTGACAACTTAGCGCACCTCCATGACCGGACACCGTGGCCGCGGGGGAGACCATTCGTTTAGTTGTTGCAGAAAAGCATCTCCCCCCATCCAGTGGTATGCCGGGGATTTATCCCCGGCATAAACGTCATCATCCTTGTGGCCTTCACAGGCCGCGGAAAAACTCGACAGGCTGAAGCGGTCGAGTACGATGTAAAGACAAAAGTTTCAGGTAGGGCACGGCTGCCTCGCCGCAGCGAGCGTTAGCCGTGCCGTAGTAAAGATTGTGCCGTCCCTGCGGGACTCCCTGAGTTGTCCAAATTAGCTTTTCTGAAGAAGTTGGCTGGCGGTGTTTTTGGGGGGAACCCGCTTTAGCAAGTGTAGGCAACGCTTTAGCGTTGCCTACACGGTATTTATACCGTGTCTTACTGGCACGCCTCTGCCAAGGAAGCCTAGACTCCGGTCATGGTCAACATTTCGGGGCTGAAGTCCCGTTCGGGGTATGTCTTGTTTTTGGCAGTCGCGGTCTCCCTCGCTGCTTATTCGCAACAACCTGCTTCCCGCTCGATTCTTGCGGATATGAAACACACCAGCGGACCGGTCGATCGTTTCTTTGATCTCTCGGTTGGTTCGGACTATCCGGGCACCCTGATTCGAGATGACAGCCAGGCGCACCTCAAGCTTGTAGTCGACGAGCTCGGGTTCCGCTACCTGCGATTCCACGACATCTTTCACGACGTGTTGGGAACCGTGCGCATCGAGAACGGAAAGACCGTCTATGACTGGTCGAAGATAGACCAACTCTACGATGACCTGCTGGCGAGGCACATCAAGCCATTCGTTGAGCTCGGGTTTACGCCCAAGGCGCTCGCAACGTCGGAACACATCGTCTTCTACTGGAAGGGCAACGTCTCACGTCCGAACTCGCAGAGCTGGCAGGATCTGGTGTCAGCCTTCACTCGCCACATCGAAGAGCGCTACGGACGCGACGAAGTGCGCACGTGGTACTTCGAAGTGTGGAACGAGCCAAATCTTCCCTTTTTCTGGGACGCCGGTAATCAGAAGGCGTACTTTGAGTTCTACGACCTCACCTCGCGCACCCTCAAGTCGATCGATCCGGCTTTGCGGGTGGGGGGCCCGGCGACGGCGGGAGCCGACTGGGTGCCCGAATTTCTGGCGCACGTGAAAGAGAGCGGCGCTCCTGTTGATTTCGTGACAACCCATTCGTATGGGGTGGACGAGGGCTTTCTGGATGAAGACGGCAAGGACGATACCAAGCTCTCTCCGTCACCGAATGCAATCACCGAAGCTGTTCTCCAGGTTCGCCAGCAGATCTCGGCTTCGGCGTTTCCCGGCCTGCCACTGTACTTCACGGAGTGGAGTGCAAGCTACACTTCGCGCGATGCCGTACACGACTCATACATCAGTGCGCCGTATATCCTGAGCAAGCTCAAAGGCTCCCAGGGGTCGCTGCAGGGGATGAGCTACTGGACCTATACCGATCTGTTCGAGGAGCAGGGGCCGCCCCCGGCCCCGTTCCACGGAGGGTTCGGCCTGCTGAATCGGGAAGGCATTCGGAAACCCGCGTTCTTCGCCTACAAGTATCTCCATGCGCTCCAGGGAGATGCAATCGCTTCCCACGATGCCCAGGCAATGCTTGCAACTGATGGCAAGAACTTCGAGGCTGTTGTGTGGGATTTTGAACAGCCGACGCAGAATGTGAGCAACCGGCCCTTCTTCACCAAGGTGGTCCCTGCCCACCCCGCCGCCCCCGTGGTGTTGACGGTTGCCCACCTCGTTCCGGGAACGGCCTATCACCTCGAGGTGCATCGTACGGGGTACCACTCCAACGACCCTTACACTGCCTACCTGGAGATGGGAGC
>JBAVQC010000204.1:0-4922 GCA_049693715.1 Acidobacteriaceae bacterium | reverse complement strand
CTCCAAATCGAAAGGCGAAACGGCACAACCATCGGAAACACGATGATTGCAAGACCTGCAATCCCGGCAGCGATCATCACCATGCCTGCGGCCAGGGGACGAACGTCGGGACGCTTGCCGATACTTCCAAACAAGCCAAGAGCTGCAATCAACACGGTGCAGCTTACTGTTCCGAGCAGCAAAGGGTGGGCCTTCCATACGGCCACAATGCCTGGTTGAACGGAGAATGACGTCGCCACGACAAAACCGAAGGTGAGAAGAAATAGCGGCAATGCGATGCGCAACGCTCGTACCGAAAATCCGTGCAGGAGCGCTGAGCTCTTGTATTCAAGCCAGCAACTGCCGAGCACTACATATCCCTCAAGTACGCAGAGAGCGCAAAGTACGGAGAAAGGTCGAAAGCAATCAAAGACGCTCCCGCTGAACGAGCTCCCTTCGACCGATATGCCCTCGAGCAGGGCGCCAAGAATGAGGCCCTGCATGCAGGCTGCCGCAATTGACCCGATGGCAAAGATCACGTCCCATCTGCGACGGTAGCGTTTCATCTGGGCACGAAACTCAAATGAGACTCCGCGCAGACCCAATGCCAGCAGCATCACGATGATCGGAATATAGAGGGCCGGCATGAGAATGCCATACGCGATCGGAAACGCTGCCAACAGCGTCACTCCGGTCATGATCAGCCACGTCTCGTTGCCATCCCACGTCGGTGTGATGGAATCGACCATATGGTCTCTCGATCTCTCATGCGGCTGCAGCAAGAGCAACGCGCCGACTCCGAGGTCGAAGCCGTCGAGCAAAACATACAACGCAACGGACAGAGCGGCGAATCCGGCACAAAGGAGAGGCATGTCCATCGTGCTACCTCCCCACCGCGGCGTTGGCGTTCGCGCTATCCAGCACATGGGGACGGAACGCGTTCTTGAGGGACCCCGAGGCCTCAGCCTGGGGTAGAGCCAAAGCTGGTCCTCTTCGGATAATATGCGCCACAAAGAAGAGAAATGCGGCCATGAAGAATGTGTAGATACATACAAATGCGATCAGCGTCGCGAGGAGCGTGTTCGCCGGGACCGGCGAAACCGCATCGATCGTTCTCAACAGGCCGAAGATCAACCAGGGCTGGCGGCCGGTCTCGGCCACATACCATCCGCCAAGCGTCGCAATAATGCCAGACGGAGTCATCGCCACCAGGAAGCGAAGAAACCACTTTGTCGTAAAAAGCCGGCGCTTCCATCGAAGCCACAGAGAGCTTGTCGCGACAGCGAACATCAGGATGGCGATACCGTACATGATGCGGAATCCGTAAAAGACCATGCCCATGGTCGGTTGCGCATCCCGGGGAGTGTTCTTCAGGCCCTCCACTCGGCCATGAAGACTGTGCGTGAGCCAGATGCTGCCTAAATATGGAATCCCGAGGGCGAAGCGATTGCGCTGTTCCTTCTGGTCCGGCAGAATTACCCAGTAGTACGGAGCCGGCGATGCTGACTCCTTCTCCCAAAAACCCTCGGCTGCCTGCATCTTCGAGGGCTGGTGCTTAAGCATCGTGCTATAGACAATGTCGCCAATGAATACCTGTCCCGCAATCAGCACGCTTGCGAACGCTGTGCCAAGCGCTACGCTCTTTTTCGCAAACGCAAGATGTTTGCCACACAGCAGGTACCATGCGCCAACGCCCGCCACAAGAAACGAGGCGGTCAGGTATGCCGCGCTAAGCATGTGCGGCAAGCGGACAAACCAGGAGGGGTTGTTCAGGACATGCCACCAGTTGACTACAATCAAGCGGCCATTGCGGACAGCCACGCCATCTGGCGTCTGCATCCAGCTGTTCGCTGAGAGGATCCATGATGCTGACAGCAGTGTGCCAAGCGCCACCATGCATGTAGCAAAAAAGTGGAGCTTGGGCCCCACTCGATGCATTCCAAAGAGCATGATCCCGAGGAAACCCGCTTCAAGGAAAAAAGAAGTGAGTACCTCGAGTGCAATCATAGGCCCGATCGCCGGCCCGGCTAGCTGTGCAAACTTCGCGAAGCCCAGACCAAACTCGAACGAGAGGACGATGCCCGTCACCACCCCAACTCCAAAACCCATTGCAAAAATGCTCAGCCAGAAGCGATAGATTTCGAGGTAAAGTGCATCCCTGGTCTTGAGCCAGAGACCTTCTATCACAGCAAGGAACATGGCAAGCCCAATGGACATGGTTGGGAAAATGATGTGAAAGCTCACCGTGAAGGCGAACTGCACGCGGGCTAACGTAGCCGGATTCAGATTCATCGTGCGCCTCCTTCCGGCTGAACAAAGGCCACAGTCGTCACAGCAAACGCGATCGCAAGAATCAGCCCTGCAATCGCAATCCATATTCCGAACACCCCGACGATTGCGAAGAAGAATGCTGAGCCCACAACCGTTGGAATCAAGAAGCCCCAGATCCTTGCGACAATTACCCAAAGAGCCTTCAACATAGGTGTTTCTCCAGTTCCATCACGACAGCGCCTAGGTTCTTGTCTGCCTCTTCCTAAAACTTGTAACCGGTCAACAAAGCCCGCACCTAAGGAGGCCGCCATACACCAAGGGATTTCGTGATACGCATCAGGGTTCCTTTCGTCACTTCTCAGTCTGCGCGAGGCCGGATAATGCTACAGGTTGCACATCCGGCCGCTGTCCCCAATGTTTTTCTACAAGGCAAACAGCGGCCGCATTTGCCACGCTGACTTTCTTTGTGATAATCCAGCCGCCGAGTTGTTCTCCAAGCACCATTCCCAGCAGACCGAGGAGAGCGACGATGGGTGGAGCCGGGCTCTTTACTCGAATCACTCCATACAAAATGCCAACAAACGCACCTACAGCAAATGAAATAAACATTACCTTCATCGCCTGCTCTCCTCTGGCTCTTCGCAGCTAAAAGGCGAAGCAATCACATCCCAGGCCCCAAATGGCTTCACCCAGACGCGGGGTTGACCTATGTTGGACAGCCGCATGGTTGCGGCAGCTATGGGTAAACGCTTTGACAGGAAGCTCTAGCGGATTGTAGTACCCTCCATATTGAGCGGTGGGCGCCCAATCAGGCGCTGCCGGGAGCGGCGACGGGGCAAGCTTATCGAAATCTTTATTGGCATACACAACCTCGCCGCCAACAACCGTAAGCACCGATTGAAGGTCTTTGATTTCTTCTTCCGGCACAGTGAAATAGTCCGCGGTCAGTACAGCGAAATCTGCCAGCTGACCAGGAAGCAGACCACCTTTAGTGCCATCCTCGGCCGAAAACCAACTGCTGCCTTGCGTATAGAGACGAAGCGCTTCCTCACGCGACATGCGATTGCTTTCCGAATAGATGCTCAAACCACCCACTGTTTTTCCGGACGAAAGCCAGTACAGAGCCACATAAGGGTTGAAACTCGCAACGCGAGTAGCATCCGTGCCTGCCCCCACAGGTAGGCCAAGTTCAATCATCCGGCGAATAGGTGGTGTACGCTGCGCTGCTTTCTTGCCGTAGCGGTCGACGAAATACTCTCCCTGATATGCCATGCGGTGCTGCACTGCAATGCCTCCGCCAAGCGCAGCAACCCGTTCAATATTCTTGTCGGTGATCGTCTCTGCATGATCGAAAAACCAATGCAGTCCATTAAATGGGATATCACGATTGACCTTCTCGAACACATTCAAAAAGCGTTCGATGGATTCGTTGTATGTTGCGTGGATGCGGAAGGGCCATCGCTTTTCCGCAAGCAAACGCACAACCTCCTCCAACTCCGCTTCCATCACTCCGCCAAGATCGGGCCGTGGCTCAAGGAAGTCCTCGAAGTCTGCAGCGGAAAAGACCAGCGTCTCGCCCGCTCCGTTTAGCCGGAATGTCTGGTCACCCTGGTACAGCTTCGTGCTGCTTGTCCAGTTTGTGAAATCTTCCAACTCGTGCTTCGGTCGCTGTGTAAAGAGGTTGTACGCGATGCGAACTGTCATTTGCTTCTTCTGGTGCAGCGCTTCAACGACCTTGTAGTCGGCCGGGTAGTTCTGAAATCCTCCGCCGGCATCAATGGCGCTGGTAATGCCCAGGCGATTGAGCTCGCGCATGAAATGTCGAGTAGAAACGAGTTGGTCCTCATAGTTCAGCAACGGTCCCTTCGCTAGAGTTGCATAGAGGATGCCCGCATTGGGTCTTGCGATCAGAAGTCCGGTCGGATTGCCGTTCTTATCTCTCTGAATTTCTCCCCCGGGAGGGTTCGGCGAATCTTTCGTATACCCGACAGCCCGCAATGCGGCCGCATTCAAGAACGCGCGATCATAGAGGTGCAGAACAAACACAGGAGTGTCGGGAGACACCTTGTTAATCTCATCTAATGTGGGCATCCGTCTCTCGGCGAATTGAAACTCATTCCATCCGCCGACGACGCGCACCCACTGTGGCGCAGGAGTCCGCTGCGCATGTTTCTTCAGCATTTGTAGTGCGTCAGCGAGAGAAGGCACACCGTCCCAACGCAGTTCCATATTGTAATGTAATCCGCCACGGATGACGTGCAGATGAGAGTCGTTTAACCCGGGGATGACAGTGTGACCAGCTAGATCTATGACTTCGGTTTCAGGCGTGCGCGAGCGGAGCACTTCCTCGTTTGTTCCGATTCCACTGATCTTTCCAGACTCAACGGCGAGTGCTTGAACAAAATACGGCTTGCCGTTTGTCGCGATCTTTCCATTGAAGAACATTTTCGTTGGCATATTTACCTCTGCATGATTGGTCTGGTCTCAAAAGGCGAGAGGCCGGAGTCAGATTCCGGCCTCGTTGCTCGCTTATTTGTGAACTACTTCGAGTGGCACATCCCAGCCCTCGTAGGCGGTCGCAGGTGCGCCATGAACCATGGTGTATGCATATTCGACTCCCATGCCGTATGCTCCGCCATGGTGCTTTACTACGTCCATCACGGCGTTATAGG
>JBAVQC010000203.1:0-2858 GCA_049693715.1 Acidobacteriaceae bacterium | reverse complement strand
TGAGCCATTCGTGCTGGCCGTCGTTTGTGTGGCAGACGTATGACTATTTCTTTGAGCCGACGGCGGCTTACTTTGGGTGCAAGCTGGCGTCGGAGCCGCTGCATGTCCAGTGGAACCGCGATGCCGAGACGATTGAGGTGGTGAACTATAGTGGCGGCAATCGGAGCGGGCTGAGTGCTCGGGTGGAGATCTTTAATATGGATGGCGCGCGTGTTGGGGAGCGCGCGGTGGAGGTGGATAGCAAGGAAGACAGCGTGGTGACTGCGTTTGCGATGCAGTATCCGAAGGGATTGTCGGCGGTACACTTTTTGCGGCTGACGCTGGCGCAGGGAGCAAACGTGATCTCGCGGAATGATTATGTGCGAAGTTTGGTGGAGGGAGATTATCGGGCGATTCGGTCGCTGGCGAAGGCGCGGGTGGGGGCGTCGACTACGGTGAAGCGGGAGGGTGAAGTGTGGCGGCTGACGACGGAGTTGCAGAATGGCTCGGCGTGGCCTGCGCTGATGACGCGGCTGAAGGCGGTGCGGGCGGAGAGCGGCGACCGGATTCTGCCGGCCATCTATAGTGATAACTATGTGACGCTGATGCCGGGTGAGCGCAGAACGCTGCGCACCGAACTGCAGCATGCGGACACGCGCGGCGAGGCGCCGAAGATTGTTGTGGGTGGGTTCAACGTCGCGTAGCGTGCGGCTGGCATCCTACGTTAGCAGCAGTTGTTTCAACGCAAGAACGTGAGGATAGTTATGTCGTCGACCCAGGTACCTGCAGCACCGCGCCAGCACGCCTCTACAGGCCCAGCGCAGCCACAACTTCCGGAGCCCAGCCACGCCGAGCGCAGCCGCACGCTGCTGTCGCTGGTGAGCGTGGGGAAGCTGTCTACCGTGTCGCGTAGGCACCCGGGGTTTCCGTTCGGCTCGCTGATGCCGTTTGCGCTCGATGCTGCGGGCAGGCCTATTTTTCTGATCAGCAACATGGCGATGCACACGCAGAATCTGCACAGCGATGGACGCTGCAGCTTGTTCGCGATGCAAGCTTCCGCAGATGGCGATCCATTGGGGGCGGCGCGAGCTACGCTGATTGGCAACGCGGCGGCCGTGCCGGAGATTGAGAGGGCCGCGGTGCGCGAGATATACCTGGCGCGGCACGAGAATAGCCGCTACTGGGTGGACTTTGTGGATTTTCAGTTCTTTCGGCTTGAACCGATTGATATGTATTACGTTGGCGGCTTCGGCGTGATGGGATGGGTGGAGGCTGAGGACTTTGCGCACGTATCGGCTGATCCGCTGGCAGAGGCTGCGCCGGGAATCATCGCGCATATGAACGCGGACCACGTGGAATCGATGGTGGCGCTGGCTCGTGCGTATGCGGGCCTGGAGGCGAGTGAGGCTTCGATGACGTCGGTGGATCGGCTTGGATTTACGCTGCGGCTTAAGACCGCTGAGGGGATGAAGGTGCCACGCATTAATTTTCTGGGCGAGGTTTCGAATGCGCAGGAGACGCGGAAGATGCTGGTCGAGATGGTGCGGCAGGCTAAGGCGAAGGGCTGAGCGGTGCGGTGGTGCATGCTCAGTCGCTACAATGGAATTAGAGGGTGCCCTGGTTTGACGGCGGATATTCAATCACTCACACGATGAAAAAGTTTCTGCTTCTGCTCGCACTCGCTACGGCCGCAACGGCTACCGCACAGACTCCGTCCGCAACGGCGCTGGCGGCAAGAGTCGATGCGCACTATAACCATCTGCACTCGCTGACGGCGCATTTCACGGAGCGCTATCGCGGCATGGGGATCGACCGGACCGAGACGGGGACGCTCACGCTGAGCAAGCCGGGGCGGATGCGCTGGGCTTACGATGCGCCCTCTGGAAAGATCTTCGTGCTTGATGGCAAGTTCGCGATCAGCTACACACCGGGCGACTCGCAGGCGCTGCGCACACCTGCCAAGCAGCTCGACGATCTGCGGTCGCCGCTGCGCTTTCTGCTGGGACATACGGAGATCGCGAAGGAACTCGATGGCCTTTCGATCACGTTGGTGAGTGGAGGCTATACGCTCTCGGGCGCGCCGAAGGGAATGCAGCAGACGGTGCAGTCGATTGGGATTACCGTTGACTCGGCGGCGCAGATTCTAGGGATGAGGATTGTGCAGACCGATGGGGCGGAGACCAGCTTTACGTTCACCGACATCCACGAGAATGTGGCGGCGCCCGAGAGCGATTTCAGCTTTACTGCGCCACCGGGCGTGACGATAATTAATGGGGCGGCACCGATTTAAGGTCTTTGTCTCCTGCGTCGTCCATTTCCTGTTTAGTGTTTCCGGCGTGTACCGTAGCTCTATGCGACTTGCTTCCATCGCCAGGCTTATGGCTTGCGCAGCTCTGCTGCTTGCTCCCCTTGGTAACGCTCAGACGACGTACCACCTGATCCCGATGCCGCGGCAGATTACCGGCGCGGAGGAAGTGTCGCTGAATTCGGTGACGGTGGTGTGCACGGGCTGCGATGCCGAAGATGCCTTTGCAGCGAACGACCTGCGCGAGACGCTTGCGGACCGCGGCATCCCGACGGGGACCGGGCTGCGGATCGTGCTGCATCGGCTGGCGCAGCATCCGGACGAAAGCTTCACCGAGGAGATGCGTGGCGAGGGGTACACCATTCGGTACGCCAGCAAGACGCTGACGCTTACTGGGGCGACGGGCGCGGGGCTTTTTTATGCGGCGCAGACTGCCAAGCAGATGATTGAGCGGCTGCCGAGCGGGTGGGTGCTGCATGCCGCGGAGATTGATGACTGGCCGGCGATGCGGTATCGCGGGCTGCATGATGATCTCTCGCGCGGGCCGGTGGACACGCTGGAGTTTCAGAAGAAG
>JBAVQC010000202.1:0-5163 GCA_049693715.1 Acidobacteriaceae bacterium | reverse complement strand
TGGGCTAAGTTCAGACGTCCCTTCGGGACTGAAGTAGAGTTCTCGTTAGAGTTACTGCGCCGGAAGCAGGATCAGCTCCGGGATAAAAGCCCGCAGCGGTAATTTCGCAACGTGCAAAATGGTTTCCGCAACATCTTCGGCCTGCAACGCCTTCGCCAAGTCCTCAGGCGACGGCTTGACCGGCCTTTTTTCCAACAACTCGGTATCGACCAGGCCAGGACATATCACGCAAGTTCTTATGCCGTTTTGCTTCTCTTCCAGGCGGACCGCGTGGGCCAGTCCCAAGACGCCGCGCTTCGACGCTTGATAGGCCGCACCCGAGACATCCGCCTGTAGCCCGCTGATCGAGGAAATGTAAATCAGATGGCCAGCGCCTGCGTCCCGCATGGAAGGCAGAACGGCATGCGTTGCATAAAACGCCCCATTGAGATTGACGCTCACCAGCGAATTCCAAATTGCGGGAGTCAGCCGTTTCATGGAGCGATCGGGCGTATTGATGCCGCTCGCGACCACCAGAATATCGATCTTGCCGAACTGCTTGAGAGTCTCCTGGGCAAGCTGCTGCATATCGTCGGGATTCGAGGCGTCTGCACGCTTGATCGTGATCACGCGTTGCTCTTTCTCGAGCTCATCTTTGAGAGATTGCAGTCGCTCCTGGCGCCTTGCAGCCGCCACGACCTTGGCGCCTTCGCGCGCGAAAAGTACCGCAGCCGCCCGGCCAATACCGCTGGACGCACCCACAATGACGGCCACCTGACCGCCGATGGAAACTGGCATCGTTTCTACCGCTCCGTTGTTCCTCTTATTGGACTCCGATGGTAGTCTACCCTGCCTCTCAATTGTTGAGCTCTTTCGTTATTTGCTCAATCCATGCCGCCTCATCCTGCAATGCGTGGGCCACCAGCCCCACCTGTTCCTCTGCTTCTGTGTAGCGGCCCTCCTCGATGGCTTCTCTTACCCCAGGCATCGTCTTGGCGCTATAGCCTGTATACCAACCGGGAGCGTAGAGCAGGTGACGCATCCAGGGCCGTCGCGGCAAACCTTGTTCGCTGGTCAGTTTTCTCTCCGCCTGCGCCAACTGCTGATTGATGGTCTGCAGACGATCGGGGGTGAAGGGCTTGCCCTGGACAGTCGCGAGGGCCTCGGTGTAGTGGGCTGCAGCCTGCTGCAACGCGGCAGCCGCGTTGTCAAGCGGCGCGAAATTCAGATAGGGCGGAATCTCTCTCGCCGGCGGTGCGACCGTCGGGTTTCGGGGATCGTTTGCGGCCTCATACACACCATCAGCTAAATTGCGTTTGATGTCCTCCGCTTCTTTACGGCGACTCTCCAGCAGCGCTTTGACCTCGTCGATGTATTGCGCCGTTGTGTGAGAGAGACCCTCAAAGTTGTAAGGCATGATATCGGCGTCCGCCATGCGCAGCACAGTTAACCCCGCGGTCTGCGCCAGGGCGCGGCCATAAACGAAGTCGTAGTCGGAGAAATGCGAGTACCAATAAAAGTCGTCGTAGATGGAATGGTAGTTGCCGGAGGGATCTTCTCCCTCGAATCCAAGATTGACGGACGCGATTCCTACGTGGTCGACAAACCCACCATAGTCTGAGCCAGAACCCAGCGGACCGATAGCCAGTTCGCCGCCGCTCCTTGCTTCGGTTTGCTGCTTTGGAGTTCCTTGCAACAACACATGAGCTCGCTGACGTTTGAAGACGGAGACTTTGGATTCAGGGTCTTCCACATCTTTGGCCACGCCATTCATCAATGACTGCAGCGCATGGGAGCCTTCCACATTGAGATAACCTCGCTCATTGCCATCCGTGTTGATGTAAACCGCGGCATGCTGCCGTAATTCATCTGCGTGTGCCTCTACCCACTCGGTGGAGCCGAGGAGCATGGGCTCTTCGCCATCCCACGAGGCATAGATGATGGTGCGTTTCGGCTTCCATCCCTGCTTTGCCAGTTCCCCTAGCGCCCGCGCTTCCTCCAGCAGGGCCACCTGGCCGGAGATGGGATCGGCGGCGCCGTTCACCCAACCATCGTGGTGGTTGCCGCGCAGCACCCAAAGATCGGGCTCCTCTGCGCCGCGCATGGTAGCGATGACGTCGTACACGGGTTTCAGGTCCCAATTGAACGCGAGCTGCAAATGGACCTTGGCCGGGCCCGGACCCATGCGATAGGTAATGGGCAGTGCTCCGCGCCAATACGCGGGCACGACGGGACCCTCGAGGGCCGCGAGCAGCGGCTGCGCGTCACCGTAGGAGATGGGGAGCACCGGAATTTTGGCCAGGGATTGAGCATCCTCCAGCCTGAGCCGCTTGGCGTCCTTGGTAGCGGCTACTCCAGGAGTGAGCGGGTCGCCGGGATAGAGCGAAGCGTCCAACACGCTACCCCGCTGCGCCCCTTCCGCAGGACGCATCGGCCCATTAGGAAACGGGAGCTGCTGGGTGTAGCCGTCCTCCTCTGGATCGGAATAAATGATGCACCCAATGGCTCCGTGCTCGGCCGCGAGCTTTGGCTTGATGCCTCTCCAGGATTGTCCATAACGCGCGATCACGATCGCTCCCTTGACGGATACGCCGTGACGGGCCAGCTCCTCGTAGTCGCCGACCAAGCCATAGTTCACGTAGACCAGCGGTGCGGTCACGTCGCCGTCGGGGGAGTAGGCGTTGTAGGTGGGCAGCTGCTCGTCTTTTTGCTTCGTCGTTGGGTCGACGGGGAATGCAGGCTCCTCCAGCTTCGCGGTGAACTTCGAGGGTGCGACCATTTCGAGCAAGCGCAATTTTGGAGTGGGAAAGAGAACCTGAAATTCTTCGATGTGGGCGTCCCATCCCCACTGCTTGTACTGGGCCAGGATCCACTCGGCGTTCTCTTTGTCGTGGGGCGAGCCGACATGATGAGGGTGCGCACTGAGCCGCTCCATGTTGGCCCGCAGACGCTGAGGATCGGGCATTGATTGGAAACGTTGCTCCCAGTTGACTTCGGCCGGCGAGCTCTGCGCGGTGAAACCGGCGACCACGCCAGTAGTCTGTTGGGCAGTCAGCGTACTGGTGAGACTGAAGACGAGGAACGCAGCGCGGGCTCGGTGCATGCTTCTCCTTAGACAGATACTTTTACAAGGACTATCGAATCGCATAGCCGCCGTCGACGCGGATGGTAGTCCCGGTGACGAAGTCCGAAGCCCGCGACGCGAGGTAGACAGCGGTTCCGGCAATCTCCTCCGGTTGGCCCCATCGACCGGCGGGCGTACGCGAAAGGACCTCATCATTCAGGGGCATGGTATGCACAGGGACTGTCATGTCGGTTTCAATCCATCCCGGTGCAATCGCATTTACCTGAATATTATGCGGCGCTAGCTCAATGGCCATTGACTTGGTCAGTTGCACGATCGCTCCCTTCGCTGCGCTGTACGAGGGGATAAGCCCAGAACCGAAGAACGAGTACATGCTCCCGATGTTGATAATTTTTCCACCTTGCTGACGGATCATCGATGGGGCTACGAGCTTGGAAAGAAGGAAGACCGCGTTGAGGTGGGTCTCGATGACGTTGTCCCAGTCTTCGGGCTTTTCGTTGAGGATCCCGCCGCTCAGCGAAACGTTGCCGGCATTGTTGACCAGGATGCTGACGGCACCGAGTTCACTCTCGACGCGTTTAAACGCAGGCTCCAACGCGGCGCGATCGGTCAGATCCACGTTGACGGCAATCGAAGGCACACCGATGGTTTTCAATTCGGCAATGACGTGACGATTCTTTTCTTCGTTTCGCCCGAAGATTGCGACCGCAGCCCCGGTTTCGGCTAACCCGAGCGCGATGCCGCGGCCGATTCCGCCATTCCCGCCGGTCACGATAGCCACACGGCCCGTCAAATCAAAGAGTGCGGGTGTTTTCATGAACTTCTCCCTGAGCGAATTTTCTAGTGTTCGGTGACTGCGTGAATGGAGGCGGGATGGTTCCAGGCTTCGGGCTTGATTCGCATGCCGAAGCCACTTTCCTCGGGGACCTGGATAAAGCCGTCCTTCGGAGCGATGGGACTCTCCAGCATTAACGGCCAGTCGCGTTCGTAGAACCTCTGACAGCTTTCCTGGATCCATACGTTCGGTGATGCCGTGGTGAGATGGGTGGACGCGTAGAACAGCAGCGGACCGCCTGCCGTGTGGGGTGCGATGGGCAACTCCTGAGCGTCGGCCAGGGCGGCGATCTTGCGGGCTTCCGTCAAGCCGCCGCACCAGGTGACGTCGAACATCACGTATTTGGGCGTGCGCGATTCCAACAGCCGCTCGAACTGCATCTTGCCTGCCATGCGTTCCCCTACCGTCAGCGGCAATGAGGTTGCTGCCGCGAGTTGGTGATATTGGTCGAAGTTTCCGGGCATCAGCATATCTTCGAGCCACATGGGCTTATAGGGTTCGAGGGCATGGGCGATGCGAATAGCAGAGGTCAGGTTCCACTGCGCGTGGAACTCTATCGCGATTTCGATCTCGTCGCCGAAGGTATCGCGCAGCTTTTTTACCGGGGTCAGCGCCTGGTCGATGTCGTGCCAGGTAATGTACTCGTTTTTGTTGCGTAAAGCGGCGCCATCGAAGGGCCATATCTTGATGGCTTTGATGCCGCGGGTATCGATCAGCTCGCGCATGATCTTTTCCGGCTCTTTATTGAAATCGTATTTGTATTCGAAGCAGGTGTTGTAGAGGCGGACCTGGGGGTTTGCTTTGCCGCCGATCAGCCGGTAGACCGGCGCATTCAGGGATTTCCCTAACAGATCCCATAGGGCCAGGTCCAGTGCGCTCAGCACGCGCATCTCGGTGCCTCCGGCTATCTGGAAATCAAATGTGCGGTAGAAGTCGGCCCAGATGCGTTCGATGTCCCGAGGGTCGCGGCCGATCAGCGAAGGCGCCACGCTGTGGACCATGGCTGCTTCCACGGGATTACGTGGGTAGGTTTCTCCGATACCGGAGAAGCCGGCGTCGGTATCGATCTTCAGCCACGTCCAGTGAGGCCAGAAGGGGGCGTCTTCGCGGGACTTCCAGTAGACGGTCTCGACGCGAGTGATCTTCATTGGCGGCAGGGCAAAGGCAAACGAGGAGTAGGCTGCTGCTAGAGGTGTGGCCAGCATTCCCTTGACAAAATCTCGCCGGCTTGGACGGGGACTAAAAGGCATGGGCGGATTATAGA
>JBAVQC010000201.1:0-1760 GCA_049693715.1 Acidobacteriaceae bacterium | reverse complement strand
CTCGACGGGCCGGTGCGCGGCAACAAGCGCATCATCGATGAGCTCGAAGGCACCTTCCGCGGCGCAGGCTGGCTAGTGCTCAAGGTTGTCTGGGGCGGCGATTGGGATGAACTCTTCGAACGCGATTCTTCCGGCCTGTTGCTTAAGAGGATGGAAGAGTGTGTCGATGGCGATTACCAGGCTTTCAAGGCGAAAGGCGGGGCCTACCTGCGGCAGGAGTTTTACGGCAAGTATCCCGAACTCCTCGAGCTGGTCAGCGACAAGACCGACGAGCAATTAGAGAATCTGCACCGCGGCGGTCATGACCGGGTCAAGATTTACAACGCTTACCGCAGAGCGGTGAATCATCACGGTTCCCCTACCGTGATCCTGGCCAAAACGGTCAAAGGCTACGGCCTGGGCGCCAACCAGGCCCGCAACGCGTCCCACCAGGAAAAGAAACTCACCGACAGTGGACTGGCGCAGTTTGTAAAGCGCTTCAAGATCCCGGTACCGGAACAGCAGGCGAAGCTGGGCAAACCCTATCGGCCTGCTCCGGACAGTCCGGAGATTCAGTACCTTCAGGAGCGCCGCAAAGCGCTGGGTGGTTATTTGCCTTGCCGGGACGAGACCAAGCTAATGTTCAAGGCTCCCCCGCTCAAGGAGTTCAGCGAGTGGACGGCCGGCTCCAAGGGACGGGCCGTCTCGACCACCATGGGATTTGTCAGCATCCTGCGCCATCTGCTGAAGGATCCGGTGATTGGCAAGCTGATCGTGCCCATCGTGCCTGATGAAGCGCGAACCTTCGGCCTGGAGTCGGCCATTCGCCAGGTGGCGATCTACGCCCCCGAGGGGCAGAAGTACGTCCCCCACGACAACGACATGCTGCTCTACTACCGCGAAGAGCAGGACGGCCAGATCCTCGAGGAAGGCATTACCGAAGCCGGCTCCATGGCTTCCTTCACTGCCGCCGGCACTGCCTACTCCAACTACCGCATCCCCATGATCCCGTTCTACATGTACTACTCGATGTTTGGTTTTCAGCGCGTCGGGGACATGATCTGGGCGTTTGCGGATTCGCGCGGCAAGGGTTTCCTGATGGGAGGAACCGCCGGCCGCACCACCATGCTGGGAGAAGGACTGCAGCACCAGGACGGGCACAGTCACGTACTGGCCAGCACCGTTCCTACCTGTCTGAGCTACGACCCGGCCTACGTTTACGAATTGGCCGTGATTGTGCAGGACGGTATCCGCCGCATGTACCAGGAAAACGAGAACGTCTTCTACTACATCACCATGTACAACGAGGATTACGCCATGCCGGCAATGCCGGAAGGCGTCCGCGAAGGCATCGTGCGCGGCATCTATCGCTTCCAGGCAGCCCCCTCCGGCAAGGCCACCGCCCAGTTATTCGGCAGCGGACCGATCCTGAACGAAGTGGTCAAGGCACAAGGGATCCTGGCTGAGAAGTACGGCGTGCAGACGGATGTTTGGAGCGTGACCAGCTACAACGAACTGCGGCGCGAAGCACTCGGTGTGGAACGCTGGAATCGCCTCCATCCCACGCAGCCGGAAAGGGTTCCGTACATCCTGCAAGCGCTGCAGGGGGCCGAGGGTCCGGTGATTGCGGCCAGCGACTACATGAAGGTCATGCCTGATCAGCTTGCGCCCTGGCTGTCGTCCCGGCTGGTATCCCTGGGCACGGACGGCTTTGGCCGCAGCGACAATCGTGAATATCTGCGCCGCCATTTCGAGGTGAACGCGGAGTCGGTGGTAGCGGC
>JBAVQC010000200.1:0-2535 GCA_049693715.1 Acidobacteriaceae bacterium | reverse complement strand
GGTGGATCACCGGACCTTCGCCGGCCAGGAATTCGAAGTCCAGCCCCATGCCTTCCAGGGGCAGCAGAAGGTCGGCAAAGATGATGGCGGCGTCCACGCCGAGTTTCTCCGCGGCGGTGATGGTCACTTCGGCGGCCAGGTCGGGGTTTTTGCAAATTTGCAGCAGAGAATGGTGGCGGCGAACTGCTTGATATTCAGGCATATAGCGCCCGGCTTGACGGAGAAACCATACTGGGGTGTGGTCCACGGGCTGGCGCAGGCAGGCGCGCACAAAACGGCTGGCTTGGGAGAGGTCGGAGCGCGCGGCCAAGTCTGGACTTTGTTCGGGGCTGAGGATTTTTTCGGCCATGCAGGGCTTCAATTTGAAGGGTAGCATTCCTGGCCCGGGCAGACGGAAAAGGGAGCTGAGGATGGATTCTCTGTGATGGAAACAGATAAGGGTCGAGGGCTGTTGTATCCCACATCTCGCGAAAAACGAGCGAGATGTGGGGCACCCGAGGTTTGGTGGTAGAGACGGAACGAACCGCAGATCTGCGGTTCCGTTTTATCAGGGGGCGGTGGAGAAGCCGAAGGTGGTGACGCTGTGGTAGGTTTCCCCTGGCTTCAGCTCGGACGTGGGGAATTTGGGATGATTGGGAGAGTCGGGAAAGTGCTGGGTCTCCAGGCAAAAGCCGGCGTGTTTGGCATAGACGTGGCCGTGCTTGCCATGCAGCGTTCCATCCAGGAAATTGCCGGAGTAGAACTGGATTCCAGGCTGAGTGGTTTCGACCGTGAGTATCCGCCCGCTGGTGGGCTCGAGCACGCGCGCAGCCTGCTGCAGGACGCCCATTTTTCCATTCAGAACGTAGTTGTGGTCGTAACCGCCGGCCAGGCGCATTTGCTCAAAGCTGTCATCGATGCGGGCTCCGATGGCCGTCGGAGTATGGAAATCCAATGGGGTTCCGGCTACCGGGGCCAACTCACCCGTGGGGATGAGCGATGAGTCGACCGGAGTATAGCGGTCAGCGGGAATCATGACCTGGTGGTTGAGAATGTCTCCGTTCCCTTCGCCGGCCAGGTTGAAGTAGCTGTGATTGGTCAAATTAAGGACCGTGTCCTTATCGGTCGTGGCGGAGTACTCAATCTTAAGCGCATGCTCTCCCAGCGTGTAGCGAACCTTGGCCGTAAGCGTGCCAGGAAAGCCCTGATCGCCATCTTTGCTTACCAGCGTGAGTTCGACTCCATTGGGAATCTCACGGCCGTGCCAGACCAGCTTGTCGAAACCTGTGATTCCCCCATGCAGGGTGTTGGTGCCGTCGTTGGCAGGCAGATGGTACTCCTTGCCGTCGAGGGTAAAACTCGCGTGGGCGATCCTGTTGCCGTAGCGCCCTACGATGGAGCCAAAGTAGCTTTTGGAATCGGCCGTGTAGCCGGCCAGAGATTCATAACCGAGCACGATGTCGCCGGGCTTCCCGCTGCGGTCGGGCACCTCGAGAGACACCAGGCGCGCTCCGTAGGTCATGACGCGCGCCTTCAACGCACCTTGTTCGAGGGTATAAATTTCCACCTTGGTTCCATCGGGCGTACTGCCGAACTCTGACTTGATCACCTTCGCCTCCAGACGCGATGCCATGGGCACCAGGATAAAAAACAAAAAGAAACAATGAAGCGCTTTGGACTGAATGGAACTGCTGGCCATGAACAGACCCTCCTGTTTGCCGCGCTGCGGGGCGACGCGCATCGCGTCTTTCAAACCGTAATGGATACTAAAGCATTTCTCCCCAGGCTGGGTGGCGATGAGGTAATTTCGCAAGCCCCCACCGTGGCGGAATTGCCTTCGGCGATCGGAGGGGCGCTCTAAAGGACTGATTCCAAACGTGCAGCCATGAGAGGGATCAACCGCCAAGAGCATGTAGACATTACCGACTGGGAGTACTTTTATCCCGCCCATTGTTACCCAATAGTTGTAGCCAGCGACGCGCCAGCGGCTATTCTACGGATCAAGCGGTGGTTCTGGACGACTGCTTGTTGATTCTTCGGGGGAGGGATTCAATTGAAGCTGCCGGTCACGAACCACCGCGAATACATTTCTACCAACGTCGAGGTTACGCTGGACGATGCCCGGGCGACGGCCCTGGAGCGCATCGTTAGCCTGTCGATGGACTACAACCGCGGCGTCGGCTTGGTGCAATTCCGCAATGGCGTGGATGCGGTCATCGCGTCCACCGGCTACCGCCAACTGATCGAGAAACTGCTTGAGATCCTCTAAATTCAATTTCGGGCCCCCCACGGCTTCCCGGCACCGGCAGGTCATCACCGGTTACCAGGACCAGATTGTTTCTCTGTTGTGGACCCGGCCCGTCCAGCTGAGTTTGCACCTCGCCAAAGTTTCTCTCTGACCTGCAGCCTCTCTCCACATTTCTGAGTGAGTTATCATAAAGCGGCTGCGGAGCCATCATGGTTAATTATTTGGAATTGCCGGTGGGAGAGAAATGCCCTGAAGTCATTAACGCGGTCATTGAGATTCCCGCCGAAGGCATCAACAAGTACGAGTAC
>JBAVQC010000199.1:0-7475 GCA_049693715.1 Acidobacteriaceae bacterium | reverse complement strand
CGCCGGCGCCCGAGAAATCTGAGTGGGGGTAGTTGGCGATGATTCCGCCGGCCTTTGAGTACGTCAGACCGAAAACTCTTCCTGAAGCGATCGCTTTTCTGCAGCAGTATGGGGACGACGCCAAGATTCTGAGCGGCGGCCAGAGCCTCATTCCCATGATGAAATTCCGGCTTGCCAGGCCGAGTCACCTGGTCGACATTAACCGGATTTCTGGCCTCTCCTACATAAAGGAAGAGGGCGGATACTTGAAGATTGGCGGCCTGGTGCGGGAAGCGGAGCTGGAAGATTCTCCTCTCATCCGCCAGAAATATCCCATCCTTTTTGATACCTCACGAGTGATCGCCGATCCCCAGGTGCGGAATATGGCAACCTTGGCGGGCAATCTCGCTCACGGCGACCCGGCCAACGATCACCCGGCCACCATGATGGCTTTGGGAGCAGAGATTGTGGCCGTCGGACCGCAAGGGGAAAGAGTCATCCCTGTGGAGAGCTTTTTCATCACGCTGTTCACCACGGATCTGCGCCATGACGAGATCGTCACCGAGATCCGCATCCCCACCCCTCCCCCCAGAAGCGGTGGCGCTTACCTGAAGCTGGAAAGAAAGGTCGGCGACTTTGCCACCGCTGCCGTCGCTGCCCAGGTGACCGTCGACCAGGGCGGGATCTGTCGGAAGGCAGGCATCGCCCTGACGAATGTCGGCGCCACACCGATCAAGGCGGCAAGGGCGGAAGTGTTTCTTCAGGGCAAGAAGCTGGATGACACCAATATTACGCAGGCAGCGCAACTGGCGGCGGAGGCAGCTCAACCCAGTTCCGATCTGCGCGGCCCTGAGGAGTACAAACGAGGTTTGGTGAAGGAACTTACACGCCGTGCTCTTGTTTGTGCGTACGAGCGGTCTAACCAATAAAACTTCCGGCAGAGGGTTTTCTGAGATGGCAGCAAAGCAGTTAGTGGAGATCAAAGTGAATGGTCGTCTTCGCCAGGCTACGGTCGAACCCAGGTTGTTGCTGGTGCACTTTATCCGCGATATTCCTGGATTGACCGGCACCCATGTAGGTTGCGACACCACGCACTGCGGGGCCTGCACGGTGGTATTAGATGGCAAGACCGTCAAATCGTGCACCATGTTCGCGGTCCAGGCTGACGGCCTCGAAGTGATGACGGTGGAAGGCCTCATGCAGGACGGCAAGCTTCATCCTCTGCAGCAAGGCTTTAAGGAAGAGCACGGTCTGCAGTGCGGCTTCTGTACCCCCGGCATGCTGATGTCTTCTTATGCACTGCTGAAGAAGAACGCCCATCCGACAGAGGAAGAGATTCGCTGGGGAATCTCCGGTAACCTATGCCGCTGTACGGGTTACCAGAACATCGTCAAGGCGGTGCAGTTTGCCGCCGGCAAGATGGACCAAGGAGACAAAGATGAGCAACTGCCGAACATCGCCTGAAGTCGGTGGCATGGGCCACTCCGTTAAGCGTAAGGAAGATCAACGCTTCCTCCAGGGCAAGGGCAACTATGTCGACGATGTGAAGCTCACCGACATGGTATACGGCCACATGGTGCGCAGCCCCTATGCCCATGCCCGCCTGAAAGGGATCAACACGGCAGAAGCCCTGAAGCTGCCGGGCGTTTTGGCAGTGATCACAGGAGAAGACCTGGCTAAGGCAAACCTGGCCTGGATGCCGACTCTCTTCTTCGACAAGCAAATGGTGCTGGCTACAGGCAAGGTGCTCTTCCAGTCGCAGGAAGTCGCCTTCGTGGTGGCCGAGGACCCCTATATTGCCGCGGATGCCGCGGAGTTAGTGGAAGTTGATTATGAGGAGCTGCCGGTGCTGGTCGATCCGCACAAGGCGATGGATCCGGGCGCTCCCCTCTTGCGTGAAGATCGCGAACAGAAAGACAACCACATCTTCCATTGGGAGATCGGCGACAAAGCTGCCACCGGCAAGGTATTTGCCGATGCGGAGGTCACAGCCAAGGTGCATGCGATCTTCCAGCGCTGTCATCCATCTCCGCTGGAGACCTGCGGCTGCGTGGCCGACTTCAACCCGGCGACCGAACGGCTCACCATTTATCTGACCTCACAGGCGCCCCATGCGCACCGCACGCTCTTTGCCATCGTGGGCGGTATCCCGGAGCAAAATATCCGCGTTATCTCGCCCGACATCGGCGGCGGTTTTGGCAACAAGGTTCCCCTGTATCCCGGGTATGTTTGCGCTGTCGTCGCATCGCTCACCCTAAAACGCCCGGTAAAGTGGATCGAGACTCGTTCTGAGAATCTGCAATCGACAGGGTTCGCGCGCGACTACCATATGACCGCAGAACTCGCCGCCACCAAGGATGGCAAGATCCAGGCCATGCGGGTTAAGACGCTGGCCGACCATGGCGCCTTCAATGCAGCGGCCCAACCCACCAAGTTCCCTGCCGGTTTGTTCAGTATCTGCACCGGGGCTTATGACTATCCCACGGCTTTCTGCGAGGTCGATGGTGTGTATACCAACAAGGCGCCCGGCGGAATCGCGTATCGCTGCTCCTTCCGGGTGACGGAGGCTGCCTACCTTATCGAGCGAGCCGTCGATGTGCTGGCGCAAGAGCTGAAAACCGATCCTGTCGCCTTGCGAAGAAAGAACTTCATTGCTCCGGAGAAGTTTCCCTACGCATCCCCACTGGGCTGGTCCTACGATAGCGGTAACTACGATGCCGCCATGCAGGTTGCGCTGGACACGATCGGTTATGACGCGTTGCGGAAAGAGCAGGCACAAAAGCGCGCGCAGGGCGAGTTCATGGGCATTGGCGTCTCGAGCTTTGTCGAAGTGGTGGGCGCCGGACCGAGCCACACCTACGACATCGCGGGCATCAAGATGTTTGATAGCGCCGAGATTCGCGTTCACCCTACCGGCAAAGCCATTTGCCGCATGGGAACCAAGAGCCAGGGACAAGGGCACGAGACCACCTACGCGCAGATCGTCGCCGAGGAGTTGGGCATTCCTGCCGCCGACGTGGCGGTCGAGGAAGGCGACACCGATACAGCTCCCTATGGATTGGGCACCTACGCCAGCCGAAGTACTCCGGTTTCCGGTGCGGCTACCGCCATGGCGGCACGGAAGATCCGGGCAAAGGCGAAAAAGATCGCGGCTCATCTGTTGGAGTGCAGTGAGGAAGACCTGGAGTGGGAGCCGGGAAAATTTTCCGTTAAGGGAGCTCCCGGTAAGTCCAAAACCATACAAGACATCGCCTTCGCCGCCTATACCAACATGCCGCAAGGGATGGAGCCGGGGCTGGAGGCGGTCGATTACTATGATCCGCCGAATCTCACTTTCCCGTTCGGCACCTATATCTGCGTGGTGGATATCGACAAGGGTACAGGGGAAGTCAAGGTTCGCCGCTTCGTGGCCGTGGATGACTGCGGCAACATCATCAATCCCATGATTGTCGAAGGTCAGATCCATGGCGGCCTCACCGAGGGCCTGGCCATCGCCTTCATGCAGGAAATCAGCTACGACGAAAGCGGAAACGTCCAGGGCGGAAGTTTCATGGACTACCTGATTCCAACCTCCGTGGAGACACCGCACTGGGAGACCGGTAAGACCTGTACGCCTTCGCCCCACCATCCGTTCGGCGCCAAGGGGGTGGGCGAGTCGCCCAACGTCGGCTCACCAGCCGCCTTTGTCAACGCGGTGGTGGACGCTCTTTCGCACCTGGGGGTAAAGCACATTGATATGCCGATCGCACCCTGGAAAGTATGGAACATCCTGAAGGAAAAAGGCGTGGTGAATTAGCCCATGGCGATACGAATCGAAAAAACGTTTCAAGTGAAAGAACCGGTGGAGCAGGTGTGGGATCTGCTGAGCGATCCCAGGCGGGTCGCCACCTGCGTGCCCGGAGCAAAGATTACCGAACAGGTGGATGAGAAGACCTATCGGGGCACGATCAGCGTGAAGGTGGGACCAAGCTCGACCGACTTCAAAGGTGAACTGGTCATCGTTCGCCTCGATGCCGCCCTCCACGAACTGGAGATGGTTGGCAAGGGGCAGGATCTGAGAGGGCGCGGTAGCGCGTCCATGAATATGACGGGGAAAGCGCGCTCGCTGGAAACGGGAGGCACGGAGGTCACCAGCGTCTCCGAGGTGAACGTCGTAGGCATCCTGGCGCAGATGGGAGCGCGGATGATCAACGAGGTCTCGAACATCATGTTTGTCCAGTTCATCAAGAATTTTCAGGCACAACTGGAGCATCCTGCCGAGGCTGTACCGGATGAGACCAAGCCGATCAGCGCGGCATCCCTGGCATGGGCTGCGGCTAAGGGCGCGTTCCACCGCAGCGACACCTGAGGGAGAAACGAGGCCAGCCATCATGTCACTCGTCGAACCCGAAGATCATGCCGCTGAGGATCCCGATGCGCTGCTGCGGAAATTGGAGCAACTAGGATATATTGCTGATCGCTCGCTCGCGACTTCCCTCTTTCTCATCACCAAACTACGCAAGCCGCTCTTGATCGAAGGCCACGCCGGCCTGGGAAAGACCGAGGTCGCCAAGGTGTTGGCCGGCATGCTGGGGACCGAGCTCATCCGCCTGCAGTGCTATGAAGGGCTTGATACCAGCTCCGCTGTCTACGAGTGGAATTACCAGAAGCAACTGCTCGCTATAAAAATCCAGGAAGGCGCGGCGCAAACGGTTGAAGAGAAGGAACGATACATCTTCAGCCGGGAGTTCCTGCTGGAACGGCCCTTACTCAAGTCCATTCTTGCCCAGGAAGCCTCGCCGGTGTTGCTGATTGATGAGATCGATCGCGCCGATGAAGCATTCGAGGCATTTCTGCTCGAATTGCTCTCCGATTTTCAAGTCAGCATTCCTGAGATGGGCACCATCCAGGCCAAGCACATTCCCTATGTCATTCTCACCTCGAATCGCACTCGCGAGCTGAGTGATGCCCTGAAGCGGCGATGCCTGTATCACTGGATTGACTACCCAAGCTTCGAAAAAGAAATGAAGATCGTACGCAAGCGGCTACCTGGCATCGAAGAGGAACTGGGTAAGCAGACGGTGCATTTCGTTCAGGCGGTACGTAAGTTAGATCTGGAGAAGCCGCCGGGAGTGGCCGAAACGTTGGATTGCGTACGAGCGGTGGCTTTGTTGGGGAAGCATCAGCTCAGCGTGGATGTGATCGAAGCAACCATGGGTTGCGTGGCGAAGTCCATGGAAGATGGAGCGAAACTTCGGGCAGCAGGGATCGATCAGCTGCTCTCTCAGACCACCGGATGACATAAGGTCAATGCGACAGGAACATGCAGAACAACTCGCCGGCTCCATCGTGGACTTCTGCCGCTTCCTGCGGACTCATGGGTTTTCCCCGAACATGCGGCAAACCATGACGGCACTCGAGGCAGCCAAAACGATGGATGTACGAAACAGGGAGTTCTTCGCGTCCCTGCTGAAGACAACACTGTGCTCCACGATGGAGGAGTGGGCACAGTTTCCGCCGCTCTTTCATTCCTTCTGGGGAGAATCGCAAGCGCGGCCGCGATCGGCTTCCGGCGAATACAAAGGACCTTCCCGAGGCGAATCACCCGAAGAGAACCCGGGCTCTACCCTCTTCCTCGATCAGCCCGCACACCAAGCCGGCGCAGCGCAGGGCAACAGCAAAGCTGTCTATGGTGCGAGTACACAGGAACGTCTGAAGAAGGTCGATTTTTCCCAATCAGCCGGTGACGACCTGGCATTGCTGGAAGAGATATCCTTGCGCCTACTGCGGCGGATGAGCGAGCGCCTCTCACGAAGGCTTACCATCCACCGGCGCCCAACCCGCATCGACCTGCGCAGAAGCATTCGGCGAAATATCAACCGGGGCGGCGAGCCTTTCGTCCTGGCCTACAAAGGAAAGAAGCCCAGAAAGAACCATCTGGTGATTTTGCTCGACATCAGTGGCTCGATGAACTTCTACAGCCTTTTCCTGGTGCGCTTCGCCTATGCACTGCAAGCACGCTTCGACCGGGTTCACACATTTTTGTTCAGCACCGAGGTAGTGGAGATCAGCGACCTGTTGCGAACCCGGTATCTACCGGAAGCGCTGCGGAAACTCTCCCAACGGGCGGCGGGTTGGTCCGGTGGCACGCGCATTGGCGAATCACTGCGGCAATTCAACCATCGCTATGGCAGGAAGTTGCTCTCGCGGGACACCATCTTCATCATGCTGAGTGATGGTTGGGATACGGGAGAGCCGGAACTGCTGGCATCTCAATTGCGCAAGACCAAAGCCCGGGTGCAAAAGATACTGTGGCTGAATCCGCTACTCGGGTTGAAGGATTATCAGCCCCTAACCCGCGGTATGGCCGCGGCGCTGCCCTACGTGGATGTGTTTGCCCCTGCGCACAACCTCGAGAGCCTGCTCGCGTTGGAAAAGCACCTGTAGCCAGGAGAAGGAGCGCCGCCGTATGTTCGACGAGTTTTTGAAGAAAGCAGATGAGCTGGTCCTGCTCGGTGAGTCCTTTGCCATCGCGACTGTGGTGCGCTATGTAGCACCCATCTCCGGCAAACCAGGCGATAAGGCAATTATCTTTGCCGATGGCGAGGTCTGGGGTTGGATCGGCGGAGGTTGCGCGCGGCCGGCGGTGGTAAAGGAAGCGCTCAAGGCTCTGCAGGATGGGCGGCCTAGACTGGTTCACATCAGTCCCACTGCGACCGGGGAAGCCGGCATCGTGGCCTACAACATGAGTTGCCATAGCGGCGGCACGCTCGATGTCTATATCGAGCCGGTTCTCCCCAAGCCGCACATTCTGATCATGGGCCGCTCACCGGTCGGACAAACGCTGGCAAAGCTCGCGAAAGTCATCAACTACACCGTTTCGCTCGCCGCTCCCGAAGCGAACAAGGAGACCTATCCTGAAGTGGACCGGGTACAGGCGGGTCTCGAATTGAAGGACCTGAAGGTAAGTCCTCATACCTTCATTGTTGTCTCCACGCAGGGAGAGTGCGACGAGGAGGCGCTGGAAAACGCGCTGGGCACCGGCGCTGCCTATGTCGCATTTGTTGCCAGCAGGGTAAAGGCGGCGAAGGTTCTTGAGTATCTGAGCGATCGCGGAGTGAGCGCGGAACGGCTGAAACAGGTGAAGGCTCCGGCGGGCATGGACATCGGCGCAAGCTCGCCCGAAGAAATTGCGGTCAGCATCCTGGCGCAGATTGTCCAGCTGAACCGCACTCAGACCATCCACCGGGTGAATCCGGCCGCGGCACCCGTGGAACTCCCCATGGAACTTCAGGAAGCAAAGGATCCAATCTGCGGGATGACCGTGAATGTCGCCACTGCGAAACACAAATCGGAATATGACGGCAGAGAATTCTACTTCTGTTGCGCTGGTTGCAAACAGAAATTTGACCGGCAACCCGATCTGTTTGTGGCCTCTCACGCTTCCGCGTAATCTACGCCAGGTCATGAGCCACTCTTGTGCAACTGGTTCTTGTATGGCCTTAAGGGCTGAAGGA
>JBAVQC010000198.1:0-30926 GCA_049693715.1 Acidobacteriaceae bacterium | reverse complement strand
GAGCCGCCTGCTGAGGCGCCGGCTGGGGGACCGTTGGCGTGGGCGGTCCGGCCTTGCGCATAGCCTCAAGCTGTTGCAGGGTCTTTTTGTCAAGCGTGGGGTGGCGAGACTGCGCCGTGCGATTCTTGTCGGAGGGCGGGGCCTGTTTGGGTGGTTTGACGGGCCGCTGCGAGTCGGGCGGCAGGTTCAGAAAGGTCATGTCCTTCTGTTTGTTGGCGTTCGGGTTGACTACGTGGACGCGATGAGCGCGTGGTCCATAAAACAGAAACCAAAAGAGGATCAGGTGAGCGATGACCGAGATCCAGATACCTTCACGGCGCAGAGCCCGGGAACGCTCGTCTTCGAGCCTGTCAATCAGGTGAAGGAGTTCATCCGGTTCCAGCTCCTCGAAGCGCACGCGCTTCCGTCTGGAGAACGGCTCCGGGGGTCGACCGGGAGGGCTGGTTGGAACTTCGGTTGAGGGCATCGGCCGGCAGTCAAAGTGCAACCCAGACCGGGACGATCAACCGGTTAGGGACACCGCACATCCTCTCATTCTCTCATCATTTGCAATGGCGCCGAGATCGAGCTTTCACTAAGAGCCCTTACAATCGTTTGATGCGTGCCGCTGTCATTACCGTGAGCGACTCCTGCTTCCGGGGGCAACGAGTTGACGTTTCGGGCGGGGTGGTCGTTAGCCTGCTACAGGCCCATGCTTTCCAGGTGATCAGCCACCTGGTGGTGCCCGACGAGCAGGTGGAGATCGAAGATGCTCTGCGCCAGCAATGCGCGGTGGCGAATCTGGTGGTGACGACTGGAGGAACCGGCATTGCATCCCGCGATGTAACTCCCGAGGCCACCCGGGCGGTCTGCGACCGTTTGATCGACGGATTCGCCGAGCTGATGCGCACAGAGGGCAGGAAGCAGACGCAGTTTGCGCCTTTGAGCCGGGCCCTTTCGGGGACGTTGGGGAAATCTCTGATCGTGAACCTGCCGGGAAGCCCACGCGGCGCCAAGACCTCGCTCGAAGCCGTTCTGCCTCTCATTCCGCATGCTTTAGCCCTGCTCGAAGGAATCGCCACCCAACATAGTGAACATTTAACGATCGGGTTGGATCTTGAAGAAAATCCTCCATCTCTTTCTTAAGTACAAGATCTGGCTGCTGGGGATCCTGAAGCCGCTCGGCTTTTGGGGCGTGGCCGGGATCGGTTTGGTCGATGCGGCTGCGATTCCGGTGCCCATGGACTTGATCATTGCCGGGTATGTGTGGGGGGATAAGGGGCATTTTTATTTGTATGTGCTGGCGGCTGCGTTGGGCTCGGCGGTGGGCGGCTTGCTTCCTTTTGCGCTGGGACGGGCAGGCGGGGAATTTTTCCTGATGAAACGGATCGACCGCGCCCGGTATGAGCAGTTGTTGGAGCGGTTCGCAAAGCAGGAATTTATGGCCATGATGGTCCCTTCGATCCTGCCCCCGCCGACTCCGTGGAAACTTTTTGTTTTTGCGGCTGGCGTGTTCGAGATGAAGATCACGATGTTTATGCTGTCGGTCTTCGTGGGACGGGTGATTCGGTATTCGGTTACAGCGATTTTGACGATCGAGTATGGGCCGGAGATTGTGGACATTGCCGGGCGGTTGGCTACCCGGCATCGGTTTGCGTTGATCGCCGGGGTGATCGGGGTGCTTGGGGTGCTGGGTTATTGGTTCTGGCGGACGGTCTCGGAAAAAACGCGGGAAGAAAGATGAGCCTGGGGTGGATCCGGAGTGGGCTGGTGTTCCTAAGTAATGGGGCTAAAGAGGGTGTGTGAGAACTCTAGAAAAGCATTCCAGGCTCCCCTACGGCGGTTATTTTTGCAGGCGGTTGTTCATGACCATGGCGTCGATCGCACCGGACGTGGTTACGTAGACCCAGGCGGTCAGTGCTGAGGAGGCGCGAGGATTGCCTGCGGGAAGGAAGGAGTAGGCAAAGCGCAGGTCTCGGAACTCTACCGCTGTGTCCTGGGGCTGAGGTGCGAGGTCGTCGGAAGCGACCAGGTTGGCTCGGCCTCGATCGGTGACCAAGGGGAATCTTGCCCAGTCGAGATAGACACGACCTAACCGGGAACGCTTCGCCGCCACGACGGCGGGAGTGACCGGCGGCATGAAGATGACGTCGTCCTGGTCACTGGTATCGACGGTTTCTGCGAGGGTGTTGACCGATCCTGTCTGGTAGTAGGCGGGGGTCTCAACCACGGCGAACCAATGAAATGGATTTACAGGATAGGGTTCGGCTCCAGCACGCAACATGGGCTGGTTGCCAAAGCTCGCGTTGCTGATCAAGTGCAGGGCGCGATGGTGCTCCACGGCGCGCACACCCAAGTCGATCCCGACCAGAAACAGCGCGGCGATCGCCCAACCACGTCCCGGGAACAATGGCTTGCGCGCGCCTATCTCCCGGTCGGCCACGCCTAAGATCGCAGGCACAATCAGACCAAGCAACAGGGCAGCAAAGACTACGGGTTCGAGGATGAAAGCGATATCGAGCTCGTACCAACGCGGGTTGAAGGGAGAGAAGGGACGAACGCCGTAGTTGTTGGTCCAGTCGAGGAATATATGGCTGAGGCATGCCAGGAGAGAGAGAGACCAGATCCAAGCCCAGCGCGGCGGAATGGCGGGCTCCTGCTTACGGGTGCGATGCCAGAGCCAAACGATTGCGGTCACGGCAAGGGCTACCAGCGGCGCGCCCAGGAAGGTGTGGGTCAATCCGCGGTGATGCTGGAAACCTGCTACCGGCCCGCGAAAGCTCCAGAAGACATCGATGTCCGGCGCCTCGGCCGCCAGGGTCATGGCCAGCGTGGCGTAGGCGGTTCTGCGATTGAAGCCAGTGCGGCCGAGACATGCGCCGATAAGGAAATGCGTGACGGGTTCCATGGTTTCCTGTTGCTGCCGGTCAAGTTTCTATAATGCGGGTTATGCCTGAAACCCGATCCAGCAGCGCCCACAACCCTCTCGAAGAAGACACCGGGAGGATTGACGCGCTCCGTGATGAGCTCCGCCACCACGAATATCAATATCATGTGCTCGATTCCCCAGAGATCCCGGACGCCGAGTACGACGCGAAGATGCGGGAGTTGCGCACGCTCGAAGGGCTCCATCCAGAACTGATCACGCCCGATTCGCCCAGCCAACGCGTTGGCGGCAAGCCCAAAGAAGGCTTCGCCAAAGTAGAACATTCGCGTCCCATGCTTTCACTCGACAACGTGAATAGCGAAGAGGAGCTGGGGGATTGGGAACGGCGCGTGCGCTCGCTGGTGGGCACCGCTGATGTGAGCTTTGTGTGTGAATTGAAGATGGATGGAGTGTCGCTGGCGCTGCAGTATGAGCCCGGACCGGCGGGGATTGCCCTGCTGAAGACTGCGTTGACCCGGGGCGATGGGGTCACGGGTGAGGATGTGACCAGTAACGTGCGCACCATTCGATCGGTGCCGCTCTCGGTTTCCAGGGAACGGTTGCAGCGGGCCAGGCTGCCGCAAAGCTTTGAAGTGCGGGGAGAAGTGATCCTGCCGGACGAGGCTTTTCTGAAAATGAACCGGGAACGTGTGGAGCAGGGACTCGCTCCCGCAGCGAACGCCCGGAATGCTGCCGCGGGCACAATCCGGACACTCGAGCCCAATATTGTGGCCCAGCGGCGGCTGGATTTCTATGCGTACTTCGCGCTGGAAAAAGGCGAGAGTGCCTTTCCTGAACAGTGGGCGGCCCTCGAAGCACTGAGTGTGGCCGGGTTTCGCGTCAACCGTCATCGCAAACCTTTGCGGACGGTGGAGGAGCTGCTCGCGTTTGTGGCGTGGGCGGAGGGACAGCGTCTTGCCCTGGGCTACGAGATCGACGGGGTGGTGATCAAAGTCAACGAGACGGCGCTGCAGCGGCGGCTTGGTTATACAGGACGGGCGCCGCGTTGGGCGGTGGCGTACAAATTCACGGCTCGATCAGGCATCACACAAATTGAAGATATTGCGGTTCAGGTGGGGCGCACGGGCAAGTTGACGCCGGTCGCGGTGCTGCGTCCGGTGTTGATCGGCGGCACGACGGTGAGCCGGGCGACGCTACACAACGCCGACGAGATCGAGCGGCTGGGGGTGAAGATCGGCGACTATGTCACGGTAGAGCGCGGCGGTGACGTGATTCCGAAAATCGTCGGGGTGGTCCAGGATAAAGAACATTCGCGGGGCGAGACGACGTTTGTTTTTCCTGCTGCGTGTCCAGTATGCGGCAGCGAGGTCGTGCGGGATGAAGGCGAAGCGGACTACCGATGCATTAATGTGGATTGCCCTGCGCGGCTGAAAGAAAGCGTGCTGCATTTTGCTTCGCGCAAGGTGATGAATATCGAAGGGCTGGGCGAGGCTTTGGTTATGCAACTGTTGGAGCGACAATTGCTGACCAGCGTGGCGGGGATTTACTCGCTCGACGAGGAGCAGTTGCTGGGGCTGGAGCGGATCGGGAAGAAGACGGCACAGTCGCTGTTGGGGGAAATTGAAAGTTCGAAGAAGTTGCCACTGAACCGGGTGCTGTTTGCGCTGGGCGTTCGCTTCGTCGGGGAGCGCACGGCGCAGTTGCTGGCTGAGTCGTTTGGATCCATGGACGCGCTGATGGCGGCGAGTGTCGAGGAACTGGAGGCGGTGGACGAGGTGGGCCCACGGGTGGCCCAGGCTATTCAAGAGTTTTTTGCCGAAGAGAAAAATTGTCAGCTGGTGGAGAAGCTGCGCCAGGCGGGGTTGACGTTCACGGCGGAGAAGAAGAAGAAATCTTCGAAGCTTGAGGGTTTGACGTTTGTGCTCACCGGCACCATGCCCGACCTGACGCGCGAAGACGCGAAGTCGCGGATTGAAGCTGCCGGGGGGCGGGTTTCGGGCTCGGTCAGCAAGAAAACCAGCTACGTAGTGGCGGGCGAAGACGCGGGATCGAAGCTCGACAAAGCCAAGGAGTTGAAAGTGCCGGTGATTGAACAGGCGGCACTTCTGGAGTTGCTGGGATGATGGCGCGCATATAATGGCGCGACGGAGAAAGCGATGCGATTTACTTTGTTGCCGGCGTCCGCGGTTCTTTTTTGTTCGATCCTTGGTAGCGGGCTGCCAGTCCTTGCCCAGGATCGGCGCAACGATGACCGTTTCTACAACGGAGCCAGGCGCGGTGGCCAAGGGGGGAACTATGGTGGCGGCAACTACCACCATGGGAATGATCACTACAACGATAACCGCAACCAGGGCGGAATTGGTCCGGGCAAGGGTGCGCTGATCGGGGGTGCAGCCGGGGCCGCACTGGGTGCCGTGTTCGGCGGTGGAGTCAAAGGTTCTTTGATCACCGGCGCCGCGGGTGCGGGTATTGGTGCAATCGTCGGCCAGTCTGCGCAGGACAATCGAGACCGCAACAATTATTACCGCCACTAGGAGAATTTCTATGCCGAATCGATATGCTGCCGTTCTGTGGGTCGCCAGCCTGCTGCCCTGTGCTGCAATCGGGCAACAGGCGTCCTCCAGCGTTCCGCCTAATTTCACGATCGACCAGGCGGTGACGTGCTCTGTACATGATGCCTGGGAGCTGGGAGGAAAGACGGAGGCGGGATTTTTTGCGATTGTTCAGGCGGAGGCGGAGCTTGCTGCGCAGAAGCGGGGGCTGGTACTGCCGGATAGTGAGACGGTGGGGCGTCAGTTTGGGGAGTACATTAAGGCGCAGGCGAAACTGGATCACGATCAGTTACTGTACGCGATTGTGGACCGGGCGGTAAGGAAGTATGGGACCAAACCGGCTGCCGGCGGGAGTAAGTAGAGGGTGGGTTTCCTTTCAGGATTGTTTTTTACCGACACACAGTAAATACCCCTTTACCGACGCAGCAGCAAAGCCGCTGAGTGCCAGGTTCAGGATTTGGGGGCGAAGTAGCCTTTCTTGGCCCGCACTATGAAGCGGGGGTTTAGGGCTACCAGGTAGATGGAGCGGAAGGCTCCATCCAGCTTGAAATCGGCCGGGCGGTAGGCGAGCGAATATTGGCTGCGCAGCTCTTCCTCGATGTCGTGAAAGCTGTTGGTCATGTCTTCAATGCGCTTGGGGAAAAAAGGAAAGCCCCCGGTCGCCTCGGCTATCTTCTTTAAAACATCGTCGCCTCGGTCGCGGCTGGGACTGACGTTGGTGCTGATGGTGTAAACGATGGCGCCCGCGCGCTGGCACATTTTGATGGCGTCGTCCGGGTAGGCTCGGCTCTGGTTGTCGTCACCGTCGGAGATCACAATGAGGGCCCTGCGTACAGAACCCTGCGGCGAGGGCGGTACCTTAATCAGCTGATCGCGGCAGGCAGTGTAGACAGCGTCGAAAAGAGCCGTGCCGCCACCGGGCCGGAGCTTGGTGATGCCGGCTTCGAGTTTGTCCTGGTCATTGGTGTAGTTCTGGGTGACGTAGGGCGTGACGTCAAAGCCCATGGTGAAGGCAAGATCTGTCTGCGGACGCACTACCTGTTGTAAAAATTGGACCGCGGCCGCCTGCTCGAACTGGAAACGCTGGCGGATGGACGTGCTGGCATCAATCATGATGCCAACGCGCAAAGGCAGATTCGTCTGCTGGGTGAAATTGAAAACCTGCGAGGGCGCCTTCTGATTATCCAGCAGGGCGAAATCTCTTTGTTGCAGATTTTGGATGAACCGTCCGTGCTTGTCAGTGACGGTGAAGATCAGGTTCACCTCGTTGACGTTGGTCCGGATGGTGAAATTGCCATCGTTTTGCCCGTTGGCGGTCTGGCCACTACTCGTGACCTGGGGCAAGGAGCCGAGAGCGCCGGGTTGGGTTGGCGGGGGTGGCGGAGCCGCTGCCGGGGTTTGCGCAAGGGCGGCAAAAGGTGACAGCAGAGCGAGCGAAAGCACAAACTTCGCGAGCAGAGAGCCAGCCGGGCGCAGGCAACCATTCATTGTGGTCATAGAAACCTTTTTTATTTTAGAGCATTCCCCTTAGGCGGCCGGGACCGGGGCAAGTTGGGCCATGAATTGCTTCAGGTCGGCGGGCAGATTGGAGACCAGGCTAAGACGCTCACCACTACCGGGATGGGCAAACTCGAGCTCGGCCGCGTGCAGGAAATTGCGGGGCAAGACGAGCCGCGGGAGCCTGTTTGCGGCAGCCGCCAGGGGCGCGATGGCGGAAGGGGCGCCGTAAAGCGTGTCACCGACCACGGGGTGCCCCAACGAGGCCATGTGAACGCGAATTTGATGGGTGCGGCCGGTCTCGATGCGTACCGAGACCAGGGTAAAGCTGCCGTAAGGGCCCTGGATGCGGCGCAGCACTTGCCAATGCGAGACGGCGGACCGGCCCCCTTCGCGACGAGTGGTCATGCGGGTTCTGCGAATGGAGTCGCGGCTGATGGACGCATTGACCGTTCCTCTCTCCTGGGCCAGCTCCCCTTGCACCAACGCAATGTAGAGTTTGCGCATCTGGCGGCGGGCGAACATCGACGAGAGCTTGGCGTGGGTCGCGTCGTTCTTCGCCACCACGATGAGGCCGCTCGTCTGCTTGTCAAGACGGTGCACGATGCCGGGGCGCAAGGGACCGCTGGTGGAGGAGAGCTCTTGCAGATGGTGTAACAGTGCATTCACCAAAGTGCCGCGGTTGCGCGCATCGTCGGTCGCTCCGGAGCCGGCGTGGACCATCATGCCCGCGGGCTTATTCACGACCGCAAGGTCTCCGTCTTCGTAAACAATCTCCAGCGGAATGGCTTCTGCCATCGCGCGCAAGGGAGGGGGCTGGGGATCACCCAGAATGGAAATGTCTTCGCCGGCGCGCAGCTTGCGCGAAGCCTTGGCCAGCTTGCCGTCGATGAGCACACCGCCTTGCCGCAGCAGCAATTGCACCCGCGAGCGGCTGACCTCACTCAGCTGCTGGACTAAGAACAGATCGAGACGCTGGTCGTTGGCCTCTTCGGGAACCACCAGCCGGCGCAATGGCGGTTCTTCATCCGCCACGGGAGACCTCGGCCGCGGGTTGACGGCGTACCCACAGGAGGCCTCCCGCGAGCACCATCAACGCACCGATGAATTGCGCGGCCACCACCCCGTCACCAAGCACATATGACAGCAGGGAGCTGGCCAGACCGCTAAGGAAAAGCCAGGTACCCAGGATCTCTCCATCCTGGTGCGGACGATGCAGCAGCCACAACACGAAGACCAACAGCAGAAACTGCAGCAGGCTGGTATAGAGCTGAGTGGGATGCAGCGGCACGCCCAGCGGAGTTCCGGGTGAGGCGGCGGGATCGTTGAAGATCACGGCCCAGGGCACTCGAGCCGGGGTGCCATAGTCACATCCAGCTTCCAGGCAGCCAATGGACGCGACCGCGCTGCCCAGGGCGAGACTGGGGGCGAAGGCGTCCGCGGTTCGCCGGATGGGGAGGCCGAGATGCAAGGCATAGGCGAAGGCAGTCCCGGATGTTACCGCGGCCTGCACGAGTCCAACACCAAGGCCGTAGCGTGGCCAGTGGAAGAGGATGAGGAGAATGCTGCTGGCAAGAATGGCGGTGACAATCGCGAGCAGGGCCACACTCCAGATCTTGTCGGTATCAAGCGAGAGCAGGCGGGCGGTTCGAACAAGGAGCAGCAGCGAGGCTACGGTGCCCACCGCAACCAGGAATCCATAGGTCGGCAAGATGAGGCGGCCGAACTGGAAGAGGTGCGGGTGCACGGAAATAGAAAGACGAAACCGACCCACTGGGCCGTGCAGCAGTGCGCCGGTGAACCCGTCCTAAGACGTTGGGACTCTCCGCAGCTCTTTAGGCATTCCGGACTGGCGGACACTGCACACGGAGCCGATTGTTCGAGTCGAGTCCCGGTTCGATGAATGTTGGTTCAACCAGCGTTAACTGCCGCACCTGCTTTGCAGGCCGGTCTCTGAATGGATGCTAACGTCAGCGAAGCTGATTGGCAAGTGACTGCCCGGTATTGACACCGGCCCCGACGGGAACACGATCGTGGTAATGGTGTTCCGGGTCGAGTATCGAGTCCAACAGACCGGAAAGACTGTTGGCGCGGGAACGGAGCGTGGTCTGGGTCTCGCTCATGCTGCCGCGAAGGACACGGGTGTGCTCCTGCAGACGCAGGAGTTCATCGGCGATGTTCAAGGCGGCGAGTACGGCGACGCGCAGGGAGTCCACCGTATTGCCGTTGGCGGAGACAGCACGCATCTTTCCATCAACCATGGCTGCGAGCTTCTGAATATAGTCGGTATCAGAAGCGCGCAGGTGATAGGTCTGGTCGTAAATATCTACGCTGACGGACGTGGTGGCACGCCGAACTTCAAGACTTTCTGCCATGGGTCCCCGATCAATCGCCTAGTTCGTCAATTTGTTTGAGCAGGCGCTCGATGCGTTGCCGCACTGCATCCCGCTCCTTCTGCAGGCCCGAGAGTTGCTCTTCTAACTGGGCAACATGCGCGGCCTGTTCTTCGACACGGTGAGTGAGACGCGAAGCGTGTTGCTCGACGGAGAATCGAAGCTCACGTTCGCCTTTTAGTAATTCTATCGTGCGCAGTACGCGTTCTTCGAGCGCCTGAAAATCATCTGCGGCCATGGTCATCTCGGGAGGGTGTTCTGCGAGTGTGGACATCAAAACCTCATTACACAAAAGAAGGATTGCGTTCTCAAGAAAAGTATAGACCGCAAATTCGGCGGCTCAAGAGGAAAGAAGGGGGTGCGTTACCTTAGAGTGTTCCCCTCGTTTCGAGAGGTTGTACATTCGATTATCTGCTGGGCGCAGCAAAGAAAATGCTTATGCGCGTTGCCGTCCACCCAGTGACTCGAGCGCAGCCATCACAGCCTGTGAATAACTTTGCAGTTCTTCTTCGCGGAGTGTGCGCTCCAGTGCCTGAAAGGTGACGCGGATAAGAATGGAATAGTGTCCGCGGGGCAAGGCTTGACTGGCGCGAAAGATCTCCCGGGGTGCGAAGCGGGTGAGTTCGGCGATGTGCAAATTGTGCAAGGCATCGTCAATCGACTGCCAGCGCACCTCATCGGCGAAGACGAAAGAGAAATCGCGCTCGACGGGTTGGTAGCGCGAGAGCTCCGGCGCAATGGGTTGCCGGAGCGGCAAGCGATAGAGACGGTCGAGGTAGATTTCTCCCGCGTAAACGGTCTGCCGAAGCTTGCGCTGTTGGGCCTCGGCGGGATTGAGCTGACCAAACCAGGCGACGGTCAAGCCATCGGCGACGGCACGAGCCGACCGGCCGGGATGGAGCCATGCGGGCGTGATTCCCGCGGCGGCATCGAAGGTGTCGAAATAGAAGGAGCGCTGGGCAAACTTTTCCAGTATTTCTTCGATGGCGCCCTTGAGATCGTAGAAGTCGATAGCGTGCGCGGGAAGCTCGGGCCCGCTCCACACCGACCCCGAGGCGCCCAGGGAGAGGGCGGGACGCTCGTCGACGCGCTCCGGGCCTCCACTGAAGACGGTGCCGTTTTCGAAGAGCTGAATATCGCTCACGTTGCGGTTCAGGTTGTGGGCCAGCATGGTGAGCATGCCGGGTAACAGTGACGGACGTAACATACCGGCTTCTTCGTTGAGCGGATTGCCCAAGGCTACGGCGAGGGCCGCCTGGGGCGCAAATGTAACCGCGTCGGTAGCGGAGCAGAAAGTGCTGGATAAGGCTTCGTTCCAACCCAGGCCGAGCAGGGTTTGGCGGACCACCGCTTCCTTGCGGGCATCCGGCTGTTCCTTCACGATGCCGGAAAACGTGGGGAGGGTGTTGGCAAAGCGGTTGTAGCCATAGACGCGGGCGATCTCTTCGATCAAGTCGATTTCGCGTTCGAGATCCAGCCGCCAGCTGGGCAAGGTTACCTGGTATTCGCCTTCCGCTGCCTTGTGCAAGGTGCAGCCAAGGGCCTGCAGTACTGATTCTGTCGTCTCCTGCTCCACGCCGCGCCCGTCTTCTGTTGCACCGAGGATGCGTCGTACTTCGCGATGGGTAAGCCCGATGGGCGGGCGCAATGCGGTCCGGGCAGCAGCTGCGGAGATGACCACATCTACCATTTCTCCCTCAACGTGACCGCCGGCCTGGAGGATAAGCTGAGAGACCATGGCGGAGGCTACCGGGGGCGCATTGAAGTCCGCACCGCGCTCGAAGCGATGGGAGGCGTCGGTGTGCAGGCCGTGGCGTTTGCTGCTACGGCGTACGGTCGCGGGATCAAACCAGGCGGCTTCGACCAGAATATTTTTGGTTTCGGCGGTGATCATCGTATCCCAGCCGCCCATGACGCCCGCCAGGCCGATGGCCTTTTTTTCATCGGCAATGACCAGGTCCTCGGAGTCGAGCACGCGTTCGATGCCGTCCAATGTTTTGAGTTTTTCTTGAGCGCGTGCGCGGCGCACGATAATGCCGCCTTCCAGCTTGTCGCGGTCGAAGGCATGGGTGGGATGGCCCAGCGCGAGGGTGACGAAGTTGGTGGCATCCACGGCATTGGAGATGAGTTTTTGCTGCAGCAGGGCGAAGCGCCCGGTGACCACTCCGCTCGAGGACTGAATATGCACCTGGCTGAGGGACCGCGCGGTGAAACGCCCACAGAGTTCCGGGGCTTCGATCGAAACTTTAATTGGAACGGTCACTGGTTGCGATGGCGGCAGCGCGGCGTCGAGAGGCGCCAGGGCAAGACCCGCGATCGCGGCCGCCTCGCGCGCGATGCCGTAGTGGTTCATGGCATCAACGCGGTTGGTGGTGATGTCCATCTCGAAGAGGGAGCCGTTTCCCGGACCGAGTTCGTAGATGCCTTCGACGGCTATGCCGCGCAGGGTCAGCGCCTCGGCGAGCTCACGATCGGGCAAGGTAAGGCCGGGTACGTAGGAACGAATCCATTGGGAGAGAATGTTCACTTACTTGAATTGCTCCAGAAAGCGCATGTCGCCGGAGTAGAGCTGGCCGATTTCACCGATACCGTACTTCATCATGGCAATGCGTTCGACGCCCATGCCGAAGGCGAAGCCGCTGATTTTTTTCGCGTCGTAGGCGGGCTGCTCGCGGGCGGCGAAAGCAAACACCGCGGGGTCGACCATGCCACAGCCGAGAAGCTCGATCCAGCCGGACTGCTTGCACTTGCGGCAGCCGCGGCCGCCACAGAAGATGCAACTGATCTGCACATCGGCCGAGGGCTCCGTAAAAGGAAAGAACGAGGGGAAGAACCGGGTCTTGACGTTCGATCCGAAGAACGCCTTCATGGCGTGGTCGAGCGTGCCCTTGAGGTCGGAGAAGGTGATGTTGGTGTCGACACAGAGCCCCTCCACCTGGTGGAAGATGGGGGAGTGGGTGGCGTCCATTGCATCGTTGCGGTGCACCTTGCCGGGGATGACAATTCGCAACGGCGGCGGTTGCTGTTCCATGGTGTGGATCTGGACCGGCGAGGTGTGGGTGCGCATCAACAGCCGGTCGCGCAGGGGCTTGCGCTCCTGGTTGGCAACCACCAGCGTGTCCTGGGTGTCGCGCGCGGGGTGCCCGGGAGGAAAGTTCAACGATTCGAAATTGTAGTAGTCGGTTTCGACCTCGGGGCCTAAACCAACCGAGTATCCCATGGCCGCAAAGACGGAGACGATCTCGTGCATGGTGCGGACCAGCGGGTGCTCGGCACCGAGCGCGAGGCGGGTGCCGGGCAGCGTGATGTCGATCACATCGGTCACGGGTGCCTTGGCTATTAGCTGATCGGGGTCGCACCGCGGCTCGATGGCGGACTTGAGGGTGTTGAAACGCATCCCGGCTTCGCGGCGGGCTTCGGGCGGCGCGCCCTTCAGCACCTCGCTGATGCGCATGAGCAGGCCCTGCTTGCGGCCGATCCAGCGGATGCGCAGTTGCTCCACGGCTTCAACCGTGGTCGCGGCGGCGGCATCCTGATCGAATTGGGCCAGAATTTCGCCGAAGAAGGTATCCAGAGCTCCGGGCGAATAGTCCTTTAGTGCGGGAATCTCAATGGGCGGCATCTAGGAGATCGATTCTGACCATGGGAACAGCAGCCCGATTCAGTGCGACCGGGCTTGCGGGTTGCGAAAGCGAAACCAGTCCCTCAGCGGCTAAACAGGATGCCGAAAAATCGGCTTTGTATCAGGGCACGACTTCAGTCGTGCCGCATCCGATTGAAACCACTCTCGGGCTTTAGCCCCTGAGGTACGCTCTTCTTCGGCTTGCGGCATTGCATCATCACGTTTAGCTGCTGAAATGCGGCTTTTTGCTGCCGTTCTCCAGGCGACTGACCGCCATGAGTGATCTAAAACCGTAGCTCAGGGGCTAAAGCCCTCATCCATTCGATTGTTGTGCGGCACGACTTAAGTCGTGCCCCGATACAAAGCAAGAATTTTCCGCAGCCTGTAAAGCCGCATTCACTCTCAGTAAGTATGTACGGCTTAAAGGCCGTACCCTTCAGAGCAAGGGTTATGCGGCGGCGGTTTTGTTGAGCGCGCTTTTGGCCTGGGCAGTTAATGCGGTAAAACCGGCCGGATCGTGAATGGCGAGTTCGGCCAGAATCTTGCGGTCGAGCTCGATGCCGGCCAGCTTGAGGCCGTGAATGAGTTGCGAGTAGCTGATGCCGTTGAGCTTGGCTGCAGCGCCGACGCGGACGATCCAGAGAGAGCGGAATTGACGCTTCTTTTGCTTGCGGCCGATGTAGGCGAACTTGAGACCACGTTCTACGGCCTCCTGCGCTGCCTGGTAAAGCTTGGATTTAGTGAGGAAGTAACCGCTGGCTCGCTTGAGGATCTTTTTGCGGCGGTCATTGCGTTTTGTGCCACGTTTTACGCGGGGCATGGTTGGTTCTCCTTTGGGTAGTCCGTTATGCGGCTGGAGGTAGGAAATACCTCTTCACTCGCTGTTAAGCCGATCGTCTTGTCCTGAGGACAGGGGCCAATGGCCCTAACCCGTGCGGGCCGATCAGGCGTAGGGGATCATGCGCGCTACCTTGCGCTTGTCACCGTCAGAAACCAGAACGAGGCCGCTCAACTTCTTCTTAACCTTCTTGCTCTTGGAGGTTAGAATGTGGCGCTTCTTGGTTTGACCGCGGAGAATTTTCCCCGTGCCGGTCTTCTTGAAGCGCTTGGCCGCGCCCTTGTGGGTCTTTAATTTGGGCATGGTTTTCCTGCTTGCTGCGCGTGTTGACAACTGTGGTGATTATACGGGAGAGGTGGGTGCTGGCGCCAGTTTGACAGATTTGCTTTGGAGGACGGCGCACCGCAGGTCTCAAAAGCGAGACCTGGGCGGCGGTGGCTTACGACTGGGCGGATTGGGGGTGTTGCTGGCCTACCAGGCCTTGCGCTGGCGGTTTGGGTGCGGCTGGCTTCTTGGGTGGTTCGGCTTTCTTGCCGGGGGCCAGGATGGCGTGCAAGGTCGTGCCTTCCATGCGAGGCATGAACTCGACGATGCCGGCATCGCCCATGTCCTGAATCAGGCGATTGATGATGGCGTAACCCAGCTCACGGTGGGCCATTTGACGACCCTTGAAGCGTAAAGAGGCCTTGACTTTGTCGCCTTCGGCGAGGAAGCGAACCGCCTGGTTTTTCTTGGTCTGGTAGTCATGCTCATCCACGGTCACGGAGAATTTCACTTCCTTGACAACGATGACTTTCTGCTTCTTGCGTGCGGCGCGATCGCTCTTGTCCTTCTCGTAAAGGAACTTGCCGTAATCCTGAATGCGGCAGACGGGTGGCTGGGCGGTGGGCGAAACTTCTACCAGGTCGAGGCCACGCTCGCGGGCTATTTTCAGAGCTTCGAAGGGAGGCAGAATTCCGAGCTGTTCACCGTTCTCGTCGATGACGCGGATTTCACGCGCCCGAATTCTGTCGTTAATGCGGATAAAGGACTTAGCTGAACGCTTATCGATGGTTTCCTCCGGAAACGAGAGACGCAAGGCCCCTCAAATAAAGCATAGCATTTCGCGACACTGTCCGGAAGAACTCTCTCAACCTTCGGTCATGCGACTACATGGCCCGTCAGACCACTGTCGTCAAGGCCTCCGATGCGCACGCGGACACTCTGGTTTGCCGGCAGACAGGCGTCGAGCCGCACCTCGAGGAAGTTGTCGGTGAGAGCCCTGGCCTTCTCGTCTGGCGGCGCATGCAAAGTGACCGCGGGGAGTTCGCGGTCCAGGAAACTTCGGCGGAAAACAAGGTTCCTGGCGGCGATCAGCTCGCGCAGGCGCGCGCTACGTTCCGCCACCACACGGGACGGGACGGGATGCTGCTTCGCGAGCTGCCACGCCCTGGTCCCCGGACGAGCGGAAAAGGGAAACAGGTGGAGGTAGGTGAAGGGCTGAGCCGCGACAAACGCGAAACTCTCCTCAAACAGACTGTCGGTCTCGCCCGGAAAGCCCACCATCACGTCCGCGCCGATGGCGGCGTCGGGCATGGTTTCGCGAATCAGGCGCAGTTTCTCGGCGTAGTGCCATGGCCGATAGCGGCGATGCATGGCGCGGAGAATGGCGTCGGAGCCTGATTGCAGGGGCAGATGAGCGTGGCGCGCCAGGCGACCGGCGGATGGGCTGCGGAACAGCGCCAGCAGTTGTAGCGTCCAATCCATGGGCTCGACAGAGCTGAGACGCAGGCGCGGCAAAGCGGTCTGGGACAGGATTTCACTCACCAGTTCTTCCAGCGTGTGTTGCGGCTGGAGATCCCGGCCCCAGCGCCCCAGATTGATGCCGGAAAGCACCATCTCAGTGCCGCCGGCGTCGGCAAAAGCGCGCACACTCTGCAGGCAGGCTTGGAGCGAGAGCGAACGGCTGTGGCCGCGGGTGGTGGGAATGATGCAGAAGGAGCAGCGGTTCCCGCAGCCATCCTGCACTTTGAGGTTGGGGCGCGTCAGGCCGCCGGCATACCAGCCGCTCTGAGGCATGGACAACTCTGAGTGGGCAAATGTGTCATCCACCGAGAGAGCTGCCAACGGAACAAAGGCGGCGGCCTGTTGGGCCATTTCGGGGACGAGAGCCTTATGACTATTGCCGATGACTGCGTGGACGCCGGGCAGTCCGGCGACCTCCTGCGGTGCGCGCTGGGCGTAACATCCGGTGACCAGGATGCGCGCGGTGGGGTTTTCGCGGTGCATTCTCCGCAGGAAAGCGCGGGCGGTGCGATCCGCCTGGGCAGTCACACTGCAGGTATTGGCAATGATCACGTCGGCCCGGTCGGGGCTTAAGGCCGGAGTGAGACCGCGATCGCGCAACTCGGCGCTTATGATTTCACCGTCCGCCCGGCTGGCTCGGCATCCGAAGTTCTCAACGTGGTATTCTGCCACGTTGCCAGTCTAATCAATGAATGGATACCCGCTCAAAGGAAGGCCAATTCAGGTAGGATCCGATCAGGCGACAAAGACCCCCCGTAACCGTATTGCTTTTGCACTTTGGAGTTTTTCCCCATGAAACGTCGCATTCTTTTGGTAGATGACGAGCTCGCGATCCTGTTGACCCTCAAAGCGGTTCTGGAAATGAACGATTTTGAGGTGGAAACAGCAGCTTCCGCTCGCGAGGCCCGGTCCAAGCTGCGGGCCGGCACTTTCCACATGGTGATCACCGACATGCGGATGGAGAACGAATCGGCCGGGCTCGAAGTGGTTCGGGCAGCCAAGCAGGTTTCGTATCAACCGGCGGTGGCCATGCTCACGGCGTTCCCGGTTCCCGGCTCCGAATGGCGAGACGAGGGCATGGACGAAATGCTGGTCAAGCCGATGAACATCATGAATCTATTGCGCCAGATCGAGGCGCTCCTCGTCACCCACGAAGACAAGAAGCAGAAGTCGGCGCAGAAATTGAGCCCGGCCGCCAAGACCGGGCGAACCGCAGCACGGAAGCCTGCCACCGCAAATTAGATACCCGCTGTATCTCTCCGAGTGAGCTTGCATTCCCTGGAGAGATACAGCGGGGTTTCCGTTGATTAAGAAGCGGCGCTGGCGGCTACTGTAGCTGGAACCGGGGGCCGTCGCTGCTGGAAGCAAGACCTGCAGAGCACGGGACGACCTTGTGTGGGCTTGAAGGGAACGGTGGTTTCGGTGGCGCACTCCGAACAAACCGTCCGGGTTTCTGTGCGTACGCCACTGCCGGTTCCAGCCACACGCTTGATTTTGCACTGTTTGCAACGCTTTGGATCGTTCTTGAACTGCTTATCGTGAAAAAAGAGTTGCTCCCCGGCGGTAAAGACAAAGTCGTTACCGCAATCAGAACATTTCAGTATCTTGTCGATGAAGTCCATTACGCGTCCCCCCGAGCATGCCTTGGAATTTTTCAGTATTCCGTCGACCAAGCGCCGGATTGGCTTCGTCTCACCAACCAGCTACTTCGTCTTGCAATTCGACAACTTTCCTCGCATTCGCCTAACCCGGGAATGAGAGGGGAAATGGTGCCAAACCTCTTTACAAATTCTTGAAGAGTGCGGGACTGCCGACCTGGCGTATCAGTGGGTTAACAACGCCAAGCCGGCATTTGCAGGGTTAGTCCTGCTCTTTTCTTGCCTTCTTACGATTCCGCTTGCGCGCCAGTGCTTCTTTTACTCGACGGCGCTCGCCAGGTTTCAGGTAGAAGGAGTGACGCTTCACTTCCTTAATAATGTCTTCCTGCTGAACCTTGCGCTTAAACCGGCGCAATGCATTTTCAAGCGGCTCGCCTTCCTGCACGCGAACCTCTGCCAAATGAACCACACCTCCAAACATCCCAATTGGGTTCTATAAGCTTACGTTACCTTTTAGGTATGGAGTCAAGCTTAATCAGCGTTACCTGGAAGGAATTTCCTCATGGTCAGGTCTTATCTCGGTTATAGCCCAGTGATCCCCGGGTCGTGCTACGTCGATATTTCCGCACAGATCGTTGGGCAAGTGGAGTTGGGGCAGAACTCCAGTGTGTGGATGAACGCGGTTTTGCGGGGCGATGTTCATTCCATTCGCGTGGGGGCTAATAGCAATGTTCAGGATTGCGCGGTGTTGCACGGAATGCGGTACAAGCATCCGGTCGTGGTTGGGGATTGGGTCACGATTGGACATAATGCGACGGTGCACGGTTGCGTGATCGAGGACGCGTGCCTGATTGGGATGGGGGCCGTGGTTCTTAATGGGGTAAGAATCGGCGAGGGCTCGATTATTGGCGCCGGCGCGGTGATCACGGAGAATACGGTGGTTCCGGCAAATACGCTTTGGGCGGGGGTGCCTGGCAAAGAGCGGCGGAAGCTGGATCCTATGGAGCGGGAGTCGATTTTGCAGTATGCGCGGAATTATTTGGATTACACGGCTAATTATTTGAAGGAGCGGGAGAAGTGGCAGGAGTGAGCCAGGATCACTCATCAATTGGTTAGGAGTTTCACAGACAGCGCGGTGGTATCCCCAGCGGGGCACCCGTACCCTTCCTTTCGCGTACTGCCACGGCGCCGGCGTCCCGCCTGAGTGGAATGGATTGGGGTGCGCCTGTATTCTGGTAATAGTTGGATACTTCAGCACTTATGAGCATTTTGCAAGCTGTCCGGGGCACTCGGGATCTGCTGCCGCCGGAAACGGAACTCTGGAATTATGTCGAGAGCACGGCTCGGTACGTTTTTGAGCGGTACTCGTTCGGCGAAATTCGTACTCCGGTTCTTGAAGACACCCAGCTCTTCTCACGGGGGGTGGGCGAAGACACCGATATCGTTTCCAAAGAGATGTACACGTTCACCCCGGATGCGGAGTCGGCACAGTCGCTGACACTCCGGCCGGAAAACACCGCCGGCGTGGTTCGCGCCTACATTGAACATCAGCTGGGCGAGACCGGCCAGTTACAGAAGCTCTACTACATCGGGCCGCAGTTTCGCCGGGACCGGCCGCAAAAGGGCCGGTACCGGCAGTTCTACCAGATCGGCGCCGAGGTGATTGGACCGCCAAGCGCCGGTAGCGAGTCGCCGCTGCGCGATGCGGAAGTGCTGGAAATGCTGGCCACCCTGCTCCGGGAACTCGGCATTACAGGCTGGAAGCTGCTGCTCAATTCTGTGGGCTCAGCAACTGACCGGCCGCGCTATGTGCAGACACTCAAAGCGGCGCTCGAGCCGGTGGTGGGACGCATGTGCCAGGATTGCCAGCGGCGTGCCGTCACCAACCCGCTGCGGGTGCTGGATTGCAAGCATGCTGAAGATCAGCCCATCATTGCCACGCTGCCTCGCATCTGGGATTCGCTGGACGAGGGCTCCAAGGAGCACTTTACTGCCGTTTGCAGCGCCCTGGACGCATGTGGAGTGCCCTACGAGCACGACCATCGCCTGGTGCGGGGACTGGATTACTACACCCGGACGACGTTCGAGTTTGTCTCCGAGGACCTTGGGGCACAGAATGCCTTGCTCGGTGGCGGCCGCTACGATGGGCTTTCCGAAGCGATCGGCGGTCCCAAGGCCCCAGGGATCGGGTTCGCTATGGGCGAAGATCGCCTGGTGCTGACGCTGCTGGCACAGGCCAGGCATAAGCCGCTACCTGCCGCAGCCTACATCGCGCCGCTGGGCGAACGCATGAACCCAGCCGCGCTGGTTTTGGCGCGCGAACTGCGGGCTGACGGCTTGCGGATCGAGTTGGGCGACGGATCGTTCCGGCTTAAGAAATCGTTTGAGGCGGGAAACAAGGTCGCGAACGCCATCGTGATTTTTGGCGAGGACGAAGCCGCCTCCGGTATCTTCACGGTAAAGCACTTCGCCTCCGGTGAGCAGAGCAAGGTTCCTCGAGGCGAACTCGGCCAGAAGCTTTCCGCTCTTCTCGGCCCCCCTCCCACTTCAACTTCAAATTAGGACAGCCGCATTGCTCGACTTTCTAGGCACTCTTCAACGCACGCACACTTGTGGACAACTCCGCGCGCAGCAAGCCGGCGAACAAGTCATCCTCATGGGATGGGTGAACCGGCGCCGCGACCACGGCAACCTGATCTTCCTGGATCTGCGCGACCGCACCGGCATAACGCAAATCGTGCTGGATAAAGACCTCACTCCGGAAGGCCACGCGAAGGCCGAACAGGTGCGGCCGGAGTATGTAGTGGCAGTGGTGGGCGCCGTCCGGCTTCGGGGCCAGGATGTCATCAACCCCAAGATGCCCACTGGTGAGATTGAGGTCTCAGCCAGAGAGTTGTTGGTGCTGAACGACTCCCGGGTCCCTCCTTTTTCGCCGGCGGAAGAGGCGATTGCCAATGAAGAATTGCGGCTGAAGTATCGCTACATCGATCTGCGCCGGCAACAGATGCAGCGGAACTTCGAGCTCCGCCATAAAATCGCGCGGGCAGTGCGAGAGAGCCTGTCGAACCAGGGCTTTCTTGAAATCGAGACCCCGTTCATGACGCGATCGACCCCGGAGGGCGCGCGGGATTACCTGGTGCCCAGCAGAGTGCATCCCGGCGACTTCTATGCCCTGCCGCAATCGCCGCAGTTGTTCAAGCAGATTCTCATGATTTCGGGCTTCGACCGGTATTTTCAGATCGTCCGCTGCTTTCGCGATGAGGACTTGCGCGCTGACCGGCAACCCGAGTTCACCCAGGTGGATCTGGAGATGTCGTTTGTACAACAGGAAGACGTCTTCCAGGTAGTCGAGACGTTTCTGCGAGAGGCGTTCGGGGCGGTGGGCGTGGTGATGTCTACACCCTTTCCGCGGATTACGTACGACGAAGCCATGCGCCGCTATGGCATCGACAAGCCGGATTTGCGCATGCCGGGGCTGACGGATGTCCGCTCCGCTTTCCGCGATGAGGATTTGCAGACGCTGGCCATCGATCCAACTCAGCCGGTAGTAGTGGTGTGCATCCCTAAGGTCGGGGAGCTTTCGCGCAAAGAGCGCGACGACAACCGGCCGCTCTTCGACGCCGGCAAGGGCGCGAAGATGATCGATGACTGGAAGCGGCTGGAGAAAAGCTTCCCCGATGCGGTGAAGAAGATTCGGGAACTGGCTCCTGGGCGGGCGGAGGGGGCGGCAGAAGATTTGCTGGTGCTGGTGGCCGGCGATGCTGCTTCCCATATCAAGGCAAGCGACACCAAGACGCATGGCCACCTTTCCGAGCGCGAGATTTGTGTCTACTCGGCGGCGGGGAATCTTCGGGTGGAATTGGCCCGGCGGTACGCCGACCGGCATGGGGTATCCGCGATTACCGACCTGGTGGTCGAGTCACCGGAGCGCCTTTTGGGACAGCAGGTCGCTGGAGACGCTGCGTTCCGCCCCATCTGGGTGACGGATTTCCCCATGTTCGAATTCGATAAGGAATCGCAACGTTGGTTGCCGGCACACCACCCGTTTACCTCACCGCATGAAGAGGATATGGAGAGACTGGTTTCGGATCCAGCGTCGGTGCGCTCGCGGTATTACGACCTGGCGATGAATGGGCTGGAATTGGGATCCGGGTCTATTCGGATCCACCGGCAGGATGTGCAGCAGGAGATATTTCGCGCCTTGGGTATGAGCGAAGAGGAGGCGCGAACGCGGTTTGGGTTTTTCCTGGAAGCACTTACGTATGGGACGCCGCCCCATGGAGGGATCGCTCTGGGACTGGATCGGATTGCGATGATTCTGGCCGGGGCGCAGAGTTTGCGGGAGGTCATCGCATTTCCCAAGACGGCGAAGGCTATTGATTTGATGGTGGATGCACCCACCCCGGTGAGCGCTCAGCAACTGCGGGAATTACATATACGGACCACAGGTTGAGCAAAAATAAACCGCGAGCTAGTGGAGTGCGTCACACAGATGGACGTTTATCCGGTGATACAACAAAATGTCCGGCAATTTGTGTTCCCACGAACCGGGTGGCTGCCTTAGGGGCGAAAGTGTGTGTGTGAACCCTATTTCCCAACTCAGTCCCGTAGGGACGGCTGAACTTAGCCCAGGACGCCAGTCCTGGGTTGGCTTGGAGAGCACGATCAGTCCCGCAGGGACGGCTGGAAATACGCCGCGACGCCATCCTGAGCAACCTTCAACCGTCCCTGCGGGACTGAATCATGTTGCATGATGTACCCAGGACGCAGCGTCCTAAGTTCAGCCGTCCCTGCGGGACTAAACCCATCATGGTTCGCGCCACACGTTAGAAGCCCTCATGAGTCCGCGTGCCGTGTCGAATTGTGCTATCTAGGCTGGATCAGCCGCACCGCATACACGATGTTATGAGTGACGCACTACACTAGTTCATCCACTTGCGGTCGTTGGGATCGCGCTTTTCGTCGGGGTCGATGTAGCGGCCCTCGTTGTCGAAGCGGACGTCGCGGTTTTGCTTGCGCATGTAGACCTCGAATTTGCGTGCGGTGCGCCGGCGCTTCCAGCGGTAGTAGTTGTTACGGAGACTGAAGAGACCCTCGCTGACGGCAGTGCTCATACCCCGCCGCGGGGTACGCCGTGCAAACAGAAAGCCCAACAACGCACCACTCAGGATGACGAAATAGGCAAGGGGCGGCCCCCCGGAAAGCAGGAATGCTACCTCGATCAGCATGTAGACGATGACCAGGTATTTGGCTCTGATCGCTACCGGCAGGGGGAACATGTACATTTCCAAGTCGCCAAAGAGCACGGCGAACGCGGCCAGCAGGCCAAAGAGTGCGGCGTCAGCGCTGGTGGTCGTGGAAAGCGGGCTGGCATGAAAGATCTGGGTGAAGCTAAGGGCGCTTCCGATCAGACCGCCGCCTATCGCGCACAGGAAGTAGATTTCCAGCAGCCAGCGGCTTCCCTTCGACGTCTCAAGAAATGAGCCGATGAACCACAGGGTCAGCATGTTGAGGGCAACATGCAGCACGCCCTGATTCAAAAAGCTGTAAGTGGCGAGTTGCCAGATCCAGCCGTGGAGCAGAAAAGCCGGGGTGAGCGAAAAGTAGGTGACAATGATCAACGCTACGTGCGGCGCCGCATACTGCATCAGCAGCAGCACAAAAAACACGACAACGTTGGCTATCACAAGTTGACTGGTAACCCCGCGAAAGCTCGGGAAAGAAAGGGCGGAGACACCGGTGCGGGGAAAGCGTGCCATGATTTCTTTCGTAAGCCTAACGCGTTTTCACAGTTGCCGTGATCTCGCCGTATGAAAACGCTTTAACATCCGGCGCCGGTTCGCGGTACGATCTGGTGTCCCACAGTAGTTTCTTGACGTCCGGCGTGTTCTCCCGGAAACTAGCCAAGCCGCCTATGCGTGGCGGTCACCATAACCATTTTAATACTCCGGGAAAGGAGAGCTGTATGCCAGTTTGTCAGGAATGCGAAAGCGTTCTCGATTTCGATCCCGACGAAGTTGAAGAAGGCGATATTGTCGTCTGCGATGAATGCGGGACCGAGTTCGAAGTAGTGGCAACCGAACCCCTCGAATTGTCGCAAGTGGACGCAGAGGGTTACGAAGACGAAGATGAAGAAGTAGCCGACGAGGAAGAAGAATGAAGCTTTGGGGAATCTTGTTGCTGCTGGTATGCGCAGCAACCCAGCCACTGACCTTTGCGCAAAGCCTGGCGCAGTCAGTGCGCGTCGTACAGGGCACCGTGTTGAACTCCGATAGCCAGCCACTTGCGAACGCCGTGGCCTACCTGCAGGATCAGAAGACTCTCGAGGTGAGGACCTTTATCACCGAAGCGGATGGACATTACCGTTTTGGGCAGCTGGCTTCAGACGTGGATTATCAACTCTGGGCAGAGTTCAAGGGTCGCAAGTCCAAAACCAGGGCCATCAGCTCCTTCGACAGCAAGAAGCAATTCAACTTCGAGTTAAAGGTCGACACCCCCAAGTAGGCGAAGGCACCCGCCCCCGGGAACTTATTCGTGAGCGTTATTCGTGTTCGAGACGCTTCCAGTTGACCAGGTCACCCAGGGTGGTGGTGGAGCTTGAAACCGGCTGCTTGTAGGCCTCGACGTCGGCCCGGCTGGCTTCTTCGCCCACTGCGCGCAAGCTGAGGCCTACCTTCTTCTCATCCTGGTTCATCTTGATGATCTTGAAGTCATGCTCCTGGCCTGCTTCGAGCTTGATCGGCTGGCCCAGGGCATCGGCTGCTTCAGAAACGTGGCAGAGCCCCTCGACACCTTCGGCGATCTCGATGAAAGCTCCGAACTGCGCGGTGCGCAGCACTTTGCCCTTGACCACATCGCCGACGCGATGCTGGGCAAAGAACGTCTCCCACACATCCGGCTGAAGCTGCTTGATCCCGAGTGACAGACGGCGGTTCTCGGCTTCCACGCCGAGTACCACGGCGCGGACCTTTTCGCCCTTCTTGAGGATCTCAGAAGGATGCTTGACGCGCTTGGTCCAGCTCAGATTGCTCACGTGCACCAGCCCGTCGATGCCGTCTTCAATTTCAATGAAGGCGCCGAAGTCGGTCAGATTGCGTACCCGGCCTTCCACGATGGTGCCTGCAGGATAGCGCTCGGAAAGGTGCTCCCACGGATTCTCGAGCAGTTGCTTCATGCCGAGCGAAATACGGCGGTCGCTGGGATTGACGCTGAGGACGACTGTCTCGACTTCGTCGCCCGGCTTAACCAGCTTCGACGGATGCTTCATCCGTTTGGACCAGGTCATCTCGGAGACGTGCACCAGCCCCTCAATGCCCTGCTCCAGCTCCACAAAGGAGCCGTAGTCGGTGACGCTGAGCACCCGCCCGCGTACCCGGGCGCCAATGGGATAGCGCTCGACGGCGTCGAGCCAGGGATCCGGAGTGAGCTGTTTGAAGCCCAGGGAAACACGCTGCTTATCACGATCGAACTTGAGGACCTTGACCTGGATCTCGTCGCCTACGTTCACCAGATCGCGAGGGTGGGTGAGCCGGCCCCAGGACATGTCTGTAATATGCAGCAGGCCGTCGATGCCGCCCAGGTCGACAAAAGCGCCGTAGTCGGTGAGGTTTTTCACCGTACCGGTAAGGATCGCGCCTTCTTCGAGGTGTTCGAGCGTCAGGCTGCGCTTGTTGACCTGCTCTTCTTCCAGCAGTTCCTTGCGCGAGACCACGACGTTGCCGCGTTTTTTGTTCAGCTTGATGACCCGGACTTCGATCTGCTGGCCAATGTAGCCGTCAAGATTACGCACTGGCCGGATTTCGAGCTGCGAACCGGGCAGAAACGCCTTGATGCCGATATCGACGGTCAGACCGCCCTTGACCCGCCCGAGCACGGTGCCCACGACAGGAGTCTTGTCGTTGGCGGCACGTTCGATCGCATCCCACACCCGGTGGCGCTGGGCTTTGTCGTAGCTGAGCAGGAAGCCACCTTCGGCTTCTTCGCGCTCGACCACCACTTCCACCGTGTCGCCGGCTTTGAGCCTGGACTGTCCGGTGTGATCCAGTACCTGCTCCAGGGGGATGAGACCTTCGGATTTGAGCCCGACATCCACCACTACATGCTTATCCGTCAGCTTAATGACGGTGCCGGTAACGACGTTATCGTCGTAGGCCTGTGCGGCCGCTTCGGCGGCTTGCTCGCGATCGAAGGATTCCAATGCGGCGGCAAAATCCTCCATGCCGGTCAGTTCGGTATCGTCTGAACCGGAATGGGTAGTCGCAGGCTTTGGATCCAGGGCGCGGTGCGGCACGGTGGGGGCAATAGCGTGCGGGTTGATAGTCTGTTCTTCAGACGGGTCGAAGTGATCCGCCGGTGCATCAAGCGTTGGGGTTTGCAGTTCGGTGTTCAGGTGTGTGCTCTCGGTTCGTTCAGGATTTAGGACGTCTGCCATGAATGCCAGCTCCGGATTCTCAATCGGTAGTTACCGATCCGTCCACCACTACAGGGCTTTAGATGAATCACGCCCGCCATGGTCTCACAACTTTGACCGAGGCTCAGATGATTCAGTCCCGCAGCTTGCTTCGCCGGACTATTTGCAGACTTGGTCGGCGAAGTAGGGCACCGTAAGTTTACTCTCCGCCGGCAAACGTTCGTAGGGAGACTGTCCGTGTAGCCGCACTGAACGGCTTGGCACTTACGTCAATCTCCGGTAGGAGCATCCGGGAGGGGGGTAAAGCAAGAGCGGCGATGGATGTCTACGCCGAATCCTGTACGTAGACCCTTCATACACAACTATAGCAATCGCCGGGAAACCATGTCAACGAACTAGTCGGGTATTCGTGTCTCGAAAAGTGTCTCAAAAAGTGTGGGAAATGCCTATTTTTACTGGGTTGTAACCCTGTGGTGAGGACAGGGCAGGCGAGTTATGCGCTGCCCGTGAAGGGTGCCCGGGCACTTCGTATACTTTAACCGCATGGACTATCTGTGGACACCGTGGCGCTACGCTTACCTGGTCGATGCGGACCCGAGTTTCCCGAAAGGTGCGCGCAAAGGTGTGCCCCAGGCGTTGGCTGCCTGGCCCGGCGACTGTGACTGCGTCTTTTGTAACCTGATCGCCGCCACCCGGTTCGCCGTGGAACACGGCATGCCGGCGAAGGAGGCAGAGCGCGCGGCCCATATCGTACTGCGGGCAAAGCATTGTTTTATTTGCCTGAACGCCTTCCCTTACACGTCCGGTCACGTCATGGTCGTGCCTTATGCCCACCATGAGACGCTGGCCGCCCTGGACGAGGCGGCCGCGCTGGAGATGATGACGCTGGCGCAAAGAATCGACGCGGTTCTGCGCCAGGTGTATGCACCCCATGGCGTCAACATGGGATTGAACCTGGGTCAGGCGGCGGGTGCCGGCATCGCGGCCCACCTGCACCTGCATGCCTTGCCGCGGTGGCTGGGTGATTCCAACTTCATGACGGTGATTGGGGAGACACGGGTGCTTCCCGAAACGCTGGATAGTACGTGGGAACGATTGCGGGCGGGGTTTGAAGGGGTTGCGGCGGCCAAGTTGAATCCGGCGCCGCCGGGGACTTTGTAGGGTAGGGGCTAAAAGCCCATACCCTACGATCTTCGCCCCTTGGATGCCAAGGTATGCCCGCACTTTTGATCGGTTCGGAGCATAGCGGAGTGGAGAGATCTGCGGTCTCTCACCTTTCGCCAGGGTTCGAATGCTCACCGGACGCCTAAGGGAGTTCTGGCTGGTCTTCCAGTTCCAGGGTTTCTTGTTGGGCCAGCTCGATTAACCCCTGGGAAATCTGTTTGGTTGGCTTGACACCCAGGGTCTTCAGCATCTCTGCTTGGCGGATTACGTTTCCGGGTCCGGTGTGCAGCTTGGCCAGGGCGCCGCTGTAGCTGGTTTGGGCCTGCTCAAGGCGCTTCCCCATCTCGGTAAAGTCGGCCACAAAGCCCGCCAGTTTGTTGTAGAGTTCCGCACCCCGCCGGGCGATTTCCTCCACGTTGTGCTTCTGTTGCTCCTGCCGCCAGAGAGAGGCGACCGTCCGCAACACAAAAAGCAGAGTACTCGGGCTCACCAGCAGAACGTTTCGCTGCCAGGCTTGCTCCCATAGCCTTTCGTCCCGGGAAACCGCCAGCATGAAGGCCGATTCGAAGGGGAGAAACATGATCACGAAATCAATCGAATTGAGGCCATAAAGGGTCTGGTAGTTCTTGTCTGCCAGGCCACGGATATGCGTGCGTACCGAGCTGCAATGACTGTCAGCCGCGAGCGATCGTTCGGCCTCACTTTCCGCGGTGTTGTAGGCCCCGTGGTGAACCAGGGAAACCTTGGAGTCGATGATGAGGTGGCGGTCGCCCGGAAGGTGAATGACCACGTCCGGCTGTGCTCGGGAGCCGTTCTCCGCAGCATAGCTTTCCTGGGCATCGTATTCGTGTCCCGGACGGAGGCCAGCGGCTTGCAACGTCCGTTCCAGGATTAATTCTCCCCATGCCCCCTGCGCTTTGCTCGACCCCCGCAACGCGACGGCCAGATTGTTTGCCTGGTCGCCGATCCGTGTGTTCGACTCGAAAAGCTTATCGATGTGGGCACTTAGCTTCTCGCCGCCTCTTACCTGTTCGAGGCGGGCGGCCTCAATCTTGGCCTGGAAATCCTCCAACCTCGCCTTGAGCGGCTCGAGAACCCGGCCCAGGCTGCTCTGGTTCTGCTCGGAGAAATGCTTCGATTTCTCTTCCAGGACCTCGCTGGCCAGAGATTTGAAAGTCTCAGGCAGGCCTACGCGCATCTGTTCCACCATGCGTTCTGTGGCAGCGTGGCGTTCTTCCAGGCGGGCGACGGTGGACTTCAGTTCCGAGCCCTCGGTTTGTGCGTGGTCCAACTGCGTGCGGGCCGCCGCCAACTGGTCTTCGAGAGTTTTGGCGGATTTTTCATGAGCGGCTCGCTCTGCGCCCATGCGGCTGCGCTCAAAATAGGTGGCCACCACGATGCCTGCAACAAGCGATCCGGCGGCCGCAAAAAGGAGTGTGATAATTCCGGGAAACATTGCCATCTTCTTTTTCGACTTTACTCGCCATGACGGTGAGGTTGTTGAGGGAAACAGGGACCCGGTGAGTGGGGTGCCGCGCTTTACACCATCTGGAGCGCTCAGTAGACTGGAAACTTTGGGGCCGTGAACTGCGCGGGTTGCGGACAAGGCCGTTTTTCCTGTTGCTGTCTCCTGCCAGACATTGGCTTCCGGCGCAGCCGGGTTCTCCCGGACCCCCTGCAAAGCCAGATCCTTTTTCTGTGGCAGGCGGCGCCTGGAGGAAAACCGGACATCCGTCGCACCCGCCTTCCCGGACCGTTCGCCCAATCTTGCAGGGTTCTAACCCTGTTGAGCGGCTTAACGATGAGTGTGCCCAATCCGGTCCAACGTATTTACGCCGGGTAAGCCGATCGCGAAACCGCTAACAAGTTGTTTTCATAGACAGGAGAACGGAATGGCAACAGCAGCAGTGGAAGAAAAGGTAAAGCAGATCATCGTCGAGCAACTTCAGGTCGATGAGGCGGAAGTGACTCCCAGTGCGTCGTTTCAGGAAGATCTGGGAGCAGACTCTCTCGACGTAGTCGAATTGGTGATGCAGTTCGAGGAAGCTTTTGACCTGGAAATCCCGGACGAGGATGCAGAGAAAATCAAGACGGTAAAAGACGCGACGGAATACATCGAGAAAAACGCGAAGGGCAATAAGTGAGTCGACAGAGATGGCAAGAAGGGTCGTTGTTACCGGCATCGGGCTGTTGTGTGGAATAGGTAGAACTGCGCCCGAGGTCTGGAACAACCTCCTTGCCGCCAAGAGCGGAATGGCTCCCATCACCAGCTTCGATGCAACCGGGTTTCCCGTAACATTTGCGGCCGAGGTGAAGGGCTTTAATCCACTGGATTTTATGGAAAAGAAGGAAGCGCGCAAGATGGGGCGCTTCATCCATTTCGCGCTTGCTGCAGCCCAGGAAGCCATTACCCACTCAGGTTTGAAGATCGGTCCGTGGAACGCCGAGCGGGTAGGGGTGAATATCGGGTCGGGTATCGGCGGATTCGACGTGATCGAGCGGGAACACAGCGCTATGCTGCAAGGCGGCCCGCGCAAAATTTCACCATTTTTTATTCCTGGAACCATTGCCAACCTCGCGGCAGGCCAAGTCAGCATCCGGTATGGTGCAATGGGCCCGAATGAGTCAATGTCGACGGCGTGCACCACCAGTGCGCACTCCGTGGGCAACGCGTTCCGCACCATCGAGCGCGACGATGCAGACGTGGTGATTGCGGGCGGCGCCGAGGCCGCCATCACGCCCATGGGGGTAGGTGGGTTTGCCGCCATGCGAGCGCTTTCCACCCGCAACGCCGACCCGGAGCATGCGTGCCGGCCGTTTGACAAGGACCGCGATGGGTTTGTGGTCGGCGAGGGCGCCGGGATCCTCGTCCTCGAGGAATTGGAACATGCCCGCGCCCGCGACGCCTCCATTCTGGCGGAGGTGGTGGGTTATGGGATGAGCGCGGACGCTTACCACATTACCAGCATGGCTCCGCGAGGCGATGGGTGCCTGCGGGCCATGAGGAACGCCCTGCGCAGCGCGAGGTTGGAAGCCAACCAGGTGGGTTACATCAATGCCCATGCTACGTCGACTCCTCTCGGCGACGCACTGGAGACCGCGGCCATCAAGTCTCTTTTCAAGGAACACGCGACCAGCGGCAAGCTCCTGGTGAGTTCGACCAAGTCGATGACCGGGCACCTGCTGGGCGGCGCCGGCGGCCTGGAGGCAGGGATCACCATCATGGCCCTGCAAAATCAGACCGTCCCTCCCACCACCAATCTCGACGATCCGGATCCAGCCTGCGACCTGAACTACATTGCCAATAAGCCACAATCGGCTCAGCTTGAGGTGGCGCTCTCCAATTCCTTTGGCTTCGGTGGAACCAACGGAGCACTCATCTTCCGCCGCTGGCTGGAATAAAAGCCTCCCGGCTCCCGCCTCGGTGTTAGAAGGGCTGCCACGGCGGTGTGATCGGGATATAACACTTTCGTGGATACGGGATGAATCTCTTGGTTCGTGAGCCGTTTATCAGACGGAATGGCGCTTCAATCGTGGGATCATGGACGGACGAGGGAAGCGAGGGAGATTGAAGCGAGCCGGCACAGGGTTATTTTGCTTTTTTTTCACGGCGGCTTCATTTGCGGCGTGTCCCGGCACGCTGCCCGTCTCCAAGGAGATGAAGGACTCGCAGGCGGTGGTCATCGGCACCGTGATGTCGTCGCGCCAGGTGCCGCAGTCTTGGGACGCGTTGGATGGCACCGAGTATGTGGTGCATATCGACCAGAAGGTCAAAGGCAAACAGACGGGCGAGATCACTATCTTCAGCGAGCACAGGGAGGATGCCGTGTTCCTGGAGTCGGGCAAACAGTACCTGTTGTTTCTCACCAACAATTATCAGCATTGGATGGTGAATGTCTGCGGGAACTCCGGACCGATGGATGAGGCGAGCAAGGTCGTCCGGCAGACAATTCACGCGAACGGTAATGAGTGAGCGCTGGTTTTTCTGCACGACATCGGCCGAGTACAGATTGAGTCCCGCAGGGACTGATTTCGGGATCGCCGCTCTCACGCGCGCTCTTTAGCCCCCATCATCACACCGCGAGTGCCGTGCCGAGGGTAGATCCCCGGCCTACCCTGAAGACGCGTTTTTCCGCAGCCTGTAAAGCCGTGCCGTAAATGGCTTCCTCGCTTGAGGGCTTTAGCCGCTCCCTAGGCCCGG
>JBAVQC010000197.1:0-28942 GCA_049693715.1 Acidobacteriaceae bacterium | reverse complement strand
TCCTTCAGCCCTTAAGGCCATACAAGAACCAGTTGCACAAGAGTGGCTCATGACCTGGCGTAGATTACGCGGAAGCGTGAGAGGCCACAAACAGATCGGGTTGCCGGTCAAATTTCTGTTTGCAACCGGCGCAACAGAAGTAGAACTCTCTGCCGTCATATTCCGATTTGTGTTTCGCTGTGGTGACATTCACGGTCATCCCGCAGATTGGATCCTTTGCTTCCTGAAGTTCCATGGGGAGTTCCACGGGTGATGCGGCCGGTTTTTTCCGGTTGATGGTCTGGGCGCGGCTCAACTGGACAATCTGCGCCAGGATGCTTACCGCAATTTCCTCAGGTGAGCTTGCGCTGATGTCCATGCCCGCCGGAGCCCTCACCTGTTTCAGCCGTTCGTCAATGAGGCCCCGGCTAATTAGCCGGGGCCCCCAGGACTATCGTCCTGGGCTACGTTCAGCCGTCCCTTCGGGACTCAGTCAGAGTTCTCGCACCTTCGCCCTTTGCTCCCGAATATGAATGGACCATGCGAGGGACTTAGAAGCATTCACAAAATTCTTTCCTGCTATTCGAACCGAAGCGCAGTCATGGGATCGACGCGGGTTGCCCTCCTGGCCGGAATCCAGACGGCGAAGAGGGCGACCGCGCTGAGAATCAACGGCGTGACGATGAATGCGATGGGGTCCCACGCCTTCACACCAAAGAGGAAGCTCGCCAGGAATCGACTGAGCCAGAGTGCTCCGCCCATGCCGAGGATCACGCCGATGGCGGCGAGGATCATGCCCTGACCGATGACCATGTTGCGGAGATTCGCCGCCTGCGCCCCCAGCGCCATGCGTATGCCGAGTTCCTGTGTGCGCTGCTGGACGGAATAAGACATGACCCCATACACGCCGATCGCGGCCATCAGCAATCCCGCTGTTCCAAAGATGACGAGGAGCAGCATATTGAAGCGCTGGCGCGCCGTGTTGCGCACCTCGACCTCGGCCATGGTTCGCATATGGGCAAGCGGCAAGCCTCCGCTGGCCTCACGCAGCGCACCCTCGATGGGAGCCCGCAGGGTGGCCGGATTCACCCGGCTGCGCACGATCCACCATAGCGGTGCAACCCGCGAGTTGAGCGCAGTTTCGGTGTCTGGCATCTGTGCGATCGGAATGTACATCATGGGAGAAGGATCGCGATCGACACCGAAATCGCGCGTGTCCCCGACGATGCCTATGACCTGACGGGGCGCTTCGGCAAACGCTGGGCCCGCGCCTACTCCGATCTGAATGCGGTCCTTGAGCGGATCGCCCTTGGGCCAGTACTGCCGAGCCATTGCTTGGTTGATGATGACAACCCCTGGGGATGCGCCATCATCCTGCTCGGTAAAAGCGCGACCGCGCAACAAAGGAATCTCGAAGGTTGAGAAATAGCTCCATGAGATGGAATAGAAGCCGGCTCCGCCGGTGAACGGCGACTCGCCCCTGGGACGTCCCAGAACGTCGAAGGTCATCCCGAAAGGGCGCTCCAGCGGAAGGCAGTTGCTCGCGCCCACATCGAGCACTCCCGGGAGAGCCATGAGACGCTCTCTGCCGTCGCGAACCATCTGGGCAACGGGCTCCGTTTTCTGAAAGCGGCTCCCACCAATCGACATAGCTGCGGTGAGGACATTGTGAGTGGTGAAACCGGGATTGACATCCTCCAACTTCAGGAAAGTGCGAATGAGCAATGCGGCCCCGATGACGAGAACCAGGGCAAGAGCTATCTCGCTAACCACCAGCACGGCGCGGATCTTGCCGTGCCGAAGGCCCATGCCGGAACGGCTGGAATTCTCGTTGAGCGCGGCGGTGAGATTGGGGCGCGACGCGGCAATCGCGGGCACGAGGCCAAACAAGATGCCGGTAAGCAGCGAGATGCCGAAGGTGAACAGCAGGACGCGGTAATCGATTCCGACGGCAGAGCCATTTTCTCCGATGCGAGGAATATCGCCGGGGCTCATGCTCAGCAGCAAGCGCACGCTGGTGAAACCGACGGCCAAACCTAACCCGCCGCCTACCAGGGATAATACGAGGCTCTCAGTCAGCAGTTGCCTGATGATCTGTCCGCGCCCCGCTCCCAGCGCCGCTCGCGTGGCAAGTTCCCGCTTTCGCACCGAGGCTCGCGCGAGCAGCAGGTTGGCCACGTTAGCGCAGGCGATGAAAAGCACAAATCCCACGGCTCCGAGCAGAACCAGAAGTGGAAAGCGGGTATTGCCAATCAACGACTCCTGCAGCGACACTACGCCGAACCCGCCGTGGGGTGGCAGTGAGCGGCTGCCGTAGGTGCGACGGAACTCGTCCGTGGCCAGCGCCAGCTGCGCATTCGCTGCTGCAGCGGTGACGCCCTGTTTCAGCCGCGCCGCGACGTTGAAGGTGTGCACCATTAGCCGCGAACTCAGATCGAACTGAAAAGGCATCCACAGATCGGCCGGCGTGTCGGTGACGAAGTTGCGGCCGATCACGCCGACAACCAGCCACGGCTGGCCGTCCACCTGGATGGTGGATCCGACGATGTTTGGCTTCCCGCCGAAGCGCCTCTTCCACAGGCCGTAACTCAACACGGCAACGTGACCGCCATTGGGGCTGTCTTCTGCCGCGGTGAAAGTGCGTCCGGCGATGACGGGCGCGCCGAACAGCGCGAAGTACCCCCCGGTGACATGGATGCCGAGCACCTGCTCTGGATGGTCTCCGCCAGTGAGGTTGAGTCCGGCTCCACCCAAATCGTAGGCGGCCACCTGCTGGAAGATGGCAGATTGCTGCTGCCAGATGTTGTACTCGGGGATGCTTGCGACCGGCAATGACCCCTGATCGCTGGTGGCCACCAATTGCACCAGAGCCTGCGGGTCAGGATAGGTCAGCGGCTTGAGCAGGACGGCATTCACCACCGAAAAGACCGCGGTATTCACGCCGATGCCGACGGCAATCACGAGGATTGCGATCGATGTGAACCCGGGTGTTCGGGCAAGAGAACGCACCGCGAAGCGCAGGTCGCGCCAGCCATCTTCCACCATGGGGAGGGAGCGATAGCGCCACACGCGCTCCCGCGTTACGCGAGGATTTCCAAAGCGCAGACGAGCTTGGCGGCGCGCTTCCTGCGGCGGCAGACCGCGCGCCACGTTCGCGTCCTGCTGGTGAGCTAGATGTGACTCGATTTCCTCTGCTAAATCCTCATCTTTCCTTACACGATGCATGAAGCGGCGTATGTTCATTGGCGTCACTCTCCTGCTGGTTTGATCGAGTCACCCAAAATAAGACCAATGGCGTGCGTCATCCTGCGCCAGCGGCCCGCGGCAGCGTTCAGTTCCTTCCGGCCTTTGGCAGTGAGCCGGTAAAACTTCGCCCTGCGGTTGTTTTCGCTCACACCCCATTCCGACGACACCCAACCCCGGTCTTCAAGCCGATGCAGTGCGGGATAGAGCGAGCCCTGCTCCACCTCGAGCGCGTTCTCCGATGTGTGCTCAATGACCTGCGCGATGGTATGCCCGTGGGCCGGACCCATCACCAGTGTGCGCAGGATCAGCATGTCGAGAGTGCCCTGCAAAATCTCGCCGGCTTCCGGGGGTTTCTTCGCTACCACGTGTCTCCTCCACTCGAATGGCTATGCAAGAAACTTTATACACCACTCGAATGACTATGGGAAGCGGACAAGCTCTTCCCGCAGCAGATGCCGGTCGAGGAGACCGCAAAACCCGACAGACAGGCTGCCCGAGTCCCTGCTAAACTCATCCGCAGCGGCGATTACCTGAAGTGGAGGGTGATGCGATGCGACTGACAACTCTCGCTCTGTTTCTGTTGGCCGGCCCAATGGCGCTCTGCCAGTCTCCAACCAACTCCAAGCCGACGCAGATGCAACGTTCTACTCAACCCTGGACGGACTTCAGCAAGCTCCCGCCGAGTCTGCTCGCCACGCCCGCGACGCCTTATCCGAAGTTCTCATGGCACTGGGGGCAGTCCATAGCGGTAGAGCCGTCTATCAAGGTGTTGAGGGCGCAGAACGACCGCGTTCCAGCGCCTGTCGACCTTTGGCCATTCGCGAAGATTGAGCCGATTCCTACCCAGTGGCCCGATGTGAAAGTAGAAGCCATCCCATCTCAGTGGTCCAACCTAAACTTCCTGCCGATCACACCCGATTCCCACTTGCCGGCGATGCAGCAGGCTCCTGCGCACAACGGTCTCAAATAAGGCAAGTGTCCGGATAGCCCGTTTAGAGCGTGCCCGGATTTCCTGTATCGCTGCACTGAACAAGACCGCGTATGCGCCTTTCTCTTTAAGGAAAGGCGCATGATGTTCGACAACGCCATCAACTTTTGCAGGAAATCCGGGGCGCTGTAGTGGAGAGATCTGCGGTCTCCTTTCGGTTCTCACGCGGACTTAATAGTCCCTGAGGTAAGTTTTTCTCATAGGCCGTAGCTTCACTCCAGGGACCTCACTGCGAACGATACCTGGTCCAAATACCCGGCCCTATTGCAGTATTTTCGCCCGCTTCCCCTGATCAGAGGGCAAGGTGACGGCCTGCTTATCAAGAGACCGAACCTACCGGGAATCCCGTTTCTCGAACACTCCAGCGGCAGGGTCTTCGCTGTTGCACGGTCGCGAGGCCGAGTCTGCAAAGCTCACACTCCATGGTTGACTGTTCATTATATCGCATGCTACATAGCATGATCGGGGTACGAGATGGATTTCAACTACGTTGTCATGCCCATTATCATTTTCGTGGCAGGCGTCTTCATCATCTGGCTCAGCAGCCGGCGAATACTCGCGCTTTCTAAGAAAACCTACCAGACATGGCGGAAGATAGCCGAGCGGGCTGTTTTATCAATCGTCATCCTTGTGGCTTTTGCGATCGCGGGATATACCGCCTTCAATGCGATCGCCGTTCACAGTTTTTGGTCGCGCCATGGAGCCCCTGGAAAGCTGGTCGACGTGGATGGTTACAGAATGCACATAGACTGCATGGGGAGCGGTTCGCCAACTCTTATCCTGGAGGCTGGCGGGCAGAATGATTCCACGTGGTGGAATGAGGTTCAGCCTGCTCTGTCAAAGACGACCAGGGTTTGCAGTTATGATCGGGCTGGCTTTGGCTGGAGTGATACGCAGCCAACCCCACGAGATGCAGACCATATTGCTGCAGAGCTGCACGGGCTCTTGTTAAGTGCTGGCATAACCGCTCCCATCGTCCTGATGGGGCACTCCATTGGAGGAATATACATTCGGGACTACGTCGTGCACTATCCTGCTGACGTCGCCGGTATGGTCTTCGTCGACAGCGCTACGCCCTTCCAGGACAAGAATCCGGTTTTAGTACGTACCGAGAAGGCCGAAGGGCACTCCGGCTTCAGCGCACCAGCATGGCTCTGGAATGTGGCGCTCATTGTTGGCACGCCTCGTTTACTCGGCATGTGTAAGGGGCAACCCGGACCGGACGCCACCCTCGACAAGCTGCGGGCTGAAGAGCTCTGTCGCTTGCGAACGGCCGCATTTTCTGAGATAGAAGATGAAACTTTCCATCTCTCCAGCCGGCAGACAGTGAGTTTCGGATCTTTCGGAATCCTCCCAATTCTCATCTTTTCTCGTGACCTTGCAAAGTCACTACCCGCAAAACCCTTATTCCCAAAGGAGCGCATCAGAAGGCGAGCACGATGTGTTCGGGGTCGGGGGTGTTACGCGCGCGCACCATCGAAACAAGAATCGCGGTGGCGAGGCAGGGAATGATGGAAGCGGCAATCACGACCGGCTGGAAAGAAAATCGATCGGAGATGCGGCCGATCATATAGCTGGAGATCAGGGTTCCGATCCCTGCACCGGTGCCCCCCAGGCCACTGACGGAGGCGACGGCGTCTGGATGGTAAATGTCGCTCGGCAGAGACAAAACCATGGTTGAGCACGCGGCGTAGGCGAATGTTGAGTATCCAAACAACAGTACCAGTGTGAGGTAGTCGTTGGTGAAAGCGGCAAGAATGAGGATCAACATGCTGGGCCCGAAAATCAGCAACACCACGCGGCGCGAACGGCCCACAGGCCAGCCCCGTGAGATCCAATAGCTGGAGAGTGCGCCAGAGAAAAAATTCCCGAGATCGGCACCGAGGAAGGGAACCCAGAAGCCCAGGATGCTCTGTTCCAGCCGAAAGCCTTTGCTGTGGAGATACAGTGCGAACCAATCGGCGACCAGGAACCAGTAAGGATCCAACAGAAAGCGGCCGCAGACAATTCCCCAGGTTTGCCGATAGCGCAATAGCTTGCGCCACGTGATTCCAGCCCGAAGTGAAACCTGGACCTCAGATGTGCGGCCTCGCTGGATATATTCCAACTCCTGGGGCGACAGGCGCGGATGTCGTTCCGGAGCTCGATAAAGCCAGCGCCAAACAAGGATCCAGAGAAGACCGAAGCTTCCGGTCGCCAGGAAAACTGGGCGCCAGCTTCCCATCAACTTGTAGGCGTATAAGCAAAGAAAGGGAGCGATTGCCCCCCCGATCGACGAACCACTGTCAAACATCGCGACCGCCCAGGCTCGTTCGTTATCTGGGAACCACTCCGAGACGACCTTGGTAGCGCCTGGCCAGTTGGGGCCTTCGCCCGCGCCAAGGAGAAACCGAAACAAGCTGAAGCTCGCGAGTCCTTGCGCCAATGCGGTAAGACTAGCTACACAAGAATAAAAGGCCACCGTAACCGACAGGCCACGGCGCGCCCCCAGCCGATCGATCAACCGTCCGCCCACTGCCTGCATGAGAGTGTAGCCAATTCGAAAAGCAATCAAAATGGTGGCGAAATCTGTGTTGGTCCAGTGGTACTCCACCTGAAAGACGGGAGCCAGTACGGACAGCGTTTGCCGATCAATGAAATTGACGACGGTGGATAAGAACAGTAGCCCAGCAATCCACCACCGCAGGCCGCGGATCGGAGATCTACGCCGTTCCGGAGCGAAGCGACGAGTCGGGTTCACAATCTGCGTGGACAGAAAGACCTCAAAGAGACCGCTCACACAAGCTAAGCATACTTACCCGCTCTACCACCATGCCGGCTCTAGAGCATTTTCACTTCTACTCTGCACAGTCGGGCTCAGCGAAGTGCGTCTTTTCTTGAGGAAAAGACGCGTCGGGAGCGGTCGCTTTGTATACACCAGAAGTGAAAATGCTGTAGCACTCTCCCGGCTCGCCCGTTAACCCAGCAGGGCTGCATGAACCTTGGTAATAGCACGCACGATGTCTTTTAGGTCATCATCACTATATTTGGGACCAACGGAAAGCGTCGCCGCGCGATTCCATAGGTCAACGGTCCGCGGGCAACACTCAGCCCCATAGCGCATGGCTGAACCGCGCGGAGTAGTGAAGGACGGCCACCGCGGATGCGGTGCTTGCTTCGTCTCGATGTAACTCATGATGGGCAAAACCACCGACGCGGAGATTACGGACATCGGCACGTTTTCCGCGTCCATCGCTTGGAGAAATTTGTCACGCAGGGCCTTGCTGGGAAGGATGATATCGAGGGCAATTCCTATCTCGCCTTTGACGTCGTTGCTGGCTTTCAGCTTCAACCCTTGCAATCCGCTAAGGCACGTACGCAGGTATTGATACTTTTTCCGTTGCGAATCCAGCATAGTGTCGAGTTTTGCCAGTTGCGCTCCGATAATCGCGCCTGTCTCCTCGTTCATTCTATAGTTAAGCCCCACCAATTCCGGCTCCCCACCATGCACACCCAGCGGGCCTTGAAAGACCGGCCTTACCTGGCCCAGATCGTGGAAGCGGATGGCCCGTTCGTAAAGGTGAGGGTCATTGGTGACCACAGCCCCCCCTTCGCCAGAGGTAATCATCTTTTGAACCTGGAAACTGAAAATGGAGATGTCACCCATCGAGCCCGTGCGCTGGCCTTTGTACAGGCATCCACAGGCCTCCGCGGAGTCTTCTAAAACCTTAAGGTTGTGCTCGCGCGCGAGGGGAAGGATCTTATCCATGTCCGCCGGAGATCCGAAGACGTGGACCGGCATTACTGCTTTCGTTTGCGGAGTGATCTTCTTCTCCAGGTCTTCGGGATCCATGGTGAAGGACTCGTTGGTCTCGGCAAAGACCGGCAGCGCCCCGGTCATCACGATCGCGTTATAGCAGGAATACCATGTCCAGGCGGGGAGGATAACTTCATCGCCGGGGCCCACGCCTAGGGCGTTCAAGGCGATGTGCAGGGCGGCAGTTCCAGAAGTAACTGCCAGACCGTATTGCGCCCCAATGAACTTCGCAAAATCCAGTTCGAAATTCCTGGCCTTCTCAGGTTTTGTGAAGCCATAAAAGCGGAACAAATTGCGTGAGTCCACCACTTCCGCGACTTGCATTTTTTCCTTATCGTCGATGAAATTAGCACCCTGGAATTGCGTGGTGAGGGGGGCAGAGCGCACAGGCCTGCCGCCATGCAGGGCCAGATCTTCATGGCTGGCTGCTCCGAACAGAGGGGTTAAGGCGGCGGCGGAAGCAGTGGCAAGAAACGTGCGACGGCTCATTTCCGAAACATCATCTTTTTTCATGAAAGTTCCTCTCTCACTGAGTCGAACCTTAGCCGCCCGTGAGGACCAGCAAACCGCTCACCGCACATTCTACAAAGATAGAAAAGCGTTAATATTCGGCTATTGCGCAAGATCCGGCTGGGTACTGATCCCGCGGTCCGCCAACGGGCCCACCAAAGCCTTCACTTCATAGGAGTCACGCAGCACGAAGTTCTCAGCGGACGTTCCGATCAGTACATCGAACGTTCCCGGCGCGACCTTCCATAGCATGTCCCGGTCCAGCAGCATCATGTCTTCCGGCCGAATGGTGAACGTGACCGTCTTCGTTTCGCCCGGATCGAGGCTGACCCGTTCAAATCCCCGCAGTTGATTCACTGCCAGCGAGACTGGAGCGTAGTGCTCATGCAGGTACAACTGGACTGTCTCCGTTCCCGGCCGCTTTCCTGTGTTCCGCACATCGACGGTCACCTTGACCTTGCCTCCCAGGTTGATCTGCGGCGTATCGATATGCAGATCGCTGTACTGGAATTCGGTATAGCTCAATCCGTATCCGAAGGGGTAAAGCGGCGTGCCCGGGATGTCGACGTAACCGCCGTCGTGCGACCATCCCTTCTTCATCCAGTACTCTTTCGACGGCTTGTAGTCGTGGTAGGCCGGCAGTTGTCCGGAGCTGCGCGGAATGGTGATCGCCAGCCTGCCGCTCGGGTTGGTATCGCCAAACAACACATCGGCCACCGCCTCGCCGCCGCGCTCCCCCGGTTCCCAGGCTTCGACGATGGCAGGCAGGTGCTCTGCCTCCCAGCGGATGGAGAGCGGCCTGCCGTTCACCAACACCAGCACAACTGGCGTTCCTGTCGCCTGAATCGCTTTCACCAGGTCTTCCTGCGCACCCGTAAGGTCCAGGCTCGCCACGTCGAAACCTTCCCCATCGGTAGCCTGTGAGTTGCCCTTTCCGGCGTTGTCGGGTGTTTCTCCGACAGCCACCACGGCCACTTCGGCGTTCCGCGCCGCAGCGACCGCTTCGGCAAAGTCCTCCTTGCCGCCGATAACCTCGCATCCTCGCGCATAGAGCACCTTCGTCTGGGGCGAGACCTTCTGCCGGATACCGTCCAAAATCGTCGTCATCGCATGCGGCACCACGGAAGGCGAATAATCTCCCAGCTGGCTCCACGCGTCGTTCGCATCCGGTCCGATCACCGCAATGGATTTCAGTTCTTTGCGCAGCGGCAGCACACCCTTCTCGTTCTTCAGCAGAACAATCCCTTCCTGCGCTACCTGCAGGGCCAGGTCTTGATGCGCCTGGTCGTGCATCACCTGTTGCGCATGGCTCAGGTCCGCATAGGGATGATCGAAGAGCCCCAGACGAAATTTGAGTTCCAGCACCCGCCTCACCGCCCGGTCGACCAGCGCCTCCGGGATCAGGCCACTCTCCACCCCTTCGACCAGCGGTCCCATATACGCGGGCTCGTAGGTGATATCCATATCCACGCCGGAGCGCAGGGCCATCGCTCCCGCCTGCTGTTGGTTGGGAGCTACGTTTTCATAGATGATGGAGTCGAAACCGTCCCCTTCACTTTCAACAATTCCCTTGAACCCCAGTTCCTTGCGCAGGATGTCGGTATTCCACTTCTCCGACGAGTGCTCCGGGACGTCGTCAATCTCCGGATATCCGGCCATCACACCCAGCGCGCCGGCGTTGAAGGCGGAAACCCAGGGGGGAAGAAAGTTCTCGCGCAGACTGCGCTCGGAGATTTCGATCGCGCCGCGTTCCATTCCGCTGGCCGGCACGCTCTGGGTAGGGAAATCGGTCATCAGCGCCACTACTTTATCTGGTGCATCGATGTTCCAGCCTTGTGCGCCGCGAACGATGTTCTTTGCAATCTGTGCATACAGGTAGGGATCCTCCGTATAGGCTTCCATGTTGCGTCCCAGCCGCGGGTCGCGATCCAATTCCAGCACCAGGGTGGAAAGCACGTGAATGCCAACTGCCCTCGACTCTTCCGCGGACGCTGCGTAGATGCGGTTCACCAAGGCCATATCGAAGGTGCTGCCAATGGTTAAACCCTCCGGAAACACCGTCGCTCCCGGGAACATGCCTCCATGCGTCCCCTCTTCATCTTCCAGAAGAGGAATCTTCAGCCGCGTATGGGTCAATGCGATCTTCTGCAGGTCATTGAAGTAATTGACCTCCCGGGCCAGGTCATTCTGCTTGAGAGTATTCGCCAGCGTAAAGAAACCCGACGCGGGACCGATCTCGTCGGTATACGTTCCCGCGACCAGCTTTCTCGCTGCTTCGATCTTTTCCGGGATTGTCTTCCCCATGCCATCGACATAGGCGCAAGGAAGATTGAGCTGCCCCGCCTTCTCTTTGAGCGTCATCCGGCTCATGAGGTCGTCCACCCGCCGCTCGATGGGTTGGCTCGCGTCGAGGTAAAGCGGCTTCGACTCCGGTTGCTGGGCCACCCCGGAAAAGCCGCTGCATAGCGTTGCCATGAGCACGATTGCTCCACCTGCCAGTTGATTGCGGTTCATACTTCTCCCCATCGCACACCCGTATAGCGCTCAACTGCGTCCATATTGAGGGAAACTCCCAGACCCGGACGATCGGGAATAGGCAGCATCCCCTCGGCGGTGAAAGACCACCGTTCACAGCTCAAATCGTCAATAAAAGGGGATCCCGCCAGATACTCGACCAGATCCGTCGACCGGTGCGCGCTCGCCAACTGAAGATCGGCGGCTAATCCCACGGCCGTGTTCCATCCGTGCGGAATTACCCGCAGGCCCCGGTCTTCCGCCGCCCATGCGATCCGGCGAAATTCACTGATACCGCCCACTTTGGTGGCATCCGGTTGAAGAATATCCAGCGCTCCGGATTGAATCCATTGCGCGAAGGATTGACGCCGGGTAAGCACCTCGCCACCCGCAATCGCAATGGGAGACATCTCGCGCAACAGGATAGAGTCCTCTAAATGGTCAGCCGGCAGCGGCTCCTCGAACCAGTGCACACCGAAGTCCTCGAGCATCCGCGACGTACGCAGCGCCCACTTGTAACCCTGCGGCCAGAAGGCATCGCTGGCGCCCGCATCGACCATCAGCAAGGCCTCCGGGCCAATGGCCTCACGGGCAGCGCCCACCATGCTCTTGTCCAGAGCGTCACTGCGGCGGCCAAACTGGCCCCAGCCAATCTTGAAGGCGCGAAAACCACCCGCGCGCAGCGCCGCAAGCTTATCCCGCAGCGCTTCCGGCTCTTCCATCAGAAGCGAGGCATAGGGCAACACCTGGTCCCGGTAGCATCCTCCCAACAGCCGCCCCACCGCCTGCCCGGTTGCCTTGCCCAGAATGTCCCACATGGCAATATCGATCCCGCTGATGGTGTGGGTCAGGGCGCCGCCTCGTCCGTGCCAAAACGTATGCGCATGAAGCTTCTCGCTTACGCGCTGCCCTTCGAGCGGGTTCTCACCAAGATAGAGAGACTCCAACGCGGTCAACGAGCCGCGGACCAGCTCGTCGTTGGTCGACGCCGAACCCCACCCCGTAATCCCTTCATCCGTGTGTACGGCAATCAGGGTGTGTACGCAGTCCGCCGGCTTGATTTCGTTGGACCAACCGCCCGCAGGAGTACAACCGCGCAATCCCGCGGCCCGGATTCCCGTAATCTTCATTGGTTCACGGTCTCTGCACCGGTCTGTTTCTCACCGGCTCAGTCCCTGTCCGCTGAGAGGGCTCGTCCCCTCCACCTGAAGCGTGCCGGTCTGCTCGATGTCCGCAGACGACTTTCCTACCATCAGATCGAAGGTGCCCGGCACCACCTTCCAGTGCATATCTCGATCCAGCAGCATCAAATCGTCCGGCCCCAGTTCCATCGTGACGGTTTTGGTTTCACCCGCATCGAGGCTCACCCGGTCGAACCCGCGCAGCTGTTTCACGGCAATGGCCACCGGCGTATACCGCTCATGCACATACAATTGCACTGTCTCCACCCCCGGCCGCGTCCCGCTATTGGTCACGTCGACGGTTACCTTGACCTTGCCTCCCAGGTTGATCTGTGGCGTATCGATATGCAGATTGCTGTACTTGAAATTTGTGTAGCTCAGTCCAAACCCGAATGGATAAAGCGGAGTACCGGGCATGTCGGCATACCCGCCATCATGATCGCCGGCCTCAATCCAGTACTCTTTGGAAGGTTTGTAATTGTAGTAGGCGGGCAGTTGTCCTGAGCTGCGTGGAATCGTAATCGCCAGCCGTCCCGCCGGGTTGTAATCGCCGAAGATCACGTCCGCTACCGCTTCTCCGCCCCGTTCCCCCGGTTCCCATGCCTCCACGATCGCCGGAATGTGCTCGGCTTCCCAGCGAATCGAAAGCGGCCGGCCGTTCAGCAGAACCAGGATGGTGGGCGTGCCGGTTGCCTGCACAGCCTCGATCAAATCCTCTTGCGCTCCGGTTAGATCCAGGCTGGCCACATCGTGTCCTTCACCGTCCGTCGCCGGAGTGTCTCCCCTGCCTGCATTGCGTGGGTGCTCTCCCACCACCAGCACGGCCACACTCGCTTTGCGGGCAGCCGCCACGGCAGCAGGAATATCGGTCTTCCCGCCGATAACGTCGCAGCCGCGAACGTACTCCACCCGCGTTCCCGGCGAAACCTGTTGCCGGATCCCCTCAAGAACTGTGCTCACCTTCTGCGGCACAAGCGACGGTGAATAGTCACCCAACTCGCTCCATTCGTCATCCGCGTTGGGGCCAATCACCGCAATGGACTTTAGATCCTTCCGCAGCGGAAGGGCATTATGTTCGTTTTTCAACAGAACGATGCTCTCCTGCGCCGCCTGCAGCGCCAGTTGCTGATGCTCAGCGGAGTGAACATCCCGCAGTGCTTGCGCCGGATCTGCATACGGCTGCTCAAAAAGCCCCAAACGGAATTTCAAATCGAGCACGCGGCGTACCGCCCGATCAACAAGAGCTTCCGAAACCTTGCCCTCCTCTACGCTCTCCACCAGCGGCCCCATGTAAGCCGGCTCGTAGGTGATGTCCATATCGACACCGGCCCACAGGGCCAGGGCTCCTGCTTCTTTCTGCGTAGGCACGATGTGTTCATAGAGCAGGGTGCCGAAACCGCCGCCCTCGCTTTGCACTATCCCCCGGAATCCCAGCTCCTGCCGTAGGATCTGGGTATTCCATTTCTCCGAGGAGTGTTCGGGAACGTCATCAATCTCTGGATAGCCCGCCATCACCCCCAGCGCTCCAGCCTGAAATGCCGCAATCCATGGAGGCAGGAAGTTTTCCCGAATGCTTCGTTCGGAAATTTCAACCGCGCCCCGTTCCATCCCGCTCGCCGGCTGGCTCTGGGTGGGAAAATCAGTCATCAGCGCCACCACCTTGCCCGGCGCGCTCACGTTCGTCCCCTGGGCGCCGCGCACGATGTTTTCCGCGATACGAGAGTACAGGTACGGATCTTCCGTGTAGGCTTCCATGTTCCGCCCCATCCGCGGATCACGGTCCGTCTCCAGAACCAGCGTCGAAAGTATATGGATCCCGGAGGACCTCGCCTCCAGGGCAGACGCGGCATAGATCTGCTTCACTAAAGGCAGGTCGAAGGTGCTGCCGATCGACAGCCCTTCAGGAAACACCGTCGCCCCGGGAAACATCGCGCCGTGGGTACCTTCTTCGTCCTGCATTAGAGGTATCTTCAACCGTGTCTCGGTCAGCGCAATTTTCTGCAGCTCATTAAAGTACTCCACCTGTCGCTTCGTATCGTTGATTCGGATGGTATCTGCGAGGGTAAAAAATCCCGCTCCCGGACCAATCTCGCTGGTATAAGTGCCGGCGGCAAACTTTCTCGCCGCCGCCATCTTTTCCTCGCTGGTCCTTCCCAGTTCCGTGACATAGGCACAAGGAAGATTAAGCTGCCCTATCTTTTCCTTGAGCGTCATGCGCGCCATCAGATCGTCGACCCGCGCGTCGATCGGTTGACTCGCATCGAGATACACAGGGGTGGAAGGAGTCGTTTGTGCAACCGCGCCTAGCGTACTGCAAATGCCGGCACCCAGAAAAAGGATCATCACTCCGCCGCGCGCCATCGATACCCCCTGCTTCATCTTGTTTCACCTGTTCGCCCGAGCGCGTGCCCGGCGGTAGGGAGCCGCTGCCTTACCGCGTCCCGGCCGGCTTGCTCTTAAAAGTTGAACTTGGCGGCAACCTGCCCGATACGCGGATCGGCCGCACTGGTTACCACGCCAAAGCTGCTGCTGTTGATCAAGCCGCTGGGTGTTTGGAACTGGGCGTGATTGAAAATGTTGAAGAACTCCGCCCGGAATTCAAGCGACATCGACTCGTGCAGCGGGAGGTTCTTGGCCAGCGCCATATCCCAATTGTTAATGCCCGGCCCACTGAAGAATCGGCGCTTGGCATTGCCAAACTGCCCCAGGATTTCCGGAGTAAATAAGGCGGTGTTGAAGTAAGTCCCTCCCTTCCTCGGGTTGGTTTGCATCAGCACCTTGCCCGGTGCGACATTCGGCTCGTCCGCCGAGCCGGTCGGGCCCACCGACGTATTGCCAATCAGGGAACGATCGTCGTTTTCCGCGATGGTCACTGGAAATCCCGTCGAAAACCTCGTAATCCCCGAAAATGTCCAGCCCTTGGTCAGTGCGCTGGCATGGCTGTACGCCTTTTCGAAGGGAATCTGGTAGGAGTAGCTGGTGACGAAATTATGCTTCACGTTAAACGCGGAGAGCGCCCGCTCCAGACTTGGATCGAAGGGCTGTATCTGCTCGGTGGCGGCCGAAGAATCATCCAGGGATTTGCTGTAAGTATAGGCAACCAACACCGACGTCCGGCCGGCCATGTATTGCAGGCTGCCTTCCAGCGCATTGTAAGAAGAAGTCCCTTGCGTCCGGAACCACCCGGTGCTGCCAAAGTTCACCCCACCCGATGGACCAAGCTCTTGGCGAGCTTGGACCGTCTGGCCGGCTGCGGTAGTAAATAGACCCGTTTCCGCAAAGGGGCCGCAGACGTTGCTTCCGGGAGCGACTTCGCTCGGCTGGCTCAGCGCCAGGCACAGCGAAGGCGTCGCCGGGTTCGCTTCATCAATGACTATGTTGTGGCGACCCGCAGTTCCTACATAATTCACCGTCATCACTGCATGCTTCGCCAACTGACGCTGGACAGACAGCACCCAACTCTCGCCGTAGGGAACCACGTTTTTGTAGTAGTAGGTCGGGGAGCTGCTGATGGGCTCGTATTGCGCCCAGTTCACGCTCGCGTCCGGATGGGAAGCCGTGGCGTTGCCCACTCCCGCGGGAACTGGAAAACGCTGCCCTTCCTGATTGCCCGTGTAAATGTCCACGAACGGCGTCGCAAACTCGGCGGGCGTCGGACTGACCCAAAAAAGTCCGTACGGCGCGTCGCCATTGCCATTGGCATTCGTGTAGTCTTCAAGGTCGTTATAGAAGAGGCCAAAGGAGGCACGGATGCTCGATTGTCCCGCGCCGCCCAACAGCCGCGCCCAGAATCCTTCCTTGGGGTCGGGAGAATAGGCAAACCCAATCCGCGGAGCGAAGTTGCCGTATTGCACCGGCGCCACGGTTCTCGGTATAGAAGGATCGCCGCCCACCAGCCAACCAACCGGGGACCCGGGGAAGACCACCGATTGCCTGCCCGGAACCAGCGCCTCGATGCGGTTGTATTTTTCCCACCATGGCGTGGTTACATCCCACCGCAAACCATAGTTGACGGTCAGATTTTGCCGCACTCTCCAACTGTCCTGGCCGAAGATACCGTAATACAATCCGCGATTGTAGAGCGGCAATTGAACGCCCTGTTCATAGGAATTTGTCGCCCCCAACAGAAGGTCGGCGAAATCCAGTCCGGTCTCTGTGCCGCCGTTAAAACCAAATATTCCGTTGTTCCCAAAGTACGTCTGCAGGTTGACTTCGTTGAAGGAGAAAATCCCGCCGAACTTTACATTATGTGTCCCCAGGGTCCACGAGTAGTTGTCTTGCACCTGGAAGGTATTCTCCGTAAGACCCTCGGAACCGGCCGGGCCGCCAACGGAGAAGCTGTTCAGGCTGATGGGGGGCAAGGTCTTGTAAGTGGTGCTCTGGGGGCAGATTCCCAGCGTATTGCAGCCGGTGGTGAAACCCAGCGATCCCAGGTCGGCGGCCGGGCCCGTGGCCTGGTTTGCGAAGGAGGCGTTCCGCGTATAGCTCAGCCTGAATTCGTTCACACTGGAAGCCCCAATCGATTTCGTATCGTTCAGCGTGAACAGCTGAGCCTGTCCGGACGTCGCCCCGCCAAAATTTCCAAACGAACCCCCCGCCAGCGGATTCACCAGCGAATACTTGTCCACAAAGTAGTAACCGGACAACATGCCGAAGCGCGACTGGGTGTCGAGCCGGAAACCCGCTTTATCGTCTTGCACCGGGGCGGAGTTATTTGCGCTCGTATAAGCGCCGGTTGGAAAATTGGCCGACGGTGCAACATTGGGCAAGGGAATGAATGGGAATATATTGGCCGCCGGGGCCGACCAGACACTGCTCGGGATAACGGCATTGGGAAACACACAGGTCGCGGACGTACAACCCGGCGCATAAAACGGTTCTCCCACGCTCACCGGATATCCCAAACCCTGGGAGAGCTTCGTCGCCACCGCTGGTCCCACCACCGTTCCCGTCAGCGAGCCGGCCTGATCGGAGAGATTGCCCGTCCGATCGGCAGGCGAAGGAACAGGGATCAGCCCTGTGCTCTCCCCAATGGTTTGCCGCGTCCCCTGATAGTCGCCGAAGAAGAACAGCTTGTTGGAGATGATCCGCCCGCCCAACGTTCCGCCAAATTGGTTCTGGTGATAAACCCCCCGCGTCGGCGAGAAAAAGTTGCGCGCATCCAGGTTCGTATTGCGCAGGAATTCGAAAGCGTTGCCATGAAACTGGTTGGTGCCGGATTTGGTAATGACGTTGACCAACCCGCCGCTGTAGTGACCATATTCCGCGTCGAAATTGTTGGTGATGATTCTAAACTCGTCGATAGAATCCACGTTGGGAATGATGGAGGTTCCATTTGCCAGTTGTTCCTGAACATTGCCCCCATTCACCATGAACCCGTTGGAACTGCCCCGCGCCCCGCTTATCGACAGCGAGCCATCATTCAGCCCTCCGGACGGCGGCGCATTGCTGTAACTGTTCAAGCCGTTGGTGCTCTCGTTTGACTGCGGCGCCACACCCGGCTGAAGTGCCAGCAGATCCGTATACGCGCGCCCGTTGAGGGGCAGACTGGTCATCGCGGTGCTGCCAATCACGTCTCCTACTTGCGTGCTGATTGTGTCCACCTGGACTGCGTTGGCCTGCACCTCAACCTTCTCCTGAACCGAGCTCAATTGGAGTGCCACGTCCAGGCGCAGCGCGGAATTCACATCCAGAACGATGCCCGTCTCCTGCGTCACCGCAAAGCCCTTGGCTTCCACTTGCAGGTTATAGTGACCGATCGGCAGGTCGGGAAAGGAATAAGAACCATCCCGGTTCGTGCTGGTTGTGGTGGCCACTCCGGTGTCTACATTGCGGGCTCTCACGGCAGCTCCCGGGAGAACGCTGCCGGTCGTATCTTTCACCGTCCCTGAAATGCTTCCTGTAATGCCCGCGAAAGCGCCGACGGCGACAAAACAGATGCTGAAGAGAAAGAAAACCTTCTTCATGACAGCCCTCCTATTCCGTGTTTGCTTTTCCCTGCATTCCTTTTTTTTGAAACCCCTAGGTTCGACAGCGACAGTGGTTCGCCTGCTCGGAGAAATTTCGCTCGTTCCACACTCGAAAATAGTTCGATTGCCGATGGCTTAATTCATCAATAAATTAATATGGCATAATTGTTGAGCTACCGTAGCGGCCTTAATTCAAAATGTCAAGGGTGTTTTTTGGTGCCTCATCGCCGGCGATGCTCGGCTGCCGTCTTGGCTCAAAGCGCCCCGGCCAGAAGGGGCGGGGGTGTACCATGCAAAAACGTCCCCTGGGCCGCGGGGCGACTTACGATAACGTGCGGCGTGCACGGGATATCCGCGGTTCTTGCCGATCAATCTCGCAATGTTTACCAGAGAGCCGAGGTCATGCCGCGTAAACTCGTCCCGTCGAATGATTCGCACAGCCCGGATAAGCCAGAGCAACGGGAGCTATCCATCCTCCAATTGATCCATTCGGGATCGAACTGCTCACGGCTGGATGTGGCGCGAAAGACCGGCCTGAGTGCTGCATCGATCACATCGATTGTGCGCGGCCTGATGGCAAGGGGACTCGTCACCGAATCGGAGGCCGTCTCTTCCATGGTCGGAAGGAAGCCGATACCACTGGGGATTCGCGGTGACGCCGGCTACGTGGTCGGGGTCGACATAGGTTCCTTCTACACGCGGGTTGTGATCACCGACCTCAACGGCCGGGTGATTTACAAACACCAGCTCGAAACCGGCATACCCGATGGGCGGGTGCGGGTGCTGCAACGGGTCTTCGAGTCCGTGCACGCGGCCATACGATCGGTCGCCGTGGCACGAGACGCGATTCTGGGCATCGGCGTTGCCCATTCCGGAGTGATCGACACCGAAAAAGGATTGGTTCTTTCCTATCCGCGGCCCGGCCAAATGGCGGAATGGAAGAACGTGCCGCTCCAAAGCATTTGCGAGCAGGAGTTTAAGTTGCCCAGCCTTCTGGAAGACAGCGTCCGCACCATGGCCACTGCGGAACAATCCTTCGGCTTGGGCCGCGATGTCGACGATTTCCTGTACATCGAGGTTGGTATGGGAATCGGAGCAGCTATTTTCTTTGCCGGGAAGTTATATCGCGGGGGTGGGGGAAAAGCAGGTGAGTTTGGACATATTACGGTCGATGAAAACGGACCCCTGTGCTCCTGTGGTAACAACGGCTGCCTGGAGAGTGTAGCGTCTTGCGCGGCAATCATCCAGACGGTCCGCGTGGCCATGGAACGGGGGGTGGATTCGAGGATTCGCGATCTGGCCCATGGTGACCTGAGCCAGATCAGCATCGAAGTGATTGCCCAGGCAGCCGCGGAAAACGACAGCCTCGCCTTTCGCGTTCTCCAGGAAGCCGCGTCCTATATCGCGATCGGTCTCGCGGACCTGGTGAATCTTCTGAATCCGCGGCTCATCATTTTCGGGGGCGCATTGTTCCGCGCCGCTCCGCAGCTTTTGAGCGACCCCCTGCGGCGGGTAATCCGCCAGCGGTCCCTGGAGAAATCCGCGAATGATGTGCACTTGAGCACTTCTCAGCTGGGGGAAGAAGCCGGCGCTCTGGGGGCTTCCAGAATGATCGCGGAGCGAGCTCTGGAAGATCTGTATTTGGGCATTATCCGCAAATCCAGGAGCTAGATCAGCTTCGCAATCCCGCCGTTCCAAAAGTAACGTCGTTCAAAGCCATATTGATTTATATATAAATCAATATGGTCGAATAAGCTAAGACATTAGCAACTTTACTCTTGACTTGAAAACAATTCGTTTGCGAAGATCCATTTGTAACCGTTGTATCGCTGCACTACACTGCGCCACTCAGATCAGCTTTTCCGAAAAATCCCCCCTAGAGGAACAGCCTCCGGTGAGTGGCTTCGCGGCGAAGGATGCGGCACAGCACCGGCTCGCCTTCAATCGGCGAGCGGATATCAGGACAGACGAGGGACAAGCCATGAAAACTGAAGTAGGCCCGAAGAGCTCGGACGTACCCACCGCAAAGCTGGCACTGTACGGAGGAGAACCCGTGCGTAGCCAGCCGTTGCCGTTGGAATTTCCGGGGATTCACCACATGGGAGAAGAGGAGATAAATGCGGCGATTCGCGTTCTGCGCAGCCGTTCCCCGTTTCGTTATTACGGGATTGACCTGCAGGGCGAAGTCACCGCTTTTGAAGCGGAGTTCAAGCAGTTTCTAGGTACGTCCCACTGCCTGGCAATGAGCAGCGGAACCGGGGCCTTGCACACGGCGCTCGCGGCGCTGGCAGTCGGCCCGGGGCAGGAAGTGATCGTCCCCGCATACCTGTGGGTATCTGTCGCCGCGGCCGTGGTCAACCTCGGAGCGATTCCGGTTCTGGCCGACATCGACGATACGCTCTGTCTGGCCGCGGATGCAGTGGAGGCAAAGATAACTCCCAGAACGGCGGGGATCATTGTTGTCCACATGAGCGGTGCGCCGGCGGATGTAGAAGCCATCCTCGCGGTCGCCCGTAAGCACAGTCTTTTTCTCCTTGAGGACTGTGCCCAGTGCGCGGGAGGAAGCATCCGGGGCAGGAAGGTGGGAACGTTCGGCGATGCCGCCATCTTCAGCTTTCAAATGAACAAGAACATGACCAGCGGGGAAGGGGGATGCATGGTCACGCGGGATGAGCATCTTTATAACCGCGCCGTAGCCTGCCACGATACCGGATACGCCCGCGATGCAAACGGCCGCGCCATGTTCGACCGTCCGGACCTTTATCTCTGGGGTCGCGGCTACCGCCTGGATGAGTTGCGGGCATCCATCCTTCGCGTGCAATTGCGCAAGCTGCCCGCGGTAACGGAGAAGATGCGCAGCAGCAAGTATCGCATCCGCCACAGCCTGAAACGATTTCCTAAGGTACGCTTGCGCAGGATTATCGACGAAGCCGGCGACACTGGCTGCTTCCTGCTGACAACCTTCCCGACCAGTGAAATCGCGCGGGAAGTGAATCGCGCTCTGAGGGCTGAAGGAATTGTCACCTTCGCGCAGGGTGTCAACAACATCGTCATGACGGAATGGGGTCTTCACGTCTACTACAACATCCCGAGCCTCGTGCATAAAACGGGAGTGGATAGGAAGAGGTCACCCTGGTCGCTGGTCGAGAACAGCGATTCGCGGACGGAATACGGCAAGGGAACATGTCCCTATGCAGATAGCCTGTTCGAGCGAACCTGTCTGCTGGCGATTCCCTCCAGTCTGACCACCCAGGATGAGGACGACATCATTGCCGCGTTCGACAAGGTTCTGTCCGCGGTTGCTTGCTGAAAGCTGACGGCCTTTGGTAAATTTCAGTTTCTGGATCCCTTCACCATGACGGGAAATCTTGGCAACGCCCCAGCCAGGGCGGAGCAGCCGTTATCTTTTACGTCACGGAGATCTGGCGATGCCGGAATCTATCCAGACTGATCCTAACTTGCGGCTGCGACGGGTCCTGACCTTGTGGGACCTGATTTTTTATGGAATGGTGCTGATCCAGCCCACCGCGCCCATTCCTCTGTTTGGAGTGGCGCAAAAACTCTCCAACGGGCACACCGTGACCACAATTCTGGTTGCGATGTGTGCCATGATCATCACTGCGGTCAGTTACGGGCGCATGGCGGCGGTTTACCCGTCGGCGGGCTCCGCTTACACCTACGTAGGCAAGACCATCAACGCGCACCTGGGCTTTTTAGTTGGTTGGGCCATGCTGCTGGACTACATTCTGCAGCCGCTGATAAATGTGGTTTGGATATCGGTCGCCGTGCAGAGCCGCTACATCACCGCGATCCCGTTTTTCCTCACCGCACTGGTGGTGGTCGTCTTCATCACCGCGCTGAACCTGATCGGGATCCGCTCTTCGGCGCGCGCCAATAAACTGCTCCTTTTCGCCATGTGCGCGGTCATCGCGATTTTTTTTCTGCTGGCCGTTCATTATCTGTTTCATCTCGGGCGCTGGTCCGGCCTGTTTTCCATCACTCCCTTTTATGCTCCGGCGACCTTCAGCGCCCGTCGTATCTGGGGCGCGACTTCCTTTGCCGCGCTCACCTACATTGGCTTCGACGGCATCACCACGCTTTCCGAGGATGTTGAGAATCCTCGACGTAATGTGCTGCTGGCTACGGTTCTCGTCTGTCTTTTGACCGGCATCCTGAGCGGCGCAGAGGTCTATCTGGGCCAGCGCATCTGGCCCGATTGGCATACCTTCCCAAATCTTGAGACAGCGTTCATGGACGTGTGCCACCGTGTCGGCGGAGTTTTTCTCTTCCAGGCAATGGGAGTAGTTCTGTTGCTGGCGGCGCTGGGCAGCGCCCTCACCGGCGGCCTTGGAGCGGCCCGGCTGCTCTTCGCGATGGGCCGGGACGGCGTGTTGCCACGCAAAGTCTTTGGTCACGTTCATCCGGCAACCAACACCCCCACGTACAACATTCTCCTGATAGGCGCCATTGCTTACGGTGGCGCGATCGTACTCAGCTACATCGGAAACGCCTACGAACATGCCGGGGAGCTGCTGAATTTCGGGGCATTCCTCGCCTTCATGGGGGTGAATCTGTCGGCGTTTTGGCACTTCGGGCTGATGCGCAGAGGTCCGCGGCGAAGACTCGTGATTGACATTTTTCTTCCCCTGCTCGGTCTGGCTTTCTGTGCGTCCATCTGGTGGAACTTGAACGGATTGGCAAAGGCGGTAGGAGGCGTCTGGTTCCTGATCGGCATTGCCTATCTCGCCGCCACCACCAGGGGGTTTCGTCTAGCTCCAAAGATGATCGACTTCAGTTAGTCTCACCGCGACGCGGCACTAGGCTTGAAAGCATTCAGGGCCCTTTTCGGGGAGCATCTTGAGTCGTTTCTGTTCAATCCTCTGACCCTTTTCGTGGACCCTTTTCGGGGACGGACCCATGGCACAAGCACCAAGTGGACGTGATTTGACATCAGCCAGTAGCCCACATGCCGGTTTCCTCCGCGAGGAGGGAAAGTTCCTGGAGCGCAACCTGATTGCTGATGAGGCCCGCGTTGAAGGCCTGAAGCACGACATCACTTTTGTTCTTGGCCAGCTCAGCCTGATCTTTAGATCCAACCTCGCGGATGGGCATCCACCGCCAGGAAAAATCGGTAGGGACTTGGCCCCAGGTACTCATGGCCACGACCGGAAATAGTTTGTCCATCTGCGGGTCGAGCTGCTCACCCTGAAGATTTTGGACTCGGTTTTCCCACAAAATCTCGTCGCCTTCCCCGGTGTTGCTCAGGCCGGAGGCGGTGGGTCCAAATAGCCTTGAGAAAGGAATCTCTGATGCGGCCGAAATATCAAGCGCGAACCGATCCCAGATAAAACCGCAGATCTCTTCGCTGTTGGCACGGTCGCGAGGCCGAGTCTGCAAAGCCGAAGGGCACTCCGGCTTCACCACACCAGCATGGCTCTGGAATGTGGCACTCATTGTTGGCACGCCTCGTTTACTCGGCATGTGTAAGGGGCAACCCGGACCGGACGCCACCCTCGACAAGCTGCGGGCAGAAGAGCTCTGTCGCTTGCGAACGGCCGCATTTTCTGAGATAGACGATGACAATTTCCATCTCTCCAGCCGGCAGACAGTGAGTTCCGGATCTTTCGGAACCCTCCCAATTCTCATCTTTTCTCGTGACCTTGCAAAGTCACTACCCGCAAAACCCTCTCAGGCCGAAATCGATAGGCGAAACGCCTGGAGCCAAATGCAGGATGACCTCAAAAAACTCTCCACGCACAGTCGAAGAATCATTGCCCAAAATAGCTCTCACCATGTGGCGCTCGATCGACCCGATTTGATCGAAAAGGAGGTGCCGGCTTTCATTGAACAGATCCGCGGTTCGGCTCCGCCACCCGCAACCTACGGCTCGACAGAGACAGAGTAGAAACGATGCTCCACGTGCCGAAAAACAGCGACGGCGTCAACCCGGCGGATATGGCCTTTTCTAAAGATCCACCGGGAGTGGCGGAAGACAGTTCGCCCTTCTTTTTTTGATTTTCCCGCATTGCCCAAGGAGTTCACCATGAAACGCACTAGACGCCAATTCGTACTCAGCGCAATTGTTTTGGTCGTCCTAAGCGCGATTCCCGCGTTCGCCGCCGACATCACCGGCACCTGGACCAGCCAAGTCAAGACGAATGACGGCAACGAATTGCTTTTAACCTTCGTCTTCAAGCAGGAGGGAGCCAAGCTTACCGGGACAGTCGCTACTCCCCGCGAGACCGCCAACATGAGAGACGGCAAGGTCGAAGGGGAAAAGATATTCTTCACCGCCGCCTTCACAAACTCGACCTTCACCTATGAGGGCAAGATCGCCGAAAACGAGATCAAAGTGACGGCGAAGGATCTCACCCTCACACGCTCCACGCAGCGCTAGCTTGCAGTGCAGGCGGTTGCCCCAGGTCGGGGTGCGCACTCAAGCCTTCCGTCGGCTCGAGTGGGGAACGAGAACATCAACCTTCGCCAGCCACTTGTTGCATGGCATGGTCTCCCGGGATTCGTTCCGATTCCCTAATTCCGCTGCTAGACTTCACCGGTTTGTGTATTTGAACTGAACCGCATTCGTTAGTGAGTAGCCAAGATCTCCAACGCCTTTTGAAAATGATCTCTCAAGGCGGGGACCATCCTCAGGTCCGAGCCCGATCGTCATCCAGTCTTGCGTTGAGAACTGAGCCGGGTCTATGGAGAATTCCGCCGTCCGATCGCATTTACCGATGAGGCCGTAAATGTACATGTGTTCGAGCTGACGGGCAGGGGCGGGGCTTCTGGCAAATAGGCCACCGATCTTGAGCACGCAGAGAATTTCGACATAGGCAATTAGCTCGCCAGTTGTGGGCACAGATTTGACGATGAGCTTATGGCTAAGATCGATTTGCGGTCCATTCAGGCCCGGTAGTCCCCTCAACAAAATAGCGGAGCGTGCCGTAAAGGTGTTTACTTCCCGTAGGCTTGGGCGATCTGGCCCACGAGCTTGGCCCAGGGCATATCCATAGCCCCGTAAACGGCGCCAGCCTCCGGTAGCGCATTGTCCTTGAGGATTTCCACCATCAAGGTCGCGTAGTCCGAGAGAATGACACCGGCCTTCAGCATGCGCAGGAGCCCGACCTGGCGCTTTGTCTCGCTGAAGGTTCCGGAGGCATCGACCGCAACATAGGCGTCCAGCCCCTTGCCTACGGCAGTGATGGCCGGAAAAGCCGCGCACACTTCCAGAGAGATGCCAGCGAAGATCAGCTTCTTGCGGCCGGTCGCAGCGATTGCACGAGCCACGCGTGCGTCGTCGAAGGTGTTGACCGATGAGCGGTCGATGATCTCCACGCCTGGTAGAGCCTCCACGAGTTCGGGGAACGTCGGACCCCACATGCTGTCGCGCGCCGTCGTGGTAACGACGATCGGCAGCTTCAGCGCCTTGGCCGCTTTGGCCAAAGCTACCACGTTGTGTTTCAGTTCCCCGGTCGAATAATCGCGGACGCCGGTCATGAGGCCGACCTGATGATCGACGAGGATAAGCGCCGCATTTTCGGAAGTGAGCGGCTCGTAAGGGTGGATTTGATTGTTCATCGCATTCTCCTTTCCGTGTTTGGCTGAGCTGTTGGAATTCAGTCAGCCGACGTGCTGACATTTGTCTTTACTTTACGTTACGTGTTGTTTTACACGGGAATCCGATAAAAAGTCAATTGTCTTTACGATACGTTCCACTAACATAGCGTAATGAGAACCTCATCCCCTCGCAGCCGCAAGGGCCGGCCACCAAGCAAAATGGCCGCATCGCACGACGTCATCATGGATACGGTATATGCCCTGCTTCAAAACAAATCGGTCCGCGACTTAACCATTGAAGAGGTCGCCAAGCGGGCCAAAGTCGGAAAACCCACCCTGTATAAATGGTGGCCAACCAAGGCGACCTTGGTTTTGGCCATGCTTTGCGAACGAATGGCTCCCAACCTGGAGAAGCCGACGGTCCTGACCGCGGAAGAGTCTGTACGCTTTCGAGTGCGGCGGTTGATCGATGCGTTCAACGGGCCTTTCGGCAAGATCGTGGCTGGGCTGATCGCCGAGGGCCAGAGCGAACCAGCCATTCTTCGGGAGTTCTTTGACCGATGGGTTAGCCCCCGGCGGAATGCTACGATCGCCGATCTGCAGCGAGGCAAGAATGCAGGCGAGTTACGGTCGGAGACGGAACCTGAACTCCTGAACGACGCGATCTTTGGCGCGATCTATTACCGCTTGTTATTGCGCTCGGGACCACTGACCAGGCAGTTCGGCAAGGAATTGGTCGAGCAAGTCCTCTGCGGACACCGCTTGGGCATTTCACGGAGTTGATCGATTCGGCAGACTCTCAATCCAGCGGGTGGTCAAGTATTGTCGCTTGCATGGTGACTGCGCTTCAAACGCGATAATGTATTTTATCGAGTTAGGAATGGGCAGATTTGTTCGTCAGGATTTCCCGTCACTTTTGCCGAGTTGTGGCGGTAAAGTTTCAGGGTATTTTGGGGCTTCTAAACTCGCCGCGTCCAGCCACACACCACACCGCACCGGCGACGTCAAATCTCGGAAAGATTCCACCATTTTTCACTGAAGATTGCACCAAATACCATCATGGTTTACCCGCAACATTGGGAGGCGGTGGAAGGAGCCGCTTCCCATGCCTCCCAAGAAACCCATCATTGAGTCTGCGAGCCTTACAGTCCCTGAACTAGAACAATCGAAGTGTGGCGAAGAAGAGTCCGAAGCACATTCGCCATAGGTGACGCATATGCGCGGTCTGCCGAAGATGTCACCGGCTTAGGCTCCTACTCCGTACGCAACGCTTGCATCGGATCGATCGATGCTGCGCGCCGTGCAGGCCAAAAGCCAGCCAATGCACAACAGCCGAACAGCACAATGACCGTAGCTGCAATCGTCACCCAGTCAAGAGGCTTCACGCCATAGAGCAGGCTGGAAAGAAACCGCGTAAGTCCGACGGAGACAATCAGCCCGCCGGCCACGCCCGCGGTGGCAACGATCAAGGCATATCGCAACGTCCGCCGCAAGACGGCTCCGCGCGACGCCCCCAAAGCCATGCGGATGGCAATCTCGCGTGTTTGCTGCGTGACCCCATAGGCAAGCACCCCATATACCCCAAGCAAGGCCAAGACCAGCGCGATCCCGGCAAAAGCCGACAGAATCGCTGTATTAAACCGGCGCGAGGACTCGGTCGCTGCAACGATCTCTTCCATCATGTGCACATTCGAGATCACCAGCAACGGATCGAGCTGATGGACAATTCTGCCGAGCGTTGCCGCAAGCAGCGCCGGGTCCTCTGCTGTCCGTATCAAAACATCCATATTGCCCGCCACACCCAACATCGCCGCCATCGGTCCCAGCGCCGCCGCAGCTTGCGAAACCGGCTCATACATCTGCACCACCGTCGGCTGATCGAGCGCTGCTTGTTTAACATCCCCAACAACGCCCACGACCGTGATCGCGGGCATCGTGCTGTCAAATGTGGCGCCGATCTTCATCTGCATTCCAATCGGGTCTTTGCCCCGGAAATACGTCGCGGCAAACGATTGGCTGATAATTGCCACCAGCGGAGCGCCTGCCTGTTCATCATGATCTTCAAAGGTCCGGCCCCGGATCAGCGGAATCTTGAGTGCCTGGAAGTAGTTCCCTTGCACAAGATAGGTGGAGGCGATGAGGAAGCCCTCGCTGGCCGACCTCACATGCCCTTCCGGCGTGATCAGCCGCCCACCTCTCTGGCCGACAATGGGAATGTTGGAAGAGAAGCCCACGCTCATCACTCCAGGCAGGGATTCTATTTTCCGCTGTAGTCCTGCGTAGAACTCATCCACGCTCTGCTGGGTAGGGTAGTCGTGCCTTGGCAAAGACAGAGACGCTGTCAGGACGTGTTGCGGCTGAAAGCCTGGATCGGTTTCCAGCATCTTCGCAAAACTGCGGAGCAGCAGCCCGGATGCCACCAGCAACAGCATGGCCAAAGCAATCTCAAGCGTTACCAGGATGCTCTGCAGCTTCTGCCGCGCGCGGCCCCTCCCCGCTGCCTGGCCGCCGTCACGCAAGGAATCAAGAACATTGGTGCGCATGCCGGCCATGGCGGGCACAATTCCGCAAAGCACCCCGGTCGCACCAACGAATGCCAGGGCAGCAGCAAACAGAGGCCATCCGATTGCAATCTCACTCAACCTGGGCAGCGAGTCCGGCAAGGCAACAGCGGCCGCACGCACCAACACGGTTGCGAGTGCCATGCCGAGTGCTCCGCCAATTGCACTCAGCAGCAGACTCTCGGTCAATAACTGCCTTAACACCACGCGGCGCGCCGCACCCAATGCCAACCGGACTCCGAACTCCCGCTTCCGCCCCGCAGCCCGCACCAGCAACAGGTTCGCGATGTTCGCGCAGGCAATCAGCAGGATCAGGCTTACCGCTCCAAGCAGTATGTTGAGCAGCGGACGGGCCTGGCGCACGGTTTCTTCCTTGAGTGATCTGAAAAACGCCTTTAGGTGCAGGTTGGCGACCGCCGTGTATGCCGGCTGAATTCCTGCGATTACGCGGTCAATGTCGAACTGTGCCTGCGCTGTGCTCACCCCGGGTCGGAGGCGAGCTACCAGGCCATAGTCGTAGTTCTCGCCTTCTGAGTTCTTTTCGACCGGGGTCAGGCTCAGGGGAACCCAGAAATCGCGATGGCTCAAGCGGCCCGCATCCAGGGGAAACTCGAAGCTCTGCGGCATGACTCCGATGACGG
>JBAVQC010000196.1:0-3872 GCA_049693715.1 Acidobacteriaceae bacterium | reverse complement strand
GCTGCTGAAAAACCTGCTTTGTATCAGGGCACGACTTCAGTCGGGCCGTAACTGCTTGAAACTATGATGGGCTTTAGCCCCTGAAGTACGCTTTTTGCGTCGGTCTCTGAATTTTTCAGCATCCTGCTAGGGTTAATAATTTAACCCGTGGGGTTAAAAATTAACCTCTATGCGGGACCCTGGAACGGGCGAAGCTGCAGTTCCGTAGACAGGAGTATGCTCCGGCTTCATTGTTTTCAGGTGTTAAACGATAGGCGGGCGATGGTGCAAAGTTTGGCCTTCTGCTTGCACTAGGGTATTGCGTCAAGCAAGTTAAATCAAAAAAACTGGAGCTGGACCACAATGGCTATGGAAAAGAAATCGCTCAACAGCAAGAAGACCGCCACTCCCGCCAAGGGCAATTCCTCGAAGTCCAAGGTTGACATCAGCAAGCCTGCTGCGAGCAAAGTCGTCGCTGCCCTGAAGATCCCTCAGTACTAATTGATTCGGGGTGGGGTGTCTTTGGATAACCGAATCATGGCGTCCAAGCCCGAAACTTGAGGACTGGGCAGGTATTGGCCCTTGAATGGGTGATTAATATGGCTATACAGAAAAAATCGCTGATTGCTGAAGCAAAGGACAAGGAAAGCGGTGGCGGCCGCAGCGCGCCGGCAAGGGCGGCAGAACCGGAAAAATCGGGTGCAGCCAAGAGGCTGGCCGTGGCCAAGCTGGTGACAGCCAAGCTTTCCACGACAAAGCTTCTAACGCTTAAAAAGCTGACCTTCTAGGGACCAATCTGCGTTGGGATGAGCGACTGGGGCCGTTTGGCCTCAGCCGCCCGTTGTTCGCCAAATGAATCCGGGCATTCCTTCCACTCGAGTTCAGAGCTTGTAAGAGCGGTTTCGCCGCCTCTCTACCAAAAGTGTCTGTGCAGAATGTTGCCCAGAAAGATGACGATCCGGCCGGCCAGGCTGCGGCGCCTGCCAAATATTTTCGCCCGTCCACTGATGCCCGGCTCGATGCCGTTGCCCGCTTGGCCTAGTGGCATGCGCGTGGTGTAGAGAGTTGGCAGCAGCGTACCCTTGTACTCGTTCCCGGCCAATAGCCCCTGCGGGAGCGATAGCGCAGAGCCTTCCACCGTTCCCAGGCGCCCATGAATTTCGGAGAACCGAAAGGGAAGCTGTAGGGAAACGGGATCCCGCACACGTACGTGATCCATATCCGAAGCCGGAATATATAACCGCGCCACCAGCTGCGACGAATCGACAATCCTTAGCAGCGTTTCCCCCTTCGTCACATCGCGGTTAAGCAGGCTTTCCGGATCCCTGGTTGCGACTACGCCGGCAGCGGCCGTAATTACGTCAAGCTGCGCGCTCTCCTCATGCGCAGTTGCGCTGGTGCGGCGAGCAGCCCGCTGCGCGGCCAGCGCTTCGCCCAGACCGGAATGCTGCAGCTCCGCCGTGAAGACCTGGGCCTGCGAGTCAGCCACCTGCGCCGCTGCCTCTTCGCTGGCGCTCGCCTCATTCAGACTTTGCAACCTCCCCATCACCTGCCCACTGTGTACCGCGTCTCCCTCTCTCACGTAAACCGCGACAACTTTTCCCGCAAGGCCGGCATGCACTTCGTGGGTTTCCCTGGGCTCGATGACGAAAAAGGCATTCTCGCGATCGCGCAGTATAGGCAGAAAGAAAGCTATGAACAGGGTGATGGCCAACGCGGCGCGTAGAGGAGTGAAGCGCAGTGTGCCATCACCGGCTTTGTTGCGGTAGAAACCTGAAGCGAAGCTCTGCAGGGAGCGCAGCCGCGAGCGAAAGATGACGAACGCGAGCAGCGCGGCAGGGACGATGGCGAGCTCGGCAAACCAGTGAAAAAATACGTTGTAACCAAAGCGCACGAACAGCAGGAGAAGCAGGTAGCTGTACGCGCCGGACGCAAGGGCATAGAGCGCGAACAGCAGCACCCGCTGTCGCGCAATCACGGGCACCTCCACGGGAAGGCGAAAGACATGGCGCTGCACCCAGCCCATCACGAATGCCGTGGAGCGCTCTTTCAGATCGGGAATGCGAATCCATTCAGTAAGAAAGTAATAGCCATCCAGCTTGATGAGCGGATTGAGATTGATGGCCAGAAGGGCAAGCCCACTGAGGAGCATGAACTTGTAGCAAAAATCGTGAAGCCATTCGCCCACTTGTGTATTCATCCATATGATCATCGCCACGCCGCACAGAATCATCTCGGCCCATAGGCCCGCGATGATTGTGGCTAGACGCTGCAGCCGGCCGGACGAGATCCAGGCTTCGGTGACATCTACATAAAACGCGGGCGTGAGGTAGAGGAACATCAACCCCATGCTGTGCACTTCGCCGCCGAAGTGCTTGCAGGTGAGTCCGTGCGAGCTCTCGTGAACGAATCCAATGACAAGCAGCAGTAGCCAGAACTCCACCAGATCGGAAAAGTTCTTACGGGTGAAGTCAAAGTAGAGCGGTATGTCCGGGCCGATGACATCCCATTTCACCGTGAAGACGACAGCCTGGAATAGGAAGATCACGACAGCAAAGAGTGTGAACCAGCCGCTGAAAACAAATTTCCCGATCCTCTGCTCAAGCTGCGTAAGGTACCGGTCCGGGTCCCAGGCCGAGAACTGTATGTGAGCCACGTTGATCGCTGCACGGCCGCTAGCGCGCCGGCTACGCTGCGCTGTGAGCTTTTCATTCATGGCGACATTCTTTTCCTGCGGATTCTTGTACCAGAAGCCGCTTTCGTCCATGTTTTCAGCGAAGGTGCGCACCTCGTCGCCGGCCAGCGGAATTCCGGTTTGGGCCTCGAAAGCAGCAGCGATCTCCTGGTAGGAACGCACTCCGTCGAAAAGGCTGGCCAGTTGCCATTGCGTCGGTTTCAAACGGAGCAGGTTGGCTGTGCTTCGCTGGTACACCGCCACGATCGGTTCCCCGTCGACTACATCCTCTCGGATGATCAGGTCGGGATCAATGCGCGGCGGATTCTTGCGTGAGAGCCGAGTGCGTGGAATTTCAGGGAGAGCTGCCTCGAGTGCCTCGCTCAGGTTCATCGCGGGCTCAGCTTCACTTGCATCGACATGCCCGGCTTCAACAGGGGTGAGGGCTTTTCCAGGGTGCCGATGACCTCAATACTGCCGCTGGCCGGATCGACGACCGGGCTCACCCGGAAAACGCTGGCCGGCTGCTTTAGCTGGGGATAGTCCGTAGTGGTTAACTCCAGCTTGGCTCCCCGGGAGAAAAATGCCATGGAGGACTCAGGCACGGTAAAGATGATGCGCAGAGGTGCCTGTGCTGTGATCCAGAACAGGGCATCGCCCTTCTTGACTCCTTGCGCTTCGTGCACCGAACGACGGCCTACCACGCCATCGAACGGGGCCGTGACGTGCGATTGGTCCAACTCGACATCGGCGGCGCGCAACTCCGCCTGGGCAGCGGCTTCGTCAGCCTTGTAACGGGTCACCTGGGTCCTGGTTTCGGCAAGTTTGTATTGCACATGCTCCCAATCCTCATCATCGAGAATTTGTTCAGCCCGCATGGCATCGGCCCGGCGCAGATCCGCCTCATTGCTTTTTTGCTCGGATTGCCAGGTCTGTATCTGTGCCCGCAGGGAATCGAGTTTGGCGGCTTTTTCTGCGCGCGTCGCCTGCAGCGCGCGATCGTCCAGCAAGGCCAACACCTCTCCCCGCTTTACATGATCCCCAATTTCGACGTTCACCGCGGTGATGCGGCCGTCGCGTTCCGCCGCCACGTCTGCCTGTCTTTCGACGATCAGCGGCCCCACGGTGGTGTAGCCGGGTCCTTCGCCGCTTCCCGGTGCCGCAGCCGGGGCGGCCGGATTCGGAGGCGGGTCTGCGGCCGGAGCAGCCAGGGACGAGG
>JBAVQC010000195.1:0-34322 GCA_049693715.1 Acidobacteriaceae bacterium | reverse complement strand
CGCAAGTGCCGCGCCTCCGGCGCTCGGAAGACTTTGGGAAAATCGATGTCCCAGCCCTTCCGGGCTGGGCTGGCGTTTGGCCTCGGCCCTACGGGCCTGTTTCAGTTGTGCGATTTGTCTTCGCGTTCTCACACACGCTCTTTAGTCAGCCCCTGAGGTACGCTTTATCGCGCGGTCTTTGATTTTTGGCGCATCAAGCAAAGCTTACAGCGCGATCATGCCTCCGTCGATGCTGACGTCGGCGGCTGTTACGAAAGATGAACCCTCCGAACAGAGGAAGACGATGACCGCGGCGATTTCATGCGATTCGGCGAACCGGCCGATCGGGGTCAGGGGTAGGAAGGCGGCGCGCTGCGCATCGGTGACGTCGCGCTGGATGCCGGTCATGGTTGTACCGGGGGAGACGGAGTTGATCTGGATGTTGAGCGGTGCATACTGTACCCCGGCCTGCCGTGTGAGCGAAAGCACGGCGCCCTTCGAGGCACAATATGCCGCAGCGTCGCGCAGACCGATGTGCGCCGCGGTGGAGGCGACGTTGCAGATCTTACCGCCCTTTTGCGCGATCATCACCGGCAGCACGGCGCGCATCCCTAGCCACACTCCCTTGGCATTGATGTCCATGATGCGGTCCCAAACCTCTTCACCTATCTCCGCCGCTGTATCTCCGGCGACGGCAATCCCTGCGTTGTTGACCAGGATATCGATCCTGCCAAAACGCTGCACGATATCCGCAACCAGTGCTGTCCAGCCGGCGAGGTGGCGGACGTCGTGCGTTAGCGGGAAAGCCTGATGCCCCGCACTGCATATAGTTGCGGCCGCCGCGTCGGCGCCGGTTACGTCGAGACAGAAAACAGTAGCGCCACCGGCAGCCAACTGCTCCGCGGTGGCACGGCCTATGCCGCTGCCGGCGCCGGTAACGATAGCGACCTTGTTCTCAAACTGTTTGCTCAATTGTGCTCTCCTGAAGAGGGAATGCTGTTGCAGTGTGTAAGTTCCGGTGACACAGAGGAATGGCGAACGCGAAGCATGAATGCTCGCTGTGCTTATGATATACACGATACAAGGCTCGCGGGCGCAGGCTGCAATCGAATAAGTCCGTCATTTAATTTTTCTCGCGATGCTGCCGGCACAGTGCAGCGCCGTTACTCGAAAATTCATTGAGACTGTATCGCGGCGTCCCTGTGGTCGCGGATTCTTGTGGAGAGATGTAGGATGCCGAAGTTACTTTGGTCTTTGACCGCGCTCGAGCTCGCAGAGGGATACCACCGCGGGACCGTCACTCCTCTCGACGCAAGCCACGCGGTGCTCGACCGTCTGCACGCAGTGAACGGAAAGATCAATGCCGTGATCGCGTGGGATGCGGATGCGGTTCTGCGCAGCGCAGCGGAGTCGGCCGAACGATGGAAGCAGAAAATTCCGCGCTCGGCTCTCGATGGTGTTCCCATCACCGTCAAAGACAATCTGTACATGAGAGGGCTCCGGGCAACATGGGGCAGCAAGCTGCTCGCTGACTTTGCCCCCGATGAGGATGAGCCCGCGGTAGCCCGTCTGCGAGATGCAGGCTTGGTGTTGCTGGGTAAAACGAACGTGCCCGAGTTCACCATCCAGGGCTATACCAGTAACGCCATCTTCGGCACTACCTTCAACCCTCATGCACTCGGCAAGACTCCAGGTGGTTCGACTGGAGGCGGGGCAGCGGCGGTGGCCGCGGGGATCGGGCCGCTTGCGCTGGGGACTGATGGCGGTGGATCGATACGCCGGCCGGCCGCGCACTGCGGACTGTTTGCATTGAAACCGACGATAGGACACATCGCCCGCTATGGCGGGTTTCCACAAATACTGAGTGACTTCGAGGTGATCGGGCTGATAGCTCGGACCGCGGCAGATCTGGAGGCGTTGCGTTGCCTGCTCGCGGCCCCCGACCCGCGGGACCCGCGAACACTGGCCGGGTCCGCGACGATGCCGGCAATTCCGGCGCAGCCGCGCGTGGCCTATATGCCCGCCATTGCCGACCATCCTGTGGACCCCAGCATCGCGGTCGAGGTGAGAAAGGTAGCGGACGCGCTGAGTGACTCTGGCGCCGAGGTTGAGACCATTGCGGCGCCGTTCGACTACGAACAAGTAACCGCGGCTTGGGGCACCGTGATGACCTGCGGGCTCGCGTGGTACCTAAGCAGATTTCCCGAGTGGCGGGAGAAAGTGAACCCGGCCGCGCAGGCTGCGGCGGTAGAGGGCGCGCAGAAGAGCACGCAGCAATTGCTGGATGCGCTGTCGAAGGTTGCCCAGGTACGAGTGGCCGCGGCTGAGTTTTTCGGGCGCTACGAGCTGCTGCTGTCTCCCGCCGCTGCGGCGCTTGCGTGGCCCGCGGCCGAGGTGTTTCCGGCTCAGATCGATGGTAAGCCGGTGGGACCGCGCGGTCATGCGGTGTTTACGGCGTGGATGAACGTTGCCGGTGTTCCCGCTGTCACCGTGCCTTTGAAGCTGACCTCGGATGGGGGAGGCATCGGTCTACAGCTTGCCGCCGCTCACGGACGGGATCGGGAGCTGTCGCACTTTGTGCAATCGCATCCCGTCTTTACCCGGCTACCGCCACTGCCGCTGGCAGAAATCTAAAATGTGAGCGGCGGCGATGCAAAATGAGTCGAAGCGAAAAGCAATGATGCAGCAATTGATCGACTTCGTTCTGGAGCTGGATAAGTTGAAAGCCGTTGAGCGTAAGGTGCGGCCTACGAGCCTGGCGCGCTACGAAAACTCCGCCGAGCATAGTTGGCAGCTCGCGCTGTTTGCGTTTAGCCTGGCGTCCTGCACCGCGCCGGCTATCGATGTGAACCGCGTAGTCCGAATGTTGCTGGTGCACGACGTGGGCGAAATCGACATTGGCGACACCATGGTCTTTGTAGAAGGCGGCTGGGAGCAGCGCAGGGTGGACGAGCTGCAGGCGGTAAAGCGCGTTTTCGCCATACTGCCGGAGGGATGTGGCAACGAATTGGTTTCGTTGTGGCAGGAGTTTGAGCTCGGCGCCACCGCCGAAGCGCGCTTTGCGCAGGCCGTCGACCGCGCGATCCCGGTGCTGCTGAATCTGCAGAATGGCGGCGGAAGCTGGCTCGAACATGGAATCACCTACGACCGCGTAGTCAAGCGAATCGAACCACAGATAAACGCAGGGTGTCCGGAGCTATGGGCTTATCTTGCCGAGCGGCTCAGCGAGGCGCGTACTAAAGGTTTCTTCCCCCCAGATTGACCAGGCCGCGACAACGCCCCGGCTAGCATGCATTTCGAGTTTGCCAGATCGCTTTTGCCGCCAGTACTTAGAGGGATGTTTTCGAGGATGATCGATCCATGAGCGCACTGGGGTTTCTACAACTGCTCCATCTTGCCGATAGTGCCCTGCCCGTCGGCGCGGCCGCGCATAGTTTCGGCCTGGAAGGGTTAGTAGTTGAGAATGGTTTGGAGGTAGCCGGCTTATTTTCCTTCTTTCAGAGTTACCTCGAAGAAGCGGGGAGGCTGGAAGCGGTATTTGTCTACGCCGGGTACGATGCGGCATCTGCCGAACAGTGGCAACGCCTCAATGAACAACTGAGCGCCATGAAGCCGGCGCGCGAAACGCGCGAAGCAAGCCTTCGCCTGGGGAAACGGCTTGGCGCGCTCGCCGTTCGTGCATGGGCGGTCTCCTGCCGGTACCCGGGCAGTCCCGCCCATTTGCCGCTCCTTTTTGGTCACGTTGGCTCTTGCCTCGGCTCCGCTCGCGACGAGGTCGTAGCCGCCTTCCTCCACCAATCTTTGTCAGGGCTTGTCTCAGCATGCCAGAGGCTGCTGCCGCTCGGCCAATCGGACGCAGCCTCGCTTCTGTGGCGGCTGAAACCTATGATGGTTGAGACGTTGGCAGCCGCACAGCAAATCGCCGTGGAGGATGTTTGTCTGTCCCAGCCCTTGCTCGACCTCGCTTCGAGCCGCCACCCTGACTTACATACCAGGTTATTCATCAGCTGATGATGCATGCGCGGCTGCATCTTGCGTTCTCCGCCGTAACCGGCGGAACCCGCCTCCATTGTCTGCAACAGGATCCCCCCTGGAAGGTTGTACGCGCTTTTCCCAATCCATCCGGCGAAAGCCTCGTACATCTGAATAATGTCTCCGGCGGTGTCTTCGGCGGCGACCATTTGAGTTTGCACATAGATTTGGCTGCCAATACCCAGGCCCAAATCACCAGCACTGGTTCCACACGGGTCTACCGCCCGCGTGACCAGGCACCCGATGCGTTGCTGGCAACCGAAATCCATCTCGGCAAAGATGCATTGCTCGAGTACCTGCCCGATTCCGTTATCCCTTTCCGTGACGCCCGGTTCGAACAGCGCACCGACGTCCACCTTGAACCAGGCGCCACCTTGTTCTGGTGGGAAATTATCGCCCCCGGCAGAATGGCAAGCGGTGAATTGTTTGCCTATCAATCGCTGCGCGTGAGCACCAGCATATGGAGCCAGGGGCGCCCCATTTACGTCGATCGCATGCGTCTCAGCCCGCAGCAGACAAAGCTGTCGTCCCTCGCGCGTTTTGGTAAGTATAGATATCTCACGTCGTTTATGATCTGTCGTAGCAGTGAGGACGCGAACACCTGGATCGCCCTGGAGAAAACGCTGAGGGAGATCTCGCAACACCGGAGTCATGGGAATACTTATTGGGGTGCTTCGGCACTTACGGCAGATGGCCTACTGGTACGCGGCCTTTCTGCTTCGGCCCTCTCCATCATGGAAGATCTCTTCTGTTTCTGGACGTCAGCGAAAGACTGCCTCTGCGGCCGTGCCGCTTCACCACCCCGCAGAACTTATTAAGGGAGAACCGTTGTGCATTTGACTCCGCGAGAGCAGGAACGGTTGCTGATCCATGTGGCCGCCGACGTAGCCCGCAGGCGTAAGCAGCGAGGCCTCAAGTTAAATTATCCCGAAGCCGTCGCCTTAATTACGGCCGAGATCCTTGAGTGGGCGCGCGATGGTAAGTCAGTAGCCGAGATTATGGCGTTAGGGGGCAGAATCCTGAGCCAGAGTGAAGTGATGGAGGGCGTTGCCGGCATGATTCATGAAGTGCAGGCCGAGGCCACCTTCCCGGATGGCACGAAACTCGTCACCGTACACGACCCGATTCAATGAAAGAGAGAAGCAGCATGCAACCGGGAGAGTATCTGCTCGCGCAAGACGACATTGTCCTCAACACCGGGCGCGCCGTTGTGCGACTGGTCGTGCGCCACACTGGCGATCGCCCCGTACAAATCGGCAGCCACTATCATTTCTACGAAGTGAATCCTGCGCTCGAGTTCGATCGAACGGCAGCTTACGGAATGCATCTCGATATTCCGTCTGGAACCGCGGCCCGCTTCGAACCTGGTGACGAAAAGGCAGTCTCGCTGGTCGCTTTCCATGGTTCCCGGAATATGTGGGGCCACCGCGGCGCCATCAATGGAGTGCTGCAGGAGAAACCATGAGCCACAACATCTCGCGCAAGGTTTACGCGGATCTGTATGGACCCACCACCGGGGACAGGGTTCGTCTGGCGGATACAGAACTGGTGCTGGAGGTCGAGCGTGACTTTACCGTCTATGGCGACGAAATCACTTTCGGCGGCGGCAAAACCATCCGCGATGGAATGGGGCAAAGCGCCCGCGCCCTCCGCGAATCCGTGCCCGGTGCTCTCGATCTGGTGATTACCAACGCACTCATCGTGGACCACTGGGGCATCGTCAAAGGAGACATCGGCGTCCGCAACGGCCGCATCGTCAAGGTAGGAAAAGCCGGTAATCCGGACACCATGGAAGGTGTGGACCCTGAGCTGGCGGTGGGCGCATCGACTGAGGTTATCGCGGGCGAGAATCTCATCGTTACTGCTGGAGCCATCGATAGCCATATCCACTTTATTGCTCCACAGCAGATTTACGAGGCCATGTGCGGGGGCACCACCACCATGATCGGTGGTGGTACGGGGCCGGCCACTGGGACCTGCGCAACCACCTGCACTCCCGGTGCCTGGAACCTGGCACGCATGTTTCAGGCAGCGGAAGCCTGGCCGATCAACTTTGGATTTCTAGGGAAGGGCAATGCAGCAACACCTGGTCCGCTGGAAGAGCAGGTGCGCGCCGGCGCCTGCGGGTTGAAGCTGCATGAGGACTGGGGAACCACCCCCGCGGCGATCGACTGCTGTCTGCGCGTTGCCGACGCCTTCGACGTGCAGGTTGCGATTCATACTGACACCTTGAATGAATCCGGCTTCGTGGAAGATACGGTCAGCGCCATCCGCGGCCGCACCATTCACGCTTATCACACCGAGGGCGCCGGCGGAGGCCACGCGCCTGACATCATTCGCATCGCTTCGTTGCCTAATGTCTTACCCTCCTCCACCAATCCCACCCGGCCATACACCCGAAATACCATTGCCGAACATCTCGACATGTTGATGGTCTGCCATCATCTCAATCCCCTCGTACCGGAAGACGTGGCTTTTGCAGAGAGCCGCATCCGGCCCGAAACCATCGCCGCCGAAGATATCCTGCATGACCTGGGTGTCTTCAGCATGATCTCGAGCGATAGCCAGGCTATGGGCCGTGTGGGAGAAGTGGTCATTCGCACCTGGCAGACCGCTCATAAGATGAAGGTACAACGAGGCCCATTGCCCGAAGACTCCAGCCGCAACGACAATCTACGCATCAAACGATACGTTGCCAAATACACCATCAATCCCGCCATCACCCACGGCGTCAGCGCCTATGTGGGTTCCATTGAACCGGGCAAGCTCGCCGACCTGGTTTTATGGAAGCCTGCCTTTTTCGGCGCCAAGCCGGAGATGATCGTTAAAGGCGGCTTTATCGCCTGGAGCGTGATGGGCGATGCCAACGCTTCCATCCCAACGCCGCAACCCGTCTTGTACCGTGGCATGTTCGGTAGCTTCGGCAGCGCTCCTTCTGCAACCAGTCTTCTCTTCACTTCGCAAGCTGCCCTCGAAAGCGAAAGCCTCAACGGGCTCCATCTGCGCACGCCGGCCGTTGCCGTCAAGGACTGTCGTTTGATCTCCAAGAGCAGCATGATCCACAACAGCGCCACGCCGCAAATTGCCGTGGATCCTGAAACCTATGAGGTACGGGCCGACGGTGAGTTACTTACCTGCGAGCCTGCGGCTACCCTGCCGCTGGCCCAGCGATATTTCCTGTTCTAACTGGAGGATAGACTTGTCGACAGAGTATACGCGCCCATTTCGCGTTGGCATCGCAGGGCCGGTGGGTTCCGGCAAAACAGCCTTGGTGGACTGTTTGTGCCGGGCACTCTCCCCCAAGATGAGCCTTGCCGTCGTCACCAACGATATCTACACCACAGAAGATGCCGATTTTCTCGTTCGCCAGGGCTCGCTCGAGGCCACACGCATTCGCGGTGTCGAAACGGGGGGATGTCCGCATGCGGCGATTCGCGAAGATGCTTCCATGAATCTGGAGGCGATTGACGACCTGGAGAAAGCCCATCCCGGGTTGGAGCTGATTCTTGTCGAGAGCGGCGGCGACAATCTTTCCGCCGCCTTCAGTCCTGAGCTCGTGGACGATTGGATTTACGTCATTGACGTGGCCGGTGGCGACAAAATCCCCAGAAAGGGCGGCCCTGGTGTTACGCGATCTTCACTGCTGGTGATCAACAAAATCGACCTCGCGGAGCAGGTGGGATCCTCTCTCGAGATAATGGATCGCGACTCCAGGAAGATGCGGGGTCAGCAGCCTTTCCTCTTCACCGACCTGAGACACAATGTAGGGCTTGATAAGGTACTCGCATGGTTAATCACACGGATAGAGGTGGCCGATCGGCGCAGACTCGGCACAACGTCCGAGCCAGGCGACTTGGCGCATGGAAGCCACAGTCATGCTCATTCTCATTCCCATTAGGCTGCAGTTCCAGGTCGTTCATCTCGCGGTGCCTTTGCCGTGAGTTTTCTTGTAACTTTTCGCGCGCTCATGCGTCCCATGTGCTGGCTCTACATTTGAAAGGTAAGACCTTAATGGAAATTATGAAAAGTGAGTGGAAGCATAACGCGAGCGCCAAAGGCTTCGGAGTGTTACACACCCTAGCAACTCTGGTCGCGTTTGCCTGTGTCGTCCTGGTGGTGAGTTCAGCCTCTGCGCAAACACCCCCTGCAGTCGGGTCCAAAGCACCGGACTTCACCCTCGAAACACCGACGGGCCACTCCATAAGCCTGGCCGAGATGCGTGCCAAGGGCACGGTCGTGCTGGTGTTGCTCAGAGGTTACCCCGGATATCAGTGTCCATACTGTACGAAGCAAGTGCATGACTTTGTGGAACACGGCGCGGATTTTGCCGGTAAAAAAGCCAACGTCCTCTTCGTTTATCCTGGACCTCCCGCAGCCCTGGATGAGCACGCCAAGGAATTTCTTACCAAGCAAGCCAATCTTCCGTCAAACATCAATCTGGTAATCGATCCTGATTACAAAATGACGAACCTGTACGGACTGCGCTGGGACGCACCGCAGGAAACCTCCTATGCCTCCACCTTCATTCTCAACCAGGGCGGCAAGATCCTGTTTGAAAAGGTCAGCCACAGCCACGGTGACCGTACTTCGGCAGAGGATGTTCTTGGCCAACTGAAGACAAACTAAACGCAAAATCTTGTACCAGGAGAAAATATGTATAACAAGCAGGCCGAGGAGTTCAAGGCAAATGTTCAGGGCGCGCTCGGGGATAACTTTCGTGTCCTTACGGACGATATGGACCGGGTTCGCACATCCGGCGTGCTCGATCAAGCGCTCAAGGTAGGCCAGCGCGCGCCGGCGTTTGCGCTGCCGGACGCGTTTGGCAATGAGGTCGCGCTGAAAACGCTGCTGGCCAAGGGGCCCGTCATAATCAGCTTCTATCGCGGCGAATGGTGCCCGTTCTGCAACATCGAACTGCGAAGCTTCCAGCGGGAGTTGCCGAAGATAGAGGACCTGGGAGCTACCCTGATCGCGATCTCTCCCGAGAAGCCGGACCATGGAATTGTTGCTGCCGAAAAGAACAATCTGACATTCCCGGTGCTGAGCGATTTCGGAAACAAGGTGGCCCAGCAGTTCGGGATCGTCTTCCAGGTCGGTGAGGAGTTGAAGGAGTTCTCAAAGAACGTGTTCAAGAACGACCTCGCGCTTCGTAATGGTGAAGATTCTTACCAGCTTCCTGTTCCGGCAACGTTTGTCATCGATACGACGGGTATTGTCCGTTTCGCTCATGTTGATGTGGACTACATGACGGGCCGCGCGGAACCTGAGGCGGTGGTCGCCGCACTTGAGGCAATTGCGCATCAAGTCCAGCGATAACTCTTGCCGACTGGCCGTCAGATAACCTGACGGCCAGTCTCTTCCGGCACTTATATCTGGAGCGAAGGACAGTGTGACCACTGTCCGGTGTCACGCCCGATCCCTGTCACAAATCATGCAATCACAGCATCCCGCCGCGGCGGGATTTTTTAATGGTTGTGTGAGAACCCACTTTTTTGAGGGGTACCCCCTGTAGGCCGTACGTATAACAGTCAAGATGAATCGGCTTCAGCCGCTGAGGGCTGCTTAAGCGAGAAGAGATCCTGAAAGTGATTTTTTCCTGTTCTCGCGTATACGCTAAAGGGGGCGAAACTTGGCGCAGGTCAAAAGGAACTAGGCAGGGAATCCGGATAAAGCTCAGCGAGCAGAATTCCATTGGGGCTCTGCGAGAAAAACCACCAGGAGCGAAGTATGGCAAGCAAAAAGACAGTCATTGTAACCGGTGCTTCGCAAGGCATCGGAGCAGCTGTTGTCCAGGCCTTTTTGGATCGCGGCTATAGCGTCGTTGCAACTTCGCGCACCGTTTCCAAGGCCGGCTTCTCGCCGTCTCCGAACCTCGCGCTGGTGGACGGAGACATCGGTCAGGCCGTGACGGCTGAGAAGGTCGCACAGACCGCCATCGGCAAGTTTGGCTCGATCGATCATGTCGTCAACAATGCGGGCATCTTCTTAGTCAAACCTTTCACGGAGTACACCGCTGACGACTTTCACCGTCTCGTCTCCACGAATCTGGAAGGGTTCATCTTCATCACCCAGCTTGCAGTCAAGCAGATACTGTTGCAGGGTACCGGCGGCAGCGTGACAACCATCACGGCGGCGCTGCTCAAGAACCCCATCGCGGGCATTCCGGCTTCGATTCCGATGATGACCAAGGGGGGACTTGACGCGATCACCTTGAGCCTCGCGAGCGAATACGCGAAGAACAATATCCGTTTCAACGCGGTCGCGCCCGGCGTAGTCGACACCCCACTCCACGAGAACACCCCGAAGGACTTCATGAAGACCCTTTCACCCATGGGCACGGTCTCTGACGCGAAGGAGATCGCTGATGCGGTTGTTTACCTGACCGAAGCTCGAACCGTCACCGGCGAGGTGTTGTACGTGGACGGCGGTGCGCACGCGGGCCGATGGTAAGCGCTGAGGGTTTGCCGCCGGGAAGTGCAGATCCGCGGTTGCGGTACCTGGGCATTCAGCTCCCGGCTGCCGCGGCGCCCTTTCGTACCTGGGTCGAGGCGCGACAGACGGAGCAATCCACCCGGGCCGCCTTGCCTAATTCGAGTTTGGGGCCGAAAATGATCGCGTCAATCTTCTAACCGGCTCTGTGTTCCGCACGGAAGGGAAGCCATTCTCGTCATGGGAACGACTCGTCGCTCAGACCGAGACTCGTCGGCCATTGCGGAAATAGACGTCCTATGGATAACCGCAGGCCTGGGTTGCGACGGGGACACGATTGCCATGACGGCTGCCACCCAACCCAGTATCGAAGACATCGTCATGGGTGCCCTTCCGTGGATTCCCAAGGTGAATTTCCATAATCCCTTTCTTTCCTTCGATGTCGGGGAAGACTTTATGGAACATTTTCATCGCGCGGCGGAAGGGAAGTCGAACCCTTTCATTCTCGTGGTGGAGGGTTCGATTCCGGATGAAACCAACAAGCAAGAGGGCTATTGGGCGTCTTTCGGTACTGACCAGGTAACTGGCCAACCCATCACTACCTGTGAATGGATCGACCGGCTGGCGCCGAAAGCATGGGCAGTCATTGCGGCGGGAACCTGCGCGACCTATGGCGGAATTCATGCCATGGAAGGCAATCCTACCGGCTGTATGGGGCTGCCCGATTATCTGGGTTGGCAGTGGCGATCGAAAGGGGATATCCCCATCGTTTGCGTTCCCGGATGCCCCGTTCAGCCGGACAATTTCATGGAAACACTGCTCTATCTGCTCCACATGGCCGCCCAGCGCGCCCCCATGATCCCCTTGGATGACGCCCTGCGGCCCACCTGGCTCTTCGGCAGTACTGTCCACGAAGGCTGCGATCGCGGCGGCTACTATGAGCAGGCCCAATTTGCAGAAGAGTATGGGTCGCCGCTCTGCATCGTCAAGCTCGGATGCTGGGGACCCGTGGTGCAGTGCAATGTGGGTAAGCGCGGTTGGATGGCGGGCCTGGGCGGATGCCCCAATGTTGGAGGTATATGCATCGGTTGCACCATGCCGGGGTTTCCCGACAAATTTATGCCGTTCATGAATCAGCCCCCAGGCTCCTTGTTATCTTCCGCTGCCGTTCAAACCTACGGGCGGGCCATCCATGCCCTGCGCCGTTTTACTCAGGCCTCGCTCAATAAGGAACCAGTCTGGCGGCAAAGGCCCCGCGGGCCGGGCAACCAGAATCATTCTGCGGCCCATCGCTAAGGGCAGGAGTGAAAATGCCTTCGTCTCCGCGAACTGCTCAAAAACAGGTGGGCAAAAGTCAGTTCACCTACGGCCCTGCGAACCTGCCGGATATTGCCGAGGCCGAAGCCGTCCTTCTCGATCTCGCCAGAGTCTTTGCCGACTCAGCCTTGAACCCAGTCCTCGATCAGGTCGCTGATCATTCCCATGGAAATGGCCACGAACCGGCCGCGGATGCGCCCGTGCCGAACCTTGAGGACAAATACCGTGCTTTGTTGGAGCAGATTCCGGCGGTTGTCTTCATGGCTCATCTCGACCGGGGTATCAGCGAGGCTTATTTGAGTCCCCAGATTGAAGCGGCTCTCGGATATTCGCGCGAAGAGTGGCTGGAGGATCCAGTCCGCTGGTACCAACACATTCACCCCGATGACAAGCAGCGCTGGAGCCTGGAAGCCGCAGAGATGTTCCTCTCCGGCAAGCCGCTGCGCTCCTCATATCGGGTCATTGCGCGAGATGGGCGCGTGATCTGGTTTCATTGCGACGCCAGAATGCTGCGTCGCCGTGACGGGCACCCCTGGTGTATTCATGGCGTCGCCTTCGACATCTCCGATATCAAGCGCATCGAAGAGGAGCTCCAGGAGGAACGCAACTTTGTCTCCGCAATCCTGGATACTGTCGGGGCTCTGGTCGTGGTCCTCGACGACGAGGGACGTATCTTACGCTTCAACCCGGCTTGTGAGCTGACAACGGGATATGCAAAGGAGGAGGTTCAGGGCAAATGCATTTGGGACCTGTTTCTTCTTCCCGAGGAGATAGACCGCTTTAAGGTCAATTTTGAGCTGCTGCGTACGGATCTTCTTCCTCAGGACTATCAGACCTGTTGGGTGACGCGGCATGGGCATCAGCGGCTGATTGCGTGGTCGAGTACTTTGCTTCCCGGCAATGGAGAGACGGCCCGCTACATCATCGCCACCGGTATCGACATCACGGAAAGAAAGAACCTGGAAAAGGCAATCCTCGATATAAGTGCCAGAGAACAGCGGCGCATTGGGCAGGACCTGCATGATGGTCTCGGTCAACATCTGACCGGGATCGCCTTCATGGCCAAGGTGCATGAAGCGAAATTAGCCGAGCAAAAGAGGTCGGAAACTCAAGATGCCGCCAAGATTGTGAAGCTGGTAAATGAAGCGATTCATAAGACTCGTGAACTGGCCAGGGGTCTTCTTCCCGTAGTTTCTGACTCCCAGGGCCTGATGTCCGCCTTGCAGCTATGGGCGGCTGAAGTCGAAGACCTCTTTGGAGTATCATGTCGCTTTCAGTGCGAAACTCCTGTTTTGATTCACGATGACACCATGGCCACACATCTTTATCACATCGCTCAGGAAGCAGTGAACAATGCGATCAAGCATGGCGGTCCGCGCAAGGTCTTGATTCAGCTGTCGGCCGAGCAAGGCCGGGGCACCTTGCTGATTAAGGATGACGGGAAGGGAATCGCGGAAAATCCCGTGAATACTCATGGTATGGGCTTGCACATCATGAACTACCGGGCTGGAGTGATCGGTGGGACCCTTGAAGCGCGACGAGACACAACGCGTGGAACGGTCGTTACCTGCACGTTTCCGGTGAGAGACAGTGGGGAGCATGCGCATGGCTGACACCACCAAATCGCAAAGTGTCACGCGTACGAAGAAGAAAACCGTCTTCATCGTCGATGATCATCCGCTGCTGCGCCAGGGGCTGGCGCTCTTGATTAACCGGGAACGGGATCTTGCCGTTTGCGGTGAAGCGGAAGAGGCGCAGACCGCCATGCGGGAAATCACGCTGAAGAAGCCGGACATCCTGATTGCTGACATCTCCTTGAATGGTCCGGACGGACTGGATCTGTTGAAGAACCTCCGCATGCTCTATCCGAACCTTCCCGTCTTAGTCCTCTCCATGCATGACGAGTCGATCTATGCCGAGCGCGCCTTGCGAGCCCGTGCCAACGGCTACATCATGAAGCAGGAGGCCACGGAGAAGGTCCTGGTCGCCGTGCGGCGCATTCTGAGCGGAGACATCTATTTAAGCGATCGAATGGCGAACAAGCTGCTTCATCAATACATCAGCGGTGCTGCTGCAGATATGCATTCCCGCCTCTCCGCCCTTTCGGATCGCGAGCTTGAGGTGTTCCGTCTGATCGGCGAAGGCCGCAGCACCCGCCAGATTGCCGAGAAACTGCACCTCAGCATAAAAACCGTCGAAACCTACCAGGCCCACATCAAAGACAAGCTATCTCTTCACAGCGGCCGCGAGCTCGTTCAACACGCCATCCAATCAAGCTATCAGTGACCACATCCTGAAACCGCGCTCTTCATTCCTTGAGCTAATCGAAGCACAGCCGTAGAACTCATCAGGCAATCCCCGATACGAGCTCAAGTATTTGGCACGAGAAAAGAATCGGGCCAGTCCCTCTTGTGACTCCAAGCCGGCTTCTGTTTCCATGGTTCGTCCGCACAGACACATTCGAGAGGAGCGTCCACCTCATGGCAAAGGAAGCAGCGCCTTACGGTCGAGTCACCCAGAAAAAATCCCCGGTGGCGGAAATACACATACTCTGGATCACAGCTGGTCTAGGGTGTGACGGCGATTCAGTATCGATCACCGCAGCCACGCAGCCCAGCGTAGAGGACGTTCTGCTAGGCGCAATCCCCGGCTTACCGACAGTGCATCTGCACAATCCCGTACTCGCTTATGAGAATGGCGACGATTTTCTCAAGTACTGGTACATGGCGGAACAAGGGAAACTTGATCCGTTCGTCCTTGTCGTAGAGGGCTCCATTCCCAACGAAAAGATCAAGAAAGAGGGCTACTGGGCCGGCCTGGGAACCAATCCCAACACCGGTCAACCCATTACCACCAACGAATGGATTGATCGTCTGACTCCCAAGGCGCTCGCGGTCGTCGCCTGCGGCACGTGTGCTACCTATGGCGGCATCCACGCTATGGAGGGCAACCCCACAGGATGCATGGGCCTGGCCGACTATCTGGGCTGGGACTGGAAATCCAAAGCGGGACTCCCCATCGTGAACGTCCCCGGTTGCCCGGTGCAACCCGACAACTTCATGGAAACGGTCCTCTACCTCTTGTATCAAGTCGCCGGCCTCGCTCCGATGATCCCGCTCGATGATCAGCTCCGACCCAAATGGTTGTTCGAGCGGACCGTGCACGACGGATGCGATCGCGCCGGCTACTACGAACAGGGCGATTTCGCCACTTCCTACGGCTCTCCCAAGTGCATCGTGAAGCTTGGTTGCTGGGGACCGGTGGTGAACTGCAACGTGCCCAAGCGGGGCTGGATGGCCGGCATTGGTGGTTGCCCCAATGTGGGTGGCATCTGCATCGGTTGCACCATGCCCGGCTTCCCGGATAAATTCATGCCCTTCATGGACGAGCCCCCCGGCGCGAAGGTCTCGAGCATGGCCATCGGCATTTACGGCCAGGCCATTCGTGCGCTCAGAGCAATGACCAACGAAACCGTGAATCAAGAGCCTAAGTGGCGGCACCCGCGTGCTGAACTAACAACCGGCTATCACCCAAGTTCCTACTAACCGTCGACCGAAAAAAGGAGCCAAAAGATGGGCACGATTACCGCTGAGCAGCAGCAAGAAGCCGTTAAAAAAGGCCAGTTGGTAGAGATGAATTGGGATCCGATCACACGGATCGTCGGCAGCCTCGGCATCTTCACCAAGATCGACTTCGGCAAACGGAAGGTTGCCGAATGTCACAGCACCTCCTCGATCTTTCGCGGCTACAGCATCTTCATGAAGGGGAAGGATCCGCGCGACGCTCACTTCATTACCAGCCGCATCTGCGGCATTTGCGGCGACAACCACGCGACCTGCGCCACCTATGCCCAGAACATGGCGTTCGGCGTGAAGCCGCCGCCGATTGCTGAGTGGATCGTCAACCTCGGTGAAGCGGCCGAGTACATGTTCGACCACAACATCTTCCAGGACAATCTGGTCGGCGTGGACTTTTGCGAAAAGATGGTGAAAGAGACCAATCCAGGTGTTTGGGAAAAGGCAACCAAGACTGCTGCCCCGCACGCCGAGCTGCACGGTTACCGCACCATCGCCGACATCATGACGGCGCTCAATCCGTTCACGGGAGCGTTCTATCTCGAAGCTCTGCAGATGAGCCGCATGACCCGCGAGATGTTCTGCCTGATGGAAGGACGCCACGTGCATCCTTCTACCCTGTATCCAGGCGGGGTGGGTACCGTACCCACGGTTCAACTCTTTACCGACTACATTGTCCGGTTGATGAAATACGTGGAATTCATGAAGAAGGTCGTGCCGTTCCATGACGACCTTTTCGATTTCTTTTATGAAGCCCTCCCCGGTTACGAAGAAGTCGGGCGCCGCCGCGTCCTTCTTGGTTGCTGGGGCTCCTTCAATAACCCCGATGTCTGCGACTATACCTACGCAAAAATGACCGATTGGGGCCGCGGCATGTACGTGACGCCGGGCGTCGTGGTCGACGGCCAGTTGGTGACGACAGACCTGGTGGACATCAATCTGAACATCCGCATTCTGCTCGGCAGCTCGTACTATGACGATTGGCAAAACTCCGAAACATTTGTGAAAAAAGACCCTCTGGGCAATCCCGTGGACCAACGTCACCCTTGGAATCAGAGTACTTTCCCCAGGCCGCAAAAACGAGAGTTTGGCGGAAAGTACACCTGGGTGATGTCCCCCCGTTGGTACGACAAGCGCACGGGAGACTACCTGGCGCTGGACACTGGCGGCGGCCCAATCGCGCGTTTCTGGGCCACCGCCTTGGCCGGAGTCGTGGACATTGGCTACATCAAGGCCACCGGTCACAGCGTAAAGATTTACCTTCCCAAGACGATGTCGAAGCCTGAAGTCGAGTTCGAGTGGAAGATTCCCAAATGGAGCAATGCCATCGAACGGGATCGCGCCCGCACTTACTTCCAGGCCTATGCTGCTGCGGCCGCTCTGTACTTCGCCGAACAGGCGCTGGCTGAGTTGCATGCCGGCAGAACCAAGACATGGAACGATTTCAAGGTTCCGGAAGAGGGACTGGGTTGTGGTTTCCACGAGGCGGTTCGCGGGGTCTTATCCCATCACGTGGTGATTCGCAATAAAAAGATCGCCAACTATCACCCGTATCCGCCAACTCCATGGAACGCAAATCCGCGCGACAGCTTTGGCACGCCAGGCCCGTACGAAGACGCAGTGCAGAACACGCCGATCTTCGAGGAAAACGGCCCGGAGAACTTCAAAGGCATCGATATCATGCGAGCCGTCAGAAGCTTCGATCCATGTTTGCCCTGCGGTGTGCACATGTATCTGGGGAACGGCAAGGTGCTTGAGACCCATCACTCTCCTATCTTTGGGCAGCAACAGCCTTAACGGCTGCGGATTTCCTTAAGTTTGCATTGAGGGAGAGGCGTGGAGACCGAAAAAGAATTTCAGGAAAAAATGCGGCGGCTCGGCACACTGGTTGGAGAAATTGATCAGGTGCCGGGGGGCGGGTCAAAGGTAGCGGCCCGGGAGTTAGTTCAGCTTCTTATGGAAGTCCATCGCTCAGGGCTGGAACGAATCATGGAACTGGTCTTTCAAACAGGAAGCGAATCGGGAACGTCGGGTGGGGCTATCATCGATAGACTCGGCCAGGACCCGATCGTTCGCAACCTGCTTCTTCTCTATTCGCTGCATCCCGATGACTTGGAAACCCGTGTTCTGCGGGCGCTCGACGTCGCCAGGGCGCGCCTGCGCAAGTTCGACACTAGACTGGAGCTGGTCAGCCTTCATGAAGGAGCCGTTGAGCTCCGTCTCCATGCTTCGGATCGCCCACGCGGCTCCACGGTTAAGGATCTACGGTCCATCGTGGAAGGCGCCATTTATGATCTGGCGCCGGATCTGATGTCGTTGACCATTCTCGCGCCGGAAGAGGAGTCTTCTTCTGGGTTTGTTCCCCTGCAGAGCTTGCTCAAGCACTCGTTGACCGTTCACAGTGCGCACGTGGATGGTGCCGATTGAGTCCGGTTTGGCTGAAAGAGGCTGAGGATGTCTGACACTGGAACCCCGCCTACCTTCGATCAGGCCTTTGCGACGCTTCGACAGTTCGCCCGATCGAGGCCGCCGGCCGAGCGTTGTGAGTTGTGCAGCACCGGTTTGGCGCATGAACATCCGCACCTCGTCGACATCGCATCGCGACAGATTGTCTGTGCCTGTGAAGCTTGTGCCACCCTGTTCGATGGCATGGCAAACGGGAAATACCGGCGCGTGGCCCGGCGCGCTCAGTTTCTGGTCAACTTCCAGTTGACGGATGCGCAGTGGGAAGCCCTGTTCATCCCCATCAGTATGGCCTTCTTCTTCCTGTCGAGCATTGAGGGCAAAGTGGTTGCACTCTACCCCAGCCCGGCCGGAGCCGTCGCCTCTCAGCTTTCCCTGGATGCCTGGAACGAAATCGCGCAGGAGAATCCAATCCTCAGCCAGTTGCAACCCGATATCGAGGCCCTGCTCGTCAACCGGGTGGGTCACGCGCGCGAATGGTCGCAAGCCGAGTACTACATTGCTCCCATTGATGAGTGTTACAGGCTCGTCGGTCTGATTCGGGCCAACTGGAAGGGGCTTTCCGGAGGCTCTGAGGTGTGGGCGGAGATCGGCCGGTTCTTCTCTGACTTGCAGTCTTTGGCAGACATAGTCGATGGGAAGCAGATGCCTGAGTTACTCTTCAACCGGCCCATCTCGTCTTCTGGATAAAGATCGGTTGCAGGCAACCAAAACTGAAGTTCGCAAGCGAAAAAGGAGATGTGCCGTGGCTCTTGACCTGTTAGAAACTACCGCGAATGGAAATGACAAAGATACGTTGTACATGCTTGGGGGCATTTCGCTCATGGTCTTTGGGGCGGGATTGATTCTTTCCAATCCTTTTGTCCGCCGCTACATGTCGCAAATCGGAGTCGGCGATCTAGCCGGCGCTGCCATGCCCGATATCCAGCGATATTTCAAGCTGCGGGCGATGTCGGAGCCGAAGCGGAGATAACTGCATGGTTGAGATTGCCCCTGCCGCTGTGCAAGCGGATCGCTACGTAATCGATAGCCGGGCTAGCCGGTTCACGGTGGAAGCGTCTGCGACGGGACTGCTGGCCAGAATGGGACATAATCCGGTCATTGGCATTCGCGACTTCAGCGGCGAGACGAAGTTCGATCCTGACAAGCTGGAAGCCGGCTCTTTCCGCCTCGTGATCAAGTCGGCCTCACTGAGCGTACAGAACGATATAAGCGACAAGGATCTCCGGGAAATAGAACGCCTGATGAATCAGGAAGTTCTGGAGACCGCAAAGTTTCCGGAGATCGTCTATGAAGCCACCAGCGTCTCGGTTACGAAGATGGCGGACATGCTTTGCTCGGCCACCCTCAACGGAAACCTAACCATGCATGGTGTCACCCGCAATCAGACGATCGTGGTGCGGGTCGCATTGTTAGGAAGCATGCTACGCGCTTCTGGCGATTTCACCTTGGACCAGACCGACTACAACATCAAACTGGTTTCTGTTGCCGGGGGAGCGCTCAAATTGAAGGACGAGCTTAAGTTTTCCTTCGAGATGGTGGCGCGAAGACAAGAGTAAAAAATGAGTCCCGCAGGGACGACTGGAACGATCCGTTTCGAAAGGCCTGGACCGAACAGGCGCCTTCAGCCCATCTTGATGCCATGTTCCCCGACGATGGCAAACACCGATATTAGGTGCGTCGTCCCCAGAAGCTGTCGAACCTGTTTCCCTAGATTGATCAATTCCAGACTGCATCCTGCTGAGCGGCACGAAACATAAAGCCGAACCAGTGTGCCCAGCCCCATGCTGTCGACCCGGGCGAGGTTGGTCAAGTCCAGGACGATTCTTTTGGTCTCTGGAATGAGCGCGCTGACCTTGCTGTACAGCACGTCGTTCACGCCCGCGACCAACCTGCCATTGCATTTCACAACGATTGCGGAGCTGGTTCGAACAACGTCAAGCGTAAGAAGAATCGTGGCTGCTTTGTCTGGCATCAGGTGTTGCCTTGTGGTAACGATAGGATTTTAAGCTGGCGACCGATTCTCGCATATCTCGCCCGGGATTGAAAATGGCGAATCCCCCAATGGTCGTTGGCATGTCCCATGAAACCGCGAAGGCTTTCCCCGACAGCTGCTGAGCGGACTCGCCTTCATTTCATCCCTGCCAACACTCCCCAGCGGCGTCGCTCGAGAAAGCGCCGCACCGCGGGGTCACGTTCCAGCCCGATGGCAACCTCATACGCCTGCCCAGCCTCCGCGTGCGCACCCGCCTTCGCGAGGAGCTCCGCCCGCGCTGCCCAGTACGGCTGATATTCGCCGAGCCGGCCATCGCCGCTATGATCGGGCATCGCCTCCAGTCCCGCATGCGCATCGTGTAGTTCCGCCAGGGCCAGCGCTACTACCACGACGTGCAAGCCGAGGTAATTTGGACATCCGCCGCTCTTTTTTCTCAGCGCAGAGCGCCCACGCGGCGGGTAACTTCTGTTCTCACCTTTGCCATATCCTGTTTCAGCAGCGCCCCGTTCCGCACCAGCAAATCTCCCCCCACATAAACCCGTTCCAAATCGCGCTCCCCGGCAACAAACACCAGCGAAGCATAAGGGTCAAAGACCGTCCGGAAACGTGTTGGATCTACCATCAGGAAGTCGGCAAACTTCCCCGGCTCCAGGCTGCCCAATCTGTCAGCGACGCCGAGCACGTCGGCGCTGCCCATGGTGTGCATCTGCAGCACATCGTAGGGGCTCATAATGGTCGCGTCCTCATACTTGTCGCGGATCGCATAGAGCCCTGTGCGCATGTTTTCAAATGGATCCGCCACGTCGGCGCTGGCCTCGCCATCCACGCCCATGCCTACTCGGATGCCCGCCTTCAGGCACGCGGGGATATCCGCTGTTCCCGAAGCCAGCCGCCCATTCGACAGCGGGTTCCAACTCATCGCCACTCCCGCCTTGCCGCTCTCTGCCAGGATGAAGGGGTTGGTATGAATAAAATGCCCGAAGATCAGCTGCTTTGAGAGCAACCCACTATCCATAAACCAGCGAAACTTGCTTTGCTGTTCAAACTGCGTGTTCGGTGGCTCCAGGTAGTGGGTTTCATTGGCCAGGTGGAACTCGTCTCCCAGTTCCTTCTCCATCAACGTCTGCTGGTAGGTATTGTTGAACGCCGTCCCCCCGCTGATCATCACCGCGAGAAAGTTGCTCGACTTCGGCTGCTTGCTCGTCCAATCCAGAAAAGCTTTCAGAGGAATCCGTGCCTGCGCGGCCCCATACGCGGGCTTTACTCCCAACTCGGTTGCCTTGCCCACGCTCATGCTGTGCACAAAGCGGATACCGGAGTCCATCTCCGCGCGAAAGCCTGTCTGGTCATATTCATCCGCGGTCTGCGGATTCTGTCCTCGGGTTCGCGCCTCAAAATTGAAGTTATAAACCCCTGTGATCCCATGCTGCAGGTGGTCGAGTGCCCCATCCAGCGTGAACCAGTACATGTCCTCCGGGCTGGACTTCACCGCCGGCTTGTAGAGCGCGTCGATCCATCCCAACAGCGTCTGGTCCGAGCCCAGCCCGCGAAACGCACTCTGCCACAAATGGCTATGAGCAGAGATAAAGCCTGGGATAATCCAGTGGCCGCCCGCATCCAGGCTCTCCTTAGCTTGTAGTCCCGCCGGAGGATCGCCCGCCGCGACCGTCAACAAACGGCCATCCTCGCCCACCACCATGTACCCTTTCACCGGCTCGCGCTGGTCTTTCGCCATGGTCAGAATGAACGCATTCGTTACCATCAGCTTCGCCGGAGCAGTAGATTGTGCGAAACCGAGCGCCGCGTTGGCCAGCAAAATCAGCAAAGAAAGCGTTCTAAACATCATTCGTCACCTCATGCGCTGAATCTACGGGGGCCCTCAGAAAACCCACTTGCGGCATGAGTAGATGCATGCTCAACAGATACCCGCCGCCGACCAGAAGCACAGTCGTCGGCGTCTGCATCCAAACCGCCGGAATCGCAAAGTAAATCCAGAATCCGGTCAACGTCCAAAAAATCGCAACCGGGTTGAAACCCTTCCAATACCAGTAGGGGCCGGCCTTCAGAAAAAGTGCCGTCACCTGCACCCTGCGGCGCCGGACGAACAGGTAGTCGGCCAGCAGGATCCCGGCAACCGGAGCAAACAGATTTCCCAGTGCAACGTTGTATTGAAGATAACCGCTAACCAGCGCTGGAAAGCCGGAAAGTACAACGCTTGCCAGCCCAACTGCAAGTGTCGTCCAGAAGCGCCCGATGTTCTCGAAAATATTTGAGAGCGACAGCCCGCCCGTGTACAGGTTGAGTACGTTGATGGTCCAATTGTCCAGCACGATCACCACCAACACCGCCAGCAGTGTCCACTGGCTCACGCTTCTATCGACCGCCAGCACAAAAAAACCCGGAACCTTCCCGTAGGTAGCGGCCGCCCCGTACGCGCCGACGAACGTGCAAAGGAAACATCCACTCAACGCCGCCAATCCAGTACCAAGCCACATATCCATCCGCGAACGCGAGTAGCGGCAGAAGTCCGCGGCGTCCGTGATCATCACGATCCACCCGGCCGCCATGCTGTTGCACCAAACCACAAAAACCGGCCAGTGCCAGCCCAGCACGCCGTGGTATTGCACCACATGCCGCAAACCAAAGTCAGGGCCGCCGCCGCGTACCAGTTCTGTCCACAGAAAACACAGCAGCAGAATCTTGACCGGGAAGGCCGCCCGCGACAGCATCTTCAACGAGCCGTAGCCCCACACGGCCACAATGATTTGCCCTAAACCGAAAATCACGCTGACGAGGAGCAGAGAATGGCGGACGATGAACAGGCGATCCAGCACCTCCACAATCACCAGGGAAGAAGCGATCGTCTGGAAGGCGAACCAGTAGGTCGAAGCGATCACGCGCAGGAATGACGGAACCCATTTCGCCCCACGGACGCCGAACGTCATCCGGGTAGCAACCTGGCCCGGGAGTCCATAATCGACCCCAATCGTCGCCATGACAATGTAGGCCACGAACGCTATCAAACAACCCGCAGTTTGTGCTGCAACGGCCGCCCAGAAAGAAAGTCCACTCGCCACGGCCATACCAGCGATCAGGATGGTCGCCGGATTGATAAGAAAATTCACCACAATCACGAACAGGTCGTACCACCGAACCGTCTTCAACCCGAGCGGAATCGCCTCCAGCCCAAACTGCTCCACCCCAGCGGGCTGGTGATACTGGGCACTGAGTTCGAGCTCATTAATCTCCTTTACCAGCCACCCCCCTCACGGACCTGGATGTTCCTGTTGGTAGTGAGCAGAACCAGCCTCTTTAACACGCACCTTCACTTAACCATCAAATACTTTTCAAACCATTCCGCCGCCGCACTCGTCACCGCCCGCTGATTCTTCGGTATCACAAACCCGTGATTCTCCCCCGCATAAATCACCAACCCCGTCGGGACATTCATATGCTGCAACCCACGCCACAACTCATACGACTGACTAACCGGGCAAACATTATCCACCGTCCCCACATACATCAACGTCGGTGTCTTATCCTTGCCAAGAAAATTAACCGGAGAACTCCGGGCATAAATCTCTGGGTTCTCATAAACCGAAACCCCAAAATACGGCAGCAGCCAATTCTCGATATCCACCTGTCCGTAATAACTCTGCCAATTCGAAGTCCCGGGCCCCGCAACCGAAGCCTTAAAAAGATTCGTCTGCGTTCCCGCCCACATAGCCATATACCCGCCATAACTCCAACCGGTAATCCCAACCCGGTCGCGGTCAATCGGCAGCTTACTCAGCAAATCCTCGACGCCGGTCGTAATATCGCGGAAATCCCCATACCCGAGGTCCTTCACATTTGCCTGAGTAAACGCCTCGCCAAACCCAAGGCTCCCGCGGGCATTCGGATAAAACACAAAATAACCAACCCCCGAAAGCACCTCCATATCGTAAAAAGGCTTTGCCCATCGGGAGGTACTATCGCCTGCCGGACCACCATGTACGTCCACCACCATCGGATACTTCCGGTCCGGACGAAAATCGCGCGGATACAACAACCAACCCTGAACCCGCTGTTCCTGATCCTGCCAATGGACCGACTTAGCTTCACCCCACGCCGGCGTAAGCCTGGCATTCACCTTGCTCACCGCATGCCAATGTCCAACCTCACCGGCCCACACCTCGGGAGCCTGCGCAAACGATTGCCGGATCACCGCCGAAGTCAAACCGTCACCTGCGAACGAGGCCCCGCTAACCAGGCCACCCGTCGACACGTTGTCTTCGCCTTGCCACAACGTCTTTACTTGGTGGTCGTGAACGCCGGCGGACCCAATGGCCGTACCCCCATCCAGGTCCTCGCTGAACAGAACCTGTTCCGGCTGCTTCCACGAGAGCCCGGTCGCCGACCCCGCCAGCCCCGGCGTGATATCGACCGCTTCACCGCCCTCGGCCGCGACCACAAAAACCTCGCCCCCGGGAGCAATGAAATCGCTCATCAAACCGCCCAGAAAAGCGATCGATTTCCCATCCGGAGCCCACACCGGCGAAGCAATCTGCAAAGCCGGCGTCACCAGCGCCGTTGTCTTATCGCCCTCAACATCAATCCGGAACAATTTCGCGAACCACCAGTTATCGTTGCCATCGCCCGTCGCGCCCGTGGCGGCGATATGTTTCCCATCCGGAGACCAGTCGTACTCGTAGATGTTCAGGTCTGCCGGCCCAACATGCTTCATCGCTCCGCTCACGGGATCAACCAGAACAATGGTTTCCGGAACCGTATCCCGCCGGATCCATTCCCCGATCGCGCTTACCGCAGGAGGTGCCGCACCCTTCATCAGAACCGCAATCTCGCTGCCCGCGGGAGACCATTTGGGGATACTGAGATCTCCGGCAATTGTGCCCACGACGCTTACTTTCTTGCTCGCAAGATCAAAAACATGCAACCGAAGTGTACCGTTCTCATCCGCCAGGAACGCTAGCTGCTTTCCGTCCGGCGACCACGTCAGGCCGTGGTCATTCTCCGAGCCGCTCACATTGACCCGCTGAGCTGCACCGGAAGCACGCGCCGCCACAAAGATATGGTTCTGGTATTGAGTCTCGCTGAGAGGCCATTGCTCCACCCACGCCACTTGCGAGCCATCCGCCGTGATCGCGGCCTCTTTGAACTGGTGCGTCGCAAACACCGTATCCATCAGGCGATTCAAATCGTTGGGGGCCGCAAACAGCGGGCGGCAAACCAGAAAAAGCAACAGCGGCGCCAAGCATTTAACCAAGGGATCCTCCCGTGCGGCTGGTGGAACTACGAGCGAAGACTCCGCGTCCCCGCCTCATCAATTTCCTGTCCCTGAATGCTGACGCCATATTGCTCCTGCGCTGCCTTGAGAGAGACCATCCCATTCAGCACATCGCGCAATACCAACCCAGGCTCTCGCTCAAGAGGATTCCCGTACCCGCCCCCGCACGGGCTCACCGTGCGCAGAATATCTCCAGGCTGCAGTGGCATATTGCTGATCATTGCCGGCAGATGCCTCGTGGTTCCAGCATGGTCCTCCAGCAACAGGTCGCCTGTCCCGCCATCATTGCCGCCGAACAGCCCCCACGGAGCATGCCGATGTCCATCTCCCTCAACCGAAGCATGCCCCTGGCTCAACAGCATCACGTCGCGGATCGATCCCGTCCCGCCGCGCCATTTGCCCGCGCCCGCTGCGTCCTCGCGCGCTTCGTACCGCACCACCCGCAGCGGATAATGCGTTTCCACGTCTTCGATCGGATTATTGCGTGTGTTTGCGTAGAGAGTATCCACGCAGTCCATCCCATCTTTCCCGTATCTCCCGCCATACGATCCTTCGGTGATATCCATGTACACCCAATAGCGTTCCCCAATCAATCCGCTATAAGCGATCACCTTCAGGTTGCCCACGCCCGCGCTCACCTGTTGCGGCACAGCCTGTGAGAGCGCACGCATCACCGTATTTGCCAGAATATTACCGGGGCAAAATCGGGCGATCGTCGGAGCAGGGAACGTCGGGTTGCAAATGGACCCCACCGGGGCTGTGATATGAATCGGTCGCACCAACCCGGAGTTCTGCGGAATATACTCGTGTGTCTCCGTGTCCAGCAATATCGAACGCACCACCAGGTAAACCGAAACCGCCACTGTTCCTTCAAAGGGCATATTCACCGGCCGATCCGTAATCTGCGCAGCGGATCCAGTAAAATCCACCGTCAAATCGCTGCCCGCGATCGTCACCTCAACTGCAATCTTGATGTCGCGCTTCGACTCATCCGGATCGTTGGCAAATCCGTCGAAAAAACCCTCCGCGCGATACGTGCCATCCCCCAGTTCCGCAATGGCCTTGCGCATCATCGCCTCGGAGTACTGCATCAGGTATTCGCTCGCCGCGAGCACCTGCTCCAGACCATAATCCTCCACCACTTCCAGAAATCGCTGTTCCCCGGTACGACAGGTCGAGATCTGTGCATCCATATCTCCCAGAACCATGTCCGAAACGCGGATATTGTCTTTCAGGAAATTCCAGAACTGTCGATTCCGCACACCCTTTTCGTAAACCTTGATCGCCTTGAACTGCAGTCCTTCCGCGTAGGCATCCACCGCATCCACAATGCCGCAACTCCCCGGAACCAGCGCGCCAATATCCAGATGGTGCGCCGTGGTCACAGAAAAGCCAATCAGTTGCTCGCCCCGGAACACCGGCACACAGAACGCAACATCAGGGCCATGCGACGCGCCGTGGTAGGGCGAGTTGTGCATGATCACGTCGCCGGGCAGGAATTCCTCGTCCCGTTCCGCGAATATCTGCTTGATGCCCCGCACGTACCCGGGGATCGGTCCCAACTGCAGAGGCGTGCTGAAAGCCGACTCACACAACTGCTGGCAATCCACATCCAGCAACGCCGCACCAAAATCTTCCGACTCGCGGATGATGCTGGAGTACGACATGCGTGTCAGCTTGTGCCCCATATCGATAGCAATGCTTTCGAGGGCGCCCCAGATCACCTGGGCCGTCACTGGATCAATCGTCGGCGCTACGGGCATACATGATCCTCGGCGGAGATCTGCAAGCGCGCGCTGCCATCCGTCGCATTCCTGGTGATGATGATGTTCAGGAAATCGTCCACCGTCGCCAGCCACCCAGGTGGTATCACCGTGGTTGAATCTTTCTGAAACAGCACGGAAGGGCCGGGAATACTCGTTCCCGGCCGAAGGCTCGCGCGATCAAAGAACTCGGTCTCGAACCGCCGCATAACCCCGCCCACGCGGAAGTACGTTTCCCCGCTCTTCAGCCGGGCATTCCGTGTCTGTTGCGAATTGCCCATAGTCATCGACGCCGGCAGCTGCGGCATAATCCCTCGCCCCGTGACCCGCAGCGTCACAATCTCGATCGGTAAATCCGCAAACGAATGACCATATTCCGCCAGGTGGCTTTCGTGAAAGCTCTGCCAAACCGGCTCCCAATCCGATCCGGTTACCACCGCTTCGCTAATCGGCAACCGCAACTCATAGCCTTGGCCCGCATAGCGCAGATCCACCGCGTATGCAAAGCGCATCTGTTCCGGCGCAATGCCATCCTTCACCAGTTGCGCATGGGCACGGCCCTTCAGAGCGGCCAGGTCTTCATGCAGCCGCGTTTCCGGAGCCTCGCCTGAATTCAGCAGCTCCGTCTTCACAAAGTCGTACTTCAGGTCCGTCGTCAACAAACCCAAAGCCGAGGTGATGCCTGGGTAGAACGGCACGATAACCGTCGGAATCTTGAGCATATTCGCCACATCCAGCGCCGTCATCGGGCCCGCGCCGCCAAACGCCACCAGCGTAAAATCCCGCGGGTCAAACCCCTTCTGCACCGTGCGCGAACGGATAGCGTTTGCCATATTACTGGCCAGAATCGTGCATATCCCTTCCGCAACTTCATACACGTCACGGTTGAGCCGCGCCGCCAGCGTCTCCACCGCACGGTGCGCCAGTTCGGGATAAATCATCATCTCGCCGCCCAGAAAATGCTCCGCGTCCAGCCGTCCCAGGACCAGGTTCGCATCCGTCACTGTCGGATCCGCGCCGCCCAGGCCATAGGCCGCAGGACCGGGGACGGACCCCGCGCTTCTGGGTCCCACCCGGAAAGCATGGCCCGCGTCCACGTACGCAATACTCCCGCCGCCCGCGCCAATGGTGTGGACGTCGATCATCGGCACCATCACCGGAAAACCCGCGATCGCCGTATCGCGCGCCGATGCTTCGCTATAGCTCCCGGCGGTGACAATCCCAATATCGGCGCTGGTACCACCCACGTCGAAGGTGATCAGGTTGTCTCGCTTCGCCTGCCGGCCGACCCATTGTCCCCCAAGCACACCGGCTGCCAACCCGGAGAGCAGCGAGTACACCGGCTTCTCCGAAATCGTCTCCGGTGTCGCGATGCCGCCGTTCGATGTCATCACGTGCATCTCGCCCTGGATACCCGTCTGCTTGAGCTTCTGCGCCAGGTTGGAGATAAACATTTTGACGTTGGGGCCGAGAAACGCGTTCATGCATGCAGTGGTAAAACGCTCAAACTCTCGGAACTGCGGCGACACCTCGGCCGAGGTGGTGACAAACGCCTCAGGAAACTCCTGCTCCACCAGTTGCTTCACCCGGTTCTCATGCGCCGGGTTCAGATATGAGAACAGAAAGCAAACCGCGATCGCTTCCACTCCCTCTTCCTGCAACTCGCGGATTGCGCGCGACACCTCAAATTCATTCAGCGGTACCAGCACTTCGCCCTTGGGAGGGACCAGCCGTTCGGAAACCACTTTCCGGTGCTGCCGCTCGACCAAAGGCTTCGTCTGCCACGGAATATCCTGCATGATCGAATAATTTTGCGGCCGTTGGTGTCGCCCGATGTGAATAATGTCGCGGTAACCGCGGGTTGTAATCATTCCCGTGCGCGCGCCCTTGTGCTCCAGCATTGCATTCGTCGCCACCGTAGTGCCGTGAAACAGGTGATCGACGCTGGCCGGCGTAACGCCTTGCTGTGCGCAAAGGTGAAGAATGCCTTCCAGCACGCCGATCGAGGGATCGGGCGCAGTGCTGGGCACTTTGTGAATGGCGATCGTGTTGTCTGCCAGATTGGCCAGAATCAGATCCGTGAACGTTCCCCCAACGTCGACTCCCAGCAGGATCATGAGTTGGACACTCCGGTTGCTGCCTCATCCGGCAGCCGGTCGAGACGGAGAATCGTTTCCAGTAACACCTCGGCCCCGCGCGCGCAGTCTTCCGCCCCGGTAAACTCTTTACTGGAATGGCTTATCCCGCCCACGCTGGGTACAAAAATCATGCCCATTGGGGCAATACGCGCCATCATCTGCGCATCGTGGCCCGCCCCGCTCGGAATCCTCTGAAACGGCAAACCCAGCGCGAGACAGGATTGTTCGACCGCATCCAGCACTGCCGGATGGGCCGGTACCGGCTCCATGAACTTTCTGTCCAGAAATTCGAAGCTCACGCCGTATCGCTCTGCGATGCCCTCGGCTCTTACCTTGATGTCTTCCATCGTCCCTTCGATCCGAGCCGCTTGCATGTCCCGGAGTTCCACGGTAAGCTCCACCGATCCCGGGACGATGTTGACCGAATTTGGTGACACCAGCAATCTCCCAACCGTCGCGACCCGGCACGAATGCAGTTCCAGCGCCATCTTTCTTACCAACAAGACCAGTTCCGCGGCTGCCGACAGCGCATCGTGTCGCGCCTCCATAGTCGTAGTTCCCGAGTGATTCGCTACCCCGGTGATCAAAACATCCGTGTGCTGAATTCCGGAGATTCCTTCTACCGCGCCGATCGGAATGCCAAGCCGGTCGAGCTCTCCACCCTGTTCGATGTGCAACTCCACAAATGCGCAAAACCGCCCTTTATCGTAGATCGAGGACCGCAGTTCCTCGGGTTTACCGCCCACCCCACGGATGGCGTCGCATAGCGTCCTTCCCGAAGCATCGCTCCGCTGCAGGTCTTCGCTGCTGATGTCGCCCACCGCCGCCCGGCTGCCGCACAACGCTCCGAAGTTCTGCCCTTCTTCGTTGGCGAAAATTACTACTTCTAACGGGTGCACTGTCAGCGTATCAGTCGATTGCAGCACCGCCACGCATTCGATCGCCGCCACTACGCCCAGCACGCCATCGAACCGGCCCGCCTCTCGCACTGTGTCGATGTGCGAACCAAACAGGATTGCCGGCAGGTTGCCGGTTCCAGCCCTGCGTCCCAGAATGTTCCCGGCGGCGTCAATGTTGACCACGAGGCCCACCTCGCGCATCATCTCCATCACCAGTTGCCGGCCTCGAATGTCCTCTTCGCTGTAGGCAAGCCGCGTCGTGGCAACCTCTGCCAACCGATCGATCCTGCGCTGCAGACTTGAGGGGTGGATGCGGAACGCACCCGGGCTTGTACTTCTTGGCATTCGCATGCACCCATTAATCGTGCCTTCAGAGAATATGTCGAACCGAACGACCGCCCAATCCGGTTGATTCCCTAAGGCGCCTTAAGGCGATTCGACGCCAAAAGTTAGTGGTCCGCCTGATTGGCACGCCCACGATTCTTGACCATAATAAGCAATCCCGAGGGGCAAAAGTACATAGAGCAGGCGAGAGTCATGGGCCGAGTACTCACATTAGGAGGACTTATATGTCGCAGCGATACATGGATCGATGCCGTTCGTTCCGCCCATTCCTCATCGTTCCTCTCCTCCTTCTGTTGACTTCGGGTAAACTCTGGTCCCAGACCTCAACCGGCGGCATCGTCGGCACCATCACCGACCAGAGCGGGGCCGTCGTCCCCAACGCTGCCATTACTCTGACCTCCGACGCCAAGGGGTCTACCCAGAGCTTGTCGACCACCTCGAGTGGAACCTATGCCGTGACCTCGCTCGCCCCCGGCGATTACGAACTGCAGATCACCGCGCATGGCTTTCAGAGCATCGCCAGCAAAGTGCGCATCCTCGTCGGAGAAACCGCCAACGGCAACTTTACCCTCGGGCCCGAAAAGCAGGTCACCCAGGTCGAGGTGGAGGGCGAAAGTTCCGATGTTTCCGTAAACACCACCCAGGCCGTCCTGCAGGACGTGCTTACCGCAAAAGCCATCGACAACATCCCGCTGAACGGCCGAAACTTCCTCGATCTGGCTCAGCTCACCCCGGGAGTGCAAATCCAGGATGGCGGCAACTTCGACCCCACCAAAAACGGCTTCACCGGTATTTCCCTCCAGGGCAGGTCCGGCCGCTCCACTCGTATTGAGGTGGATGGCGTCGACATCTCTGACGAAACCGTGGGAACCACTACCCTGAATCTCTCCGAAGACTCCATTCAGGAATTCCAGGTAGCCCAATCGACCCTCGATCCCGCCACCAGTCTCACCTCCTCGGGATCGGTCAACGTGATCACCCGCAGCGGCGCCAATCGCGTGCATGGCAGCGGGTTCTATCTGTTTCGTAACGATGCCACGGCGGCCCGTGTTTCGCCCATCAAGGCTCCCTTCGAGCGGGATCAGGTGGGTGTGCGCGCCGGCGGTCCATTTCTTAAGGACAAGCTCTTTTGGTTTGTGAACTACGAGCACACCCTGCAACACGGAACCACCTTCACTGAGCCGTCAGCGCCGTTCTCCAATTTCGCCAATGCCTTCGCCAGTCCGTTCCACGAGCTCGAAGCCACCGCGCGCGCCGATTGGAACATCACCAACAACTGGCGAACCTTCTATTCCATCCACCATGACCAATTCAATGTAGTCACCGGGTTTGGCGGCGTTAACTTCTCTCCCTACAGCAACCTCAACCTGACTGATGTCCACACCGTCGGCCTCGACGGCACGACCGGCCAATTCAGCCACAGCTTTCGTTACGGATATCTGACCTTCCGCAATTTCATTGCCGACGCCCGATCGCAGGTGAACGGTCTGCCGACGGTTTTCCCTGATGGCAAGGATGCTGCCGTAGTCATTGGGACCGACCCCCGTTGTCTTTCTGGGGCAAACCTGCTCTGCCTGGGGCCCACCTGGTTGGCGCCCCAAACTACCCTGCAGCGCAACCAGCAATTGCGTTATGACGGTGCCCGCCTGCTGCACCGCCACACCATCCGCTACGGCATAAACTACGTCCGTACCCCGCAATACACTTTTGGCAGCTTTGGCCAGCTCGGTCCCAGCCTTACTTCCAACGGAACCCCGTCCGAAGTCGCCCAGGCCGCCAATGGACCCTTTCCCGGCGGTTCCGCAAACCCGCTCAACTATCCCCTGGAGGTCCTGGGTCTGGGCAACGGTCTTGGCTACTTTTCTGAGAAGCCACAGTTAGGCTTCCCTCATGGCGGATTTCTTTTGCAGCGCCTGGGGCTTTATGTCGCCGACAACTGGAAAGCGAAGCCCAACCTGTCTGCCACCGTGGCCCTGCGCTACAACCTCACGACCGGGCGTTCCGACAGCGATTTCCCTTCCATACCGGCCTTGAACGCCCTATCGCCGGGTCTCGGCAATCGCATCAATCAGCCCAACCTTAACTTCGCTCCTCAGGCCGGTATTGTCTGGGATCCGTTCAAAAAGGGAACGACCTCCGTTCGTCTGGGCGCCGGTCTCTTCTTTGACGATGTGCTCCTCACCGTCACTCTCTTCGACCGAACCCTCCGCATTCCTGCGGGCTTGGGAAACACTTATGTCCAGACCACAGGGGGCGTCGTACCGGGCACCAACGTCGATGTCACCTCATTGTTTGGCCAGCCCATCGGCAACGTGGAGAGCCAGGCCTTGGCCGCCCAGGCTGCTTTGCAAGCCGCGGGCGCTCAACAAGCCGCGAACTTCAATCCCAAAGGTCTCCCCGGCATCATCGATCCCAATGTCTTCGACTTCAACTCCTTCGGCGGTCTTCTCGGGCCCAATTTCAAAACCCCCTATTCCACCCAGATCAACGCCGGTATCCAACAACAGATCGGCAAGTCGCTCTTTGTCTCCGTGGACTACGCCCACAACACCAACATCCACAACGTCCTGGTTCACGATGTGAACCTCGTGGGGGCGGCGAAGACCCTCGACACCGCGGCCGCCACAACCGCGATTGGGGCCACAAACTCTCAGTTCGGATGCTCGAATATCGACTGTTCGATCGCCGCGGGCGCAACCATAACGGATTTTGCCAAAAACGGATTAGGAAGCCCCGTAAGCGGCCTGGCCCTGCAGTTTGCGGCCCCTTTCGGCGGCTTTGCCTTTCCCGGGCTTAACCCGGGTCTCGGTCAGGTGGGCACCATCACCACCACCGGCCGATCCAATTACAACGCCCTGCAACTTCGAGTCAGGCAAGTCCTCACTCACCCCATGAAGGGTGTGAACGCCTTTAACTGGTTGGCGAATTACAATCTCTCCCGCTTCAACGCCATGTCTCCCGACCAGGATGCATCCTTGGTGAACGTCTACGACAACGCCAATCCCACGCGCTTCTACGGCCCCACCAACCTTGATCGTACCGGCCAGTTCTCTACCGCGGGAACCATCACCTTCCCAACCAATTTCCAGGTCACCTTCTTGGCCCGTATCAACTCCCGTCTGCCCGCCACTCTGACCCTTCCGATCACCTGCAATTGTCCGGCCGAGGTCTTTCTCACCGACGTGACGGGTGATGGCTCTGGAGGAGACATATTGCCGGGAACAAATATAGGGTCCTATGGGAGAAGTGTCAGCCCCGGCTCGCTCAACCGCACCATCGCTGGCTTCAACTCCAAGACAGCGGGAAGCATCACGCCCGCCGGTCAAGCCTTGGTCAGTGCAAACCTGGTGACGGCGTCCCAACTTGCGCAGTTAGGTGCCACCATCCCCACCCTCCCATTGGCGCCTGCCGGCCAGGTGGGTCTGGACTATTTCCTCGCCGATGACATACGGCTGAGCTGGGCGATCAAGCCCGCCAAGCTACTGCACATCCCGGAATCCTTCCAGTTATTGCCCACGGTCGACATCTTCAATCTGGTCAACAAGCCCAACTTCGATCCGCCTTCCGGGCTGAACACCTCATCCCTGCGAGGCTCTCTGGACGGAACGCCCGGCTCCGTCAACGGAACGACCTATGCCCTACGAACCAACCGTTACGGTCTCGGCTCCGGAGCCTTCTCTCAAGGCATCCCAAGAGCCCTGCAATTCGGCCTAAGGCTCGACTTCTGAGCATTTTGTTCATTAGGAGCAAGTGACTTGCCTGCGGCATGTAAAGAGAGCAATGAACGGGGGAGACATGGGGCCCTTCCACGCACAGCGCTCGCGTTTTGAATCACGGCATAGCTTTGGCTGAAGCCATACCGAAAGCAGGCCTCATTGGATGCGCCGTTAGAGTCTGCGTGCAAACGACCAGACGAAATCGAGTCCCGAAGGGACGGTTGAACTTAGCGCCCAGGACGCAGTCCTGGGTCTGGAGTTTCTACATTCCAGAGAGCGTGGAAGCATCCAAATATACGAAATGCGCGGGTTTTCTGGAGCCACCGCTCTGGTGGAACGGGCTTTGCCCCTGAGGGCTGCTAAGGGAGAGGGAAAGATGCCCT
>JBAVQC010000194.1:0-1709 GCA_049693715.1 Acidobacteriaceae bacterium | reverse complement strand
GGATGCCTCGGTCACGTTGGAACAGGGAGGCGTTCCGGGCGCCAGGGAGACGAAAACCAACGCAGCAGGAGTGTTCGCGTTTTCGGCCCTTCCCATTGGCAGCTATCAACTCAGCGCCCACAAAGCGGAACTGCGCACTCGCCCGGCCACGGTTAAAGTCGGATCTTCGGGAGGCGAAAACCACGTCGACCTGGTCCTCGACGATGCGCAATCTTCAACCCAGGCCATGGAATTCGCCGATAAGCCCAATTTCACCGTAGCCGGGGTTACCGATTGGACCGCCGTGGGCGGCCACGGGTCGGATTCCACCTTGCGCACCAGCGAAGAGCTCGCACGAGAGACCGTCGCTCTGAAACCGGACGATCCGGCGAAGCATGGCGACGACTACGATTTGGCGTTGGCCTACAAGGAATCGGGCGATTACACCCAGGCGCGTGAACATGTTCAGAAATTGCTGGCACAGCATGACACCGCGGACCTGCATCGCCTGTTGGGTGAGCTGGACGAGAAAACCGGCGATCCGTTGGGCGCCGTTCATGAGGATGAGCAAGCCGTCCGCCTGCTTCCCAGCGAACAAAATTACTTCGCATGGGGCTCAGAATTATTACTTCATCGCGCCGTCTGGCAAGCCGCGGAGGTTTTCAGGCAGGGAAGCAAGGCCCATCCCCACTCGGCCAGAATGTTGACTGCGCTGGGTACCGCTCTCTTCGCCGCTGCTCTCTACGACCAGGCGGCAACCAGCCTCTGCGCGGCTTCGGACCTGAATCCATCGGATCCCGAACCCTACACCTTCATGGGCAGGATAGAGATCGCCTCGCCCAAGCCCCTGGATTGCATTGAGCCGGGCTTGGCCCGCTTTGTGGAGGCGCAACCAGAAAACCCGCTCGCGAACTATTTTTACGCCATGGCTATCGAGAAACGGCAGGAGCAGCCACCTGATCCCAAGGCCCAGCACCAGGTCGAAACTCTGCTTACCAAGGCAGTGACCATCGATCCCAAGTGCAGTGACGCCTATCTGCAACTCGGCATCCTCTCTTCTTCTCAACACCAACCTGAAAAAGCGATCAGCTTTTACACCAAGGCGATCCAGTCAGATCCGCAACTGGGCGAGGCGCACTATCGGCTAGGCGTGGCCTATGATCGGATGGGATCGGCGGAAAAGGCCGCACAGGAATTTAAGCTCCATGACGAGATCGAAAAGCAGCAGGCCGCTGCCGTTGAACGGCAGCGCAGGGAAGTAAAGCAGTTCCTGGTAATTCTCGAGGGGCAGCCGGGTTACCCGCCGCCTCCTAAATAGGCAAGCAAGAGTGGGAGGGCTTTCGTGTTCAAGTTAGTGGCGATACTTCTGGCTCCCTTAATGGCATTCGCGAGCGACCTGCCGAGCAGGAAATATCTCAACCTGTCCGCCGTCAAAACCATGGTGGCCGCTTCCGAGGCAAAGGCAAAAGAACTGAACGTGAGCGTAACCATTTGTATCGTGGACGAAAGCGGCAACCTGCTCTTCCTGGAAAAGGGAGATACCGCGTCGCTCAACACGCTGGAGTTCGCGCAGAAAAAGGCTCGCCACGCCGCCGCCTATGGCGCCCCTTCCAGAGAAGCCGCGGAATCCATCAAGAAAGGGAACGTGGAAGACCTGGCTTTCCCTAACTTCTTCCCTAACCAGGGGGGCCTGCCGATTCGCGTCGATGGCCAACTCCTGGGCGGGATCT
>JBAVQC010000193.1:0-11158 GCA_049693715.1 Acidobacteriaceae bacterium | reverse complement strand
GTCGCCCGATCAGATGCGCGCCGGATAGTCTAAAATAAACACAATATTTTCAAAGCCATGCAAACAAGACACAAGATTGGCATCCTTGGCGCCACCGGGGTCATTGGTCAGCGCTTCATCCAGTTACTCGAGAACCACCCATGGTTTGAGATCACCTGGCTTGCCGCGAGTGACAAGTCCAGCGGCAAAACCTACGGCGAAGCCACCAAATGGAAGCTGGAGACGCCCCTTCCCACCAGAATCGCCGGGATGATGGTCTCGCCGGCCTCTCCGGAGAGCGCTCCCAAGGTGATTTTTGCCGCGCTGGACACCGACATTGCGCGGGAACTGGAACCGAAGTTTGCCGCCGCCGGTTGCGCCGTGATCTCCAACTCCAGCGCCTTTCGCATGCAGGCGGATGTTCCGCTGGTCATTCCCGAGGTCAACCCGGACCACTTGAAACTGCTGGAAACGCAGAGCTGGCGTAAGCAATCCGGCGGCTACATCGTGACCAATCCCAACTGCAGCGCTATCGGTCTGGTCCTGGCGCTCAAGCCGTTGGCCGACCGCTTCGGGCTGGAGAGCGTCTTCGTCAGCACCATGCAGGCCGTGAGCGGTGCCGGGTATCCGGGTGTCGCCTCGCTCGACATCCTGGGCAACGTCGTCCCCTACATCAAGGGCGAAGAAGAAAAGCTGGAAGCGGAGACACTCAAGCTGCTAGGCACGCTGAGCGGAAACAGCGTGAAGCCACTGAACGCCCGCGTCACCGCGCATTGCAACCGGGTTCCGGTCGAAGACGGCCACACAGAGAGTGTGAGCCTCAAGCTGGCGACCCGAGCCACGCGGGAAGAGATTCTTGCCGCCTGGAGCGAATTTGCGCCGCTGACGAGCTATGCGCTGCCCATCGCGCCCGGCCAGCCGATCGAGTGGATCGCTGCCGACGATCGGCCGCAGCCCCGGTTGGACCGCATGCGCGGCAAGGGTATGGCCGCTACGGTGGGCCGCCTGCGCCCCTGCTCCCTGCTCGATTGGAAGTTCACTGTCCTCTCCCACAACACCATCCGCGGTGGGGCCGGTGCGGCGGTGTTGAATGGAGAGTTCCTGGCCGCGCTGGGCAAACTCGTGCCCGCGGCTGCCAGCGATCATGTGGCCGTCCCCGTATGAAGCCGGTAGTGATGAAGTTTGGCGGCACTTCTGTCGAAGATGCCGACGCCATCCATCGCACCGCCAAAATTGTCCAGAGCCGGCTCGCCCGGGGTCAACGGCCCGTGGTCGTCGTCAGCGCCATGGCCAAGGTCACCGATCAGCTTCTGTCTGGAGCGAAAGCCGCGGGCCGCGGCGACCGCAACGGAGCCTTGGCCATCAGCTCGCGCTTGCGCAACCGTCATTGCGACACTTCCGCCCTGCTGCTTCCCGCGGACCGCCATGGCGAACTGCAGAATTGGATCCAGCGGGAATTCGAGTCGATCGACGAGATTCTGCGCGGGCTTTCCGCGGTCGGCGAACTGACCCCAAGAACCAACGACATGGTGGTGAGTTTTGGCGAGCGCCTCTCCAGCCGCATGGTGGCCGAGGCGTTCCGCGAGCGGGGAGTCGACGCAGTGCATCTCGATGCGCGCACCGTCATCGTCACCGACGCCCAATACGGCAAAGCAACGCCAAACAGCCCCCTCATCGAGGCCCGATGCTGCCAGCATGTGCAGCCCCTGGTCGATGCCGGCCAAGTCCCGGTGATGGCCGGCTTTATCGGCTCCACCGTCGACGGCGTGACCACCACCCTCGGTCGCGGCGGATCGGACTACACTGCTGCGCTGGTCGGTGGAGGTATGGATGCCGAGGCCATCGAGATCTGGACCGACGTGAACGGCATCATGACCGCTGACCCGAGGGTTTGTCCCGATGCGCTGCGGGTCAAAACCATCAGCTTCGAAGAAGCCGCCGAGCTGGCATATTTCGGGGCCAAAGTGCTTCATCCGGCAACCATTCTGCCGGCCGTGCAGAAGAACATTCCGGTGCTGGTGCTGAACTCACGCAATGCAGAAAATGAGGGCACCCGCATCACCGCCCTGGCCACGCACTGCAATAGTCCCTTCAAATCCATCGCCGCCAAGCGAAAGCTGACCATCATCGACCTGGTTGCCAGCCGGATGCTCATGTCGCACGGATACCTGAAGGCCGTCTTTGAAGTCTTCGATAAGCACAAGTGTGCCGTGGACATGGTGTCGACTTCGGAGGTAAGCGTCTCGCTGACGGTCGATTCAAACGAGCAGCTGCCGGAACTGGCCGCCGAGCTGAGCAAGCTGGCGGACGTGACCTACGAGGGACGAAAAGCCCTGATCTGTATGGTCGGTGGAAACATCCGCGGTCAGAACGGTATCGCCGCCCAGGTTTTTCATGCCGTCCGCCACATAAACGTGCGCATGATCTCGCAGGGCGCATCAGAAATCAACATGAGTTTCATGATCGACGAGGATGATGTGGATGAGGCCGTGCGTTCCCTGCACGCCGCTTTTTTTGTGGATCCCGATCCCGAGATCTTCGACGTGAGCGCAAGAAAAACAGTGGAAAGCGTGCAGCGGTAACCATGATCTTCCTAGTGCTGGGACGGGGCAAAACAGGGCAGGTGGTGGCGGACGTTGCCGCTCAACGAGGACACAGCGTCCGGGTCATTGGCGAAGAGGAAAATACCAATGCCTCCGCACTCACGGGTCCCATGCTGGCTCAGTTCGACGTGGTCATCGATTTCACTACGCCGCAGGCGGTCATTCCCAACATGCGCGCTTGCCTGGCAAATGGAGCCCGCGTGGTCGTCGGCACCACCGGGTGGTATGAGAAGCTCCCGGAAATACGCGCCATCTGCGAACGCCGCAATGGCGCCCTGCTGTACGGCGCAAACTTCTCCATCGGTGTGCAGGTGATGTACGAGCTGGCCCATCGCCTGGTCCCCCTGGTGCATGGATTTGACCTCAGCATCCGGGAAACCCACCATGAGAGCAAGAAGGATGCGCCCTCAGGAACCGCGTTGGCTCTCAAGCAGGCTCTGCTGGAGGTGGACCCAACGCTGAAGATCGAGATTGTTTCGTATCGTGAGGGTGAAGCCGTGGGCACGCACGTCATCAGTGCTCGTTTGGGAGACGATGTCATTGAGATCCGGCACGAGGCTGTTTCTCGCCGCAGTTTTGCCCAGGGGGCCGTTCGGGCAGCGGAGTGGCTTTGTGGCAAGACAGGCTGCTACGACTTCAAAGAGATTTATCCCGCCCTGGGATAGTAGACTCCATTTGTTATGACCCTCAGCGGCTGTGGCACAGCACTGGTGACCCCTTTTTGTAGCGATGGCAGCGTTGATGAGGAAACCCTCAGCAGGCTGGTGGAATGGCAGATCGAGAGCGGTATTCATTTCCTGGTCGCTTGCGGAACGACTGCCGAAACGCCCACGCTCACTCATGAGGAATGGCTGCGCGTCATCCGCATTGTGACCGAAGCCGCGTCGGGACGGGTACCGGTCCTGGCTGGTTGCACCCACAATTCCACCGTCGAGGCGGTAGCCCGGGCGGGCGAAGCCGCGTCCGTGCCGGGGGTGAGTGGTCTGCTTACAGCGAATCCCTTCTACAACAGGCCTAGCCAGGAGGGTCAATACCGTCACTTCCGCGCCATTGCCGAGGCGGTGGGTTGCCCTGTGGTGCTCTACAACATTCCGGGCCGCACCGGCGTCAACCTGGAGCCGGCAACTATTCTGCGCCTGGCTGAGGATGTGCCCAATATCCAGGGGGTCAAGGAGTCGAGCGGAAACGTGCAGCAGATTGCCGAGTTGATTTACTCTCTGCCGCCGGGCTTTGCGGTTTTGGCTGGGGATGACCTGATGGCTCTCCCGGTGATCGGATGGGGAGGAGCAGGGCTGATCTCGGTTGCGTCCAATGAAGTTCCGCGCGAGATGTCGCGCCTGGTTGCCGCTGCCATCGATGGCGATTGGGCCACTGCTCGTTCGCTAAACCGGCGGTATTTTCCGTTGATCACGGCAAATTTTTGGGAGTCAAGTCCCGGCCCCGTCAAGTGCGTGATGGCCATGATGGGCCGCCTCAAAGAAACCTATCGCCTGCCCATCGTGCCGGTGACTCCCGCGACCCGGGCCAGGCTCAAGACTCTTGCAGAAGAATTAGGCCTGCTCGTCTAGATCTTGAATATTCAACCGCACCCAGGATTCTCCGTCAGGAATAAATTCAAATGACCATCGACGCGACAACGCTGAAGGCCGACATAGAACGATTTTTCTCCGCCGGAGCCGATGCCATCGGCGACCGGGAAGCGATGGATGCTTTTCTTGAACTGCGCAGTGCACTCAGCGCCGGACGGGTGAGGGCGGCGGAGCCAGATCCTGGAACCGCCCTCGGATGGCGAGTGAATGCCTGGGTCAAGCAGGGTATTCTGCTTGGCTTCCGGCTGGGCTCGATGGTGCAGATGGGTGGCGATGAGTTCTCATTCGTGGACAAGAGCACTTACCCCGCCCGCCGATTCGACCCGGAGCAGGGAGTACGGGTGGTCCCCGGCGGATCCACCATCCGCGAAGGCGCCTTCCTCGCCCGCGGAGTGGTCTGCATGCCGCCCATGTACGTGAATGCCGGCGCCTATGTGGACGAAGGCACGATGGTCGATTCCCACGCCCTGGTTGGCAGCTGCGCCCAGATTGGCAAGCGAGTTCACCTGAGTGCCGCAGCGCAGATCGGCGGCGTGCTGGAGCCGGTCAACGCCACCCCGGTGATCATTGAAGATGATGTGCTCATCGGCGGCAACACTGGCGTCTATGAGGGCACACTCGTACGTCGGCGAGCCGTATTGGCTGCGGGCACCATCCTGACCCGCGGAACCCCGGTCTACGATATCGTGCGCGGCGAAGTTCTGAAGGCATCCGCGGATCACCCCTTGGTGATTCCAGAGGGCGCAGTTGTCGTGCCGGGATCGAGAGAACTGAAGCGCGGTGCAGAGCCCGCTTGGGGATTGAGCCTGTACACACCAGTAATCGTTAAGTATCGCGATGACAAAACCGATCTAAGCGCCACTCTTGAAGAGCTGTTGCGCTAAAGCGTCTCTCCGATTGCGTGGTAGCATAAGAACGTTAATGTCTGCAGGTAAGTTACAAGTCATCCCCCTGGGCGGGTTGGGCGAATTCGGAATGAACTGCCTGGCGCTTCGCTGGGCAGACGACATCATCGTCATCGATGCCGGTCTCATGTTTCCCGAGACCGAATTGTTGGGTGTCGACATTGTCGTACCCGATATTACGTACCTCACCGACAACCGCCAGCATGTTCGCGCCATCATCCTGACCCACGGTCACGAGGACCACATCGGTGGGCTGCCATGGATTCTGAGTGAATTGAAAGTGCCGGTCTACGCGACCGAATTCACCCTGGCCTATGTCGAAGGCAAGCTGGAAGAACACAAGTTGCTCGACAGCGCGGAACTGATCGAGATTACCCCGCGGCAAAAGTTTCACCTGGGCGCGTTCACCGTCGAGCCGATTCGCGTCACGCACAGCCTGGTGGACTGCGTCGCCCTCGCCATTGAAACTCCGGTCGGCGTGATTGTGCACACCGGCGACTTCAAAATCGATCTCTCCCCTCCGGACGGGAAGCCCTTCGACCTGCATGCTTTTGCTGAATACGGCAAGCGGGGAGTGTTGGCCCTCCTCCAGGACTCGACCAACGTCGATCGCGCCGGCTATACCCCCAGCGAGTGGGCGGTGAAGCCGCGATTGGACGAAGTCTTCTCGCGTACCAGGCAAAAGCTGTTCTTCAGCTGCTTCTCGTCTTCGATTTACCGCATCCGTATCGCCCTGGAGCTGGCCCAGGCGCATCGCCGCAAAGTGGCCATCGTCGGCCGATCGATGGTGGAATCTTCAGAGATCGCGCAGGATCTCGGCTACCTTACGGTGCCGAACGGGCTGCTCATCCATCCCGGCCAGATTCGCGATTATCAAGCCTCTGAAGTCATGGTTCTGATCAGCGGCACGCAGGGGGAACCGATGTCGGCTCTCTCCCGGGCCGCGGTCGACAATCACAAGCACGCACGCGTTGAGCGGGGCGACACGGTGGTGCTGAGTTCCCGTGTGATTCCCGGCAACGAGAAGAGCATCTACCGCGTCATCGATCACCTATGCCGCCGCGAAGCCAACGTAATCTATGACGATGGTGAATCCGGACTAATCCACGTGAGCGGGCACGGCAGCCAGGAAGAGATGCGGCTGATGATCAACCTGCTGCGGCCAAAATTCTTTATTCCGGTCCACGGGGATTACCGTCATCTGCAGAAGCACGTGGAACTAGCCAAGAACACCGGCGTGGTGCAGCAGGCGATGCTGCTCGAAGACGGCGACGTGCTGGAAGTGGACGCCAACACTGCAGTCAAGGCGGGCAAAGTGACCACCGGCCGGATTTGCATCGATGCCGGTTCCACCACCGATGTGGTCGAAGACCTGGTGATTCGCGACCGCAGGCATTTGAGTGAAGACGGCATCGTGCTGGCGATCATCACCATCAACAAGCGCACCGGCAAGGTCGAGCGGCCGCCGGAAGTAGTGACTCGTGGCTTTGTCACCGGCGAGATCGTTCTCAGCGAGCAGGCACAGGAGATCGTCAATCGGACACTGGAATCGTCTTCGGCGGAAGAGAAGGCCGACTACGGCGTGATGAAAGAGAAGATTCGTCTCGATCTCAAGCGATACATCCAGAAAGCCACATCACGCCGGCCCATGATCATGCCGATTATCCTGGAAATCTAAGTGCTGGTCACGCTACCCGAGCTGCGCGCAGCCCAGGAGCGGCTTCGCGGGGTTGCCGTGCACACGCCGTTGGTTCGTCTCGAACCCGAGACCCTTTGGATCAAGGCTGAAGGGCTCCAGCCCATCGGCAGCTTCAAGCTACGCGGAGCCTTCAACAAAATCGCTCAACTGTCTGCCCCGGAGCGGGCTGGTGGCGTAATCACCTACTCCAGCGGCAATCATGCGCAGGGTGTGGCCTACGCCGCTCGAGTGCTGGGCATAAAAGCTGTCATCGTGATGCCATCCAACGCGCCGGAGATAAAAGTAAAGGCGACCCAGGCGCTGGGAGCGGAGATCGTGACCGTCGGCCCGGCAAGCTCTGAGCGCAAGGCCAGGGCCGAGGAGCTGGCCGCCAACTGCGGCTACGTGGTCATTCCTCCTTATGACGATCGCGACATCATTGCCGGGCAGGGAAGTTGCGGTTTGGAGATTGTGGACGACCGGCCGCAGGTGGAACTGGTGCTGGCGCCGGTCGGCGGAGGTGGCTTGCTCAGCGGCGTCGCGGCTGCCGTGAAGCTGACTCGCCCCAGCGTACGGGTGATCGGGGTAGAGCCGGAACTTGCCTCGGATGCGGCACAGAGCTTCAAGGCGGGCAACATCGTGTCTTTCTCCGGCGAGCAGACCAGCCGCACCGCAGCCGACGGGTTGAGAACGCAAAGCGTGGGTGAGCTGAATTTTGCCCACATGCGGGCGTTCGTCGACGACGTTGTGACCGTGACCGAAGCCGAGATCCGCGAGGCCATGCGCCGCATGATCTTCGGCGCCCGCCTGGTTCCCGAGCCCAGCGGGGCAGTGGCCTTGGCCGGAGCGCTTTTCCGTCGTGAACAATTGCCATCCGCCCGGCAGACAGTTGCGGTCATGAGTGGCGGCAACGTCGAACTGTCCGTGCTGCGGAGCGTCCTGGAAGAACAGGGCTAAGAGAACTGATGCGGGACGGTGGAAGACTGCAGATCCCTCGCTTCGGCTCGGGATGACAAAAAGGAGAGGGTGGTTGTAAGGGAAGGGCGGTTGTTGAGGCGATGACCCATTAGCAACACTCGCTCTCTCCTTCAACACTCGCCATCCCCTTTAACCTTTAACACTCGCCCTCTCCTTTAACAACCGTCCTCCCCTTACAACCACCCTCTCCTTTTTGTCATCCCGAGCCGAAGCGAGGGATCTGCAGTTCCGCGGACCTTTCCTGGAAATGTTTTTCGTCCGGAGCGTACCGGCGACTGTAGTTGCATTCCTGTCAGCGTATCCTTATTCCGAATCGTCTAAGCCTTTATGCGTACTGGATTCCTGGCTCTTTCGGCCCTCCTCATACTCGCGGTCCAGGCGAATGCGGCCCCCAAGCCGGCACCCCCCAGCCTCGGTCCCAAGGCGACTGTTATCCGGAATACCAATCTCTACGTGGCGCCCGACACTTCCTCTTCCCGCCTGGCGGAAATCTCGCCGGGCAGAGAAATGGTGATCGGGGAGAAAAATGGTCCCTGGCTGCGTGTCTTCGCCAACACAGACGAGGAAACCTCCCGATCGCAGGACGCTCCGGTCTTTGGTCAAGAGGCGGCCGCCGTCCCGGTAGCCGGATGGGTGGCGGCGGCGGGCGTGGTCAGCACGGAGACCCCCAAGGGCGACCTGATTCTTTTCGGCGCGGCCGCCAGCCTGGAGAAAGATGCCATGCTTCCGCGCGCTCCCCAGAGCGTCGCCCAGGGGGCCCGCCTGGTGTACCAGCGTATGGCCGATTTCTTCCCTCAATCACCGCTGGCCCCCGAAGCCGCCTGGCGTTCCGCCGACATACGGTGGCAACTGCAAAAGGCCGATGTCTTCTCTCTCCCGTCGGCGCATGAAAAAGACGCCTACGTGCGCGAGCAGCTCGACGACGAAGAGTTCCGCAAGCTGAAAAAAACCTACCCTGGTACCAAATGGGCTGACCTGGCGGACTGGGACCTGCTGGACAATAAGGTTTGCGGCGATTGGCAGGGCTCCGCAAAGTGTCCCGAGAAGGAAGCCGAGATGTATGAAAAGTACGCGCGGGAACATCCTGACTCGCCGCGTGCGGCCGAGGCGCTCTACAACGTTGTCTACCGTCAGGGCGCGTTAAACGACATTTACAGCGCCAATGGAGAAGACAAAAAAGCCGCTGAGGCCAAGACGAGAGCCATAACCATCGCAGGTAACATTGCCACCAAATATCCGCAATCGGACTATGCCGCCCGCGCTGCCAGTCTGGTATACCAAATGCAGGAATCAATTCCCATCTACGGCGCCGACCGGCAGTAACGTTACGGTTGCCGGAGGGCCTTTGAACGATTACATCCTGTCGGTTTTGCTTGGCATCGTCGAAGGACTGACCGAATTTTTGCCTGTCAGCTCAACCGCGCATCTTCGATTGGCGGAGGCGATGCTTCACCTCGACCTGGCCAGCCCCTACTGGAAGATGTACACCATCGTGATCCAGTTGGGCGCCATACTCGCCCTGGTGCTGCTCTTCACTGGGCGGATCCTGGAATTTTTTCGCACCTTTCCCCGGGGTGAAAATGGTGACCGCACTGCCCTGACCCACCCTGTTTCCCTGACCCTGGTGGCCTTTGTCTGCACCGCAGTTCCGTCGCTGCTGTTGATCAAGCTGATCGGAAAGCACCTGGAAAGCCTCCGCCTGATGGCCTGGGCGCTGCTGATTGGCGGCATTGTGATGTGGCTGGTGGATGCATTGAGCGTGCGTCGTGATCTGAAGACCAAAGACGTCGAGCAGATGACTCTCTTCCAGGCGGTCTGGATAGGCCTATGGGAGGTCACGTCGGCCGTTTTCCCGGGCGTTTCGCGGTCGATGTCTACCATCGCGGCCGGTCAGGCTGTGGGCATGACGCGCACGGCGGCCCTCGAGTTCAGCTTTCTGTTGTCCATCCCGGTCATGATTGCGGCGACCGGCTACGAATTTCTTCGCACCATCCATCCCAAGCACATACCTGGGGGAGAAGCGATCGTCCCCCTGGTCATGACCATGCATGGTTGGATCGTGCTGGGCATCGGCTTCGTGGTTTCCTTTATCGTTGCTCTGGGGGTGGTAGAGTGGTTCCTGCTGTGGGTGCGACGCCACGGGTTCGTCATCTTTGCGCTCTATCGCATCATCCTGGGCTCATTGCTGCTGGCCTTCGGCGCCAAACTTGCAGGAGCCTGATTAGGAGAAGCCATGAGATTACGCAAAGCATCAGGCCTCTGTTTGGCCGCCGCCTTACTTACCACGGCTGCGATGGCCGACAGCCTGGTCCAGACAGCAACCCTGAAAGACCTGCAAACCGTGGGTAGCACCAGCAAAAAGCAGAAGCACCAGCAGTACGACCTGGTCATTGATACGTCGACCAACGAGTACATCTGCCGTACCAAGCTGGGCAGTTCGCTAAAGCCGACGCAGTTTGTCGTGGGATCTTCGGTGCAATTCAAACTGAACGGCCAGAATGGCGAGGCCACCACTTCCGACGGCAAAAAGACGAAGTGCGGAATCGTACGCGTGGCCGCAACGCCTGTACCGTCTGCGACACAATAAGGATGTAGAAAACTCAGCCTTGGAGACGGGATTGTAGGTACGGTCTTTAGAGTCTGCGTGAGAACGGCCGTCACGGAATCGAGTCCCGCAGAGCCTACCCCGAGCTTGTCGAACGGGGACGGCTGAACTTAACCCAGGACGCAGTCCTGGGTTGGGACTCGAGAATGGCGAGGCCACCACTGCAGACGGCGAGAAGACGAATCGCCGCGCCCGCACCGTCCGGGACACGATAAGGATCTGGAAAACCCAGCTGGGAGACGGGCCGGTAGGTTCGGGCTCTAGAGTCTGCGTGAGAACGGCCGTCACGAGACCGAGTCCCGCAGGGACGTCTGAACTTAGCCCAGGACGCAGTCCTGGGTAGAGGTTCGAGAGACGAAAAGTCCCGAAGGGACGGCTGAAATAACTCCCGTACGCCTATTCCATACCCTTTTTGCTCTTTTTGCGCACTTTTGGGGGGCTGAAAAATCGAAAAATCAAATCTTCCGCATAGCCGTATTCCCCCGTACACCGACCGCGCGAGGCATCCGGGCCAGCGTCCATTGCTTGCGAATCTCATCCGTAGTGAGCTTATCGAAATCCACCTCGTCCACGCCGCCGGCTATCGCCTGTGACCTTGCGCACCTCCGAAAACGATAACCATCGGTGTAACAAAAGAGTCTCCGCGGCAACACTTTACTCCGCACCGCCGAATCTAACCCATCAGAAGACGATTTCGGCAGGGATCAGATTCTCGCGCGTCCGTTCCCTTGTCCGGCAGTTGTCGGTAGTCTACGGCCTAAACGCGAGCAAGGACAACTTACCTTGTCCGGTATCACACCCGATCCCTGTCCAAAAATAAG
>JBAVQC010000192.1:0-1827 GCA_049693715.1 Acidobacteriaceae bacterium | reverse complement strand
AGCGCGATCTGCGCCTGTTGGCCGAGCTTAAGGGTGGCCGCGCTCACCTGCACGTGGCCCACTTGTCCACCGCCGCGGCGCTGGATGCGGTGCGCAAGGCCAGGCGCAACGGTCTGCACGTGACTTGCGAGGTCGCGCCCCATCACTTCGTGCTTACTGAGGCCGCCGTCGGAGAGTACAACACCAACGCCAAGATGAATCCGCCCTTGCGTGCGGAATCCGATCGCCGCGCCATGCTCGAGGGCCTTCTGGACGGTTCCATCGATTGCATTGCCACCGACCACGCGCCCCATGCCGTCCACGAAAAAGAACAGGAGTTCGAGAGAGCCCCCAATGGCATCACGGGACTTGAATCGGCTCTGGGTCTTACCCTGGATGTGCTCCACCGCAAGCACAAGGTCTCGCTCAGCCGTCTGATCACTCTGCTGAGCACCCAACCCGCCAACCTCCTGAATCTGCGCGGCCGCGGCAGCCTCTCGGCCGGCTCCTTCGCCGACGTAGTCCTCTTCGACCCCAAGGCAGAGTGGACCTTTCGCGCCGCAGCCACCCGCTCCAGGTCCAGCAACACCCCCTTCGACGGCTGGCCCATGCTGGGAAAAGTGCGCCTGACCATCAGCGAAGGCCGAGTAACCTACCGCGCCGGCTGAACCCGGGCTCGATCCGAAAACGATAACCAGCGGTTCAGAAAAAAAGTTTCCCGCGTTAACACTAAACTCCGGACCGTTGAATCTAATACATAACAAACGATTTTCGGCAGGGATCAGATTCTCGCGCGTCCGTTCCCTGTCCGGCAGGTGTCGGTAGTCTACGGCCTAAACGCGAGCGAAGGACAGCTTTACCGTTCTCCGGTGTCACACCCGATCCCTGTCCAGAAATAAGCAATCACTCTGTTCCGCCGCACAGCAATGAATTCTCTCAGCCTCGAAGGAGCCGCCTATGCCCAAAAATGAAGACCGCCGCGAGCAGATCCGCGAACAGGTCCGCGAACAGGTCTTGGACCGTCTCTGGGAACTCGCCAAACTGAGTCCCGAAATGACCCGTAACAGCATCACCGGCCAAGTCAAGGCAATCCAGATGATCGTGGCCATCGAAGGCCTCATCCCTGACCGGCGCGCCGCCTCCTCCGGGAAGAAATCCGCCCCTCCCCTATCCCCAGTGGACATCTATCAGGCCGCGTGGCTTCGCCAGCGGCAGGAGAAGCCAGATCCCGCACCTGCGCCGCAAGAACAAGAACCTCACCCCGTCGAACCCGAGCCCCAAACCACTCCCGCCGCGGCAGCGGACGCTCCTCCGCCCCCCGTCATGCCCATCGGCCCTGCCCATGACCGCAGCCAGTCGGTTTTCGCTCACCTCTTTCACCCGCCAGACGCCACCTCATCGGCGCCTGAAGCGCCCGCGCTCGGTTCCGTTCCGGACACGAGGGTTCCCCTCTGGAAGCTAAGGATCCCCATTGCCCGGAGGCGCCGCTGAGACAACAAAAAAACCGAAGCTCATGCACTCCGGCTGCAAAAGCACCAAAAGTGGTCAAAACGATCAAATTTTATCGAATTTTATAAACTCCAGGGATGAGCCCCAGGTTCTTGGCCGTCTCAGGAGACATTCCGCTGCACAGCGAAACGCACCGGCCGTACGCCATCCGGCAGGAAAAGAACCGCTCCCACCCCTAAACCAAGCATCAAACCCAAAAGGAATCGAAACCAGGGCAGATTACCGTGCCAATGCATCCCTCCGCTCACCACATCCGCCAAATTGACTGCCAGCGCCAACGCCAGCCACCAGCGAGCCCTCTTCCACCGGACTAGGGCGCCCACCACAACCCCCCAGTAC
>JBAVQC010000191.1:0-43695 GCA_049693715.1 Acidobacteriaceae bacterium | reverse complement strand
GTAATAATTCTGAGCCCCATGCGAAGTAATTTTGTTCGCTGGGAAGCAGGCGGACGGCTTGCTCATCCTCATGAACGGCGCCCAACGGATCACCGGTTTTCTCGTCCAGCTCACCCAACAGGCGATGCAGGTCCGCGGTGTCATGTTTTGCCAGCAATTTCTGAATCTGCTCACGCGCCCCGGCGTAATCGCCGGATTCCTTGTAGGCCAACGCCAAATCGTAGTCGTCGCCATGCTTCGCCGGATCGTCCGGTTTCAGAGTGACGGTCTCTCGTGCGAGCGCTTCGCTGGTGCGCAAGGTGGAATCCGACCCGTGGCCGCCCACGGCTGTCCAATCGGTAACCCCGGCCACGGTGAAATTGGGCTTATCGGCGAATTCCATGGCTTGAGTTGAAGATTGCGCATCGTCGAGGACCAGGTCGACGTGGTTTTCGCCTCCCGAAGATCCGACTTTAACCGTGGCTGGGCGAGTGCGCAGTTCCGCTTTGTGGGCGCTGAGTTGATAGCTACCAATGGGAAGGGCCGAAAACGCGAACACTCCTGCTGCGTTGGTTTTCGTCTCCCTGGCGCCCGGAACGCCTCCCTGTTCCAACGTGACCGAGGCATCCCTTACGACGTTGCCGGCCGAATTGACGACTGTGCCCCGGATCACGCCTCCATCCGTGTGCTGCGCGACCGCTAGCGACACGCTCATGAGCATTGCGATGACTCCGGCAAACGACCGAAGACACCGGTAGTGCAAACGCGGCAAGACGAATTCCGGCAGACGAGAAAAACCCATTGCGAGCGAAACCCCGACCGTACTTCTGGGAATTTTACTAGGTGGCTGATGTTAATGCCTCCAAGCCCGGCTCGGGCCTGTTTTAGCCGGGGCCGGAGTCAGACAAGTCACTGATTTGCGCCACGTTATCACTGGCGGTTGCAAATCTGGTTGGGGGGACCTCCCATACTGTTGGTTCCCCCCATGGAAATGCAGCACAGCTCATAGGTAGGCACACGTTGGAGTGGAGAATGGGTGCTTACGAACCGTTTTCTGTCTAGCTATCATCTATAGTTGAGACCTTAGAAGGCAGCCTGCGATATGCCGTTAGCGTTTGATTTTTTCCTGCATTTCGCCTACGTCATCCTTTTTCTCTGGGTGATGGCGGAGCAGCTTGGCGTTCCCGTGCCGAGCCTGCCCCTGCTGCTGGCTGCAGGCACATTGACCGCGACGCACAGGTTATCCCTCCCCCTGGTCCTGGTTGCTGCGGTGGCCGGCTGTTTTGTCAGCGATTCGCTGTGGTATCTGCTGGGCAAGCGTTTTGGCAGCACCATGGTGAAGCTGGTCTGCCGGCTGTCGTTTGAGAGATCGACCTGCGTTCGCAAGACAGAAGACTACTTCACCAAGTACGGCGAGCAGGCGTTGCTGGTAGCCAAGTTTGTACCCGGCCTGGGCACGGTGGCGGCGCCGATTGCCGGCCAGACGGGGATGCGGTATCGCGTGTTCCTGGCTTACGATCTGGCCGGGGCGTTGTTCTGGGCGGCAACGATTACCCTGATCGGCCGTTTCTTCGGTGATGTTCTGCGCGTGCATCCGGGGGCGCTTTCCTTCATGGGCCATTTTGCAGGGGCAATTTTCCTGCTCGCCGTCGCCGGCCTCCTGGGCTATCGGATCTGGAAGCAGCAGGCCTTTTTGAAGCAGGTGCGGACTTCTCGCCTGGACCCGGCGGAGTTGAAGCGCATGCTGGATGGAGGGCAGAACCCTTATATCGTTGACCTGCGCCATCCGCTCGACTACCTGCCCGATCCGAGGGTGCTTCCGGGGGCGATCCGCCTCTCCCCTGAGAGCCTGATGCAGCGCAGCGGAGAGATCCCGCGTGATCGCGACGTGATTCTGTATTGCACTTGTCCCAGTGAAGCGACGGCGGCGAAGATGGCGATGAAGCTGCGGCAAAACGGAATCTACCGGGTTCGTCCGCTGCTGGGCGGGTTTGACCAGTGGAAAAAGCTTGGGTACCCGCTGGAGCAGTACGAGGACCAACCGGCAAGCATCGCGTAAACCCCTGCCTCGGTACCGATGTAACGAAGTCGATACGCTCCTGGACAGAAGCCTCGCAATGGTGGATATTTCCCCCCGTGGATCGATGACAATTCGGCGAAGGACGTATTTGCGCTCAAGCCTCGCGATGATCGAAGCGAATCCCCACTTCCGGGGATGGCCCCCTGGCAATGGTCCTGCTAGCTTGCCCTAGGTTCGAGGTGGCGTATGGCGATAACGCACAGCCTCGCGGGATGGAGAGATTTTTGGTATGGCGTTTACAGAGACTTACCACTGCGATGTTTGTGCGAAACCGCGGGGCGACGCGGAGGACTGGTGGCTGGCTTTGACCGAACCGGATGCTCTCATTCCCGGCGCTCCTGAGCAGCCGATGCTGAGATTGACGGCATGGAATGTGCTGCTCTCCCACGCTGCGAAGGTCCGGCATTTGTGTGGGGCACGCTGTGCGCAGACCCTTATGGACCGTTGGATGCGCGGCGAGTAGCGCAAAAAGAACGACCCTCAAGAAAATGAGTCCCGCAGAGCCTGCCCTGAGCTTGTCGAACGGGGACGGCTGAACCTAGCCCAGGACGCACTCAAACGCGAGACCCCACGGCACGCCGGGGCTGGCTGGGGCACCCATCGCGTTGCCGCCCGATAGTATGGTGGGTGGGGTGTGGAGACGGCATTGGCATACGACGACCTGAGGGATTGGATCAAAACGCTGGATAAAGCGGGCGAACTGAAACGCATCCAGGAGCCGGTAGACCCGATTCTCGAGATCGCCGAGATTACCGATCGCGTTTCCAAGTGGGGCAAGCGAGCGGGAACAAAGGGCGCCCCGGGTGGGCCGGCGCTGCTGTTCGAAAAGGTAAAAGGGTACCCGGGGAGCCGGGTGCTGATGAACCAGTTTGGCAGCGAGCGGCGCATGAAGATGGCGCTCGAGGTCGATAGCCTTGACGATGTGGCGGGACGAATCGAAGCTCTGCTCAACCTCAAGTCGCCCGAAGGCCTGCTGGGCAAGTTGAAGATGCTGCCCATGCTGGCCGGGGTGGGCCGGTTCTTCCCCCGCACGGTGGCCGCAGAGGACGCACCGTGCAAGCAAGTGATCCTGCGGGAAAACTTCAACGTCCTGGATTTTCCGGTACTCCAGTGCTGGCCGCTGGACGGCGGCCGCTTCATTACCCTGCCCTGCGTGATGACCCGTGACCCGAAAAGCGGTAAGCGGAACGTTGGTATGTACCGCATGCAGGTCTACGACGGCCAGACCACGGGCATGCACTGGCAACGACAGAAGGTGGCGGCCGAGCACCTTCGTGAACGGCTGCGCGCCGTGGCCGTGGCCGATGCTTCCGGGGATATGAGCGCCGCGCGCGTGAGGGTGATGGCAGAGACGGCCGGCGGAACAACGGGGTTACCCTCGATCGCGCTGGCACAGGGGAAAGACCGCCGGATCGAGGTGGCTGTAGTGATCGGTACGGATCCGGCGACCACTTTTTCCGCGATCGTGCCTGCGCCTCCAGAGGTCGAAGAGTTCGTCATTGCGGGTTTTCTCCGCCAGGCGCCGGTTCAGCTGGTCAAGTGTGAGACCGTGGATCTGGAAGTGCCGGCGAATGCGGAGATCGTCCTCGAGGGTTACGTGGAGCTCGACGAACTGCGCATGGAAGGCCCGTTTGGCGACCACACCGGCTTCTACACCATGGAAGAGGAATACCCCGTGTTCCATATCACTTGCATCACCCATCGCAAGAATCCGGTGTATGCGGCAACGATCGTGGGCAAGCCGCCCATGGAAGATGCGTGGATGGGCAAGGCGGTGGAACGTATATTTCTGCCCCTGATGCGGTTGACCATACCGGAAATCGTGGATATAAACCTGCCGGTGGAAGGCGTGTTTCACAACCTGATGATCGTGGCGATCCGGAAGAGCTACGCCGGGCAGGCGCGCAAGGTGATGAACGCCGTCTGGTCTCTGGGTCAGGCGATGTTCACCAAGTGCGTGATCGTGGTCGATGAGGATTGCGATGTGCAGGACCTGGGCGAAGTAACGCTGCGGGTGGCCAATAATATCGACCCCGAGCGGGACATCCAGTTCACGCTGGGTCCCATTGACTCGCTCGATCATGCCTCGCGCCTGCCCAACTACGGCAGCAAGATGGGGATTGACGCAACCCGTAAATGGAATGCGGAAGGATTTACCCGGCCGTGGCCGCAGATGATTGCCATGGATCCCTCCACCCGGGGTCGCGTGGACGCCATCTGGAAGAAGCTGGGACTGGAGTAAACAATCAGGCGTCTGTGGCGCAAACCCGAGCAACCATCTGCATGGCCGCGCATGGAGCAGGGCGAATATCGCAGCTATCGCGCGGTGCACCCGTTCGATGAGCGGTTCGGGGTGGACACCAGCGGGTTGATCTACGCGCTGCCTTCCGGCCACCAGCACGATGAGTACAACAACGGTTACTTTGCAGTAGCACCGTCGGTGTTCCACTCCGTCATGCAGGCGCTGCGCGACCGGCTGGGGCTGGATTACCGGCGATTCAGCTTCGTGGATGTGGGATCGGGGAAGGGCCGCGCGCTGTTGCTGGCTGCGGACTATCCATTTCGCGAGATCATTGGGATCGAGTTGTCTCCTGAGCTGGATCGTGTGGCCCGGGCCAACCTCGCGCGTTATACCGGGGCACACTATCGAGCGCCAATCAGCTCGATCCAGGGCGATGCGGCCACGTACCAGTGGCCACCCGTGCCGTTGGTTATCTACATGTGGAATGCGTTTACCGGACCGGTGATGGAGCAGGTTCTTCACAACCTGGAAACCTCCCTGGCACTGCTGCCGCGAGAGTTGTACGTGGTCTACATCCACCCGGAGCTGGAGTCGATCCTCGATGGGCTTCCCTGGCTTAACCGCCTTTGGAGAGAGGAGTTTGCGATGAATGAAGAAGACTTCGCCGCATGGGCTTTTCCCAACCGGGAGGAGATGTACGCAGTCTACGGCGTGTTGCCTCAGCCAGCCGTCACCAAAGTTTCAGAAACCAGGTGACTATTTCCCCTCGACTCAGCATTCACGCAACAGAAGTGGTTACCCTGAATGCTAGGATTGCTTTGAAATCTGGCGGCAATGAGTGAAAAAAAACTGCCGCGAACCAATTTGCAGGATTGTCACGGTAGTTGTATTTATTACCCCGACCCAAGTTTCCCACCCCCCGGGCGCTTGATCGAGAGATGAAAAGTTAACTGCTAAACCGTTATCTTCTGTACGGGTCCAAACAGGAGAAATGCCCGGTCCCCCCCGACCGCGCAGATTTCGGAAACCACGGACATCTACGCGCAGCGGTCGAGTTTCACCGCACGAGGGAGAAGGATCGGATGTTGCCAAGCAAGCGCTTTCACCAATGGAAACGTAAAGCGGGCCTGTGCCTGCTGATGGGATTAACTGCCTGCGCCGTAAGCCGGGCGCAGGATGTGAGTGTCTATTCGAACCGCATAGTTTTCAGCGGATTTGTCGAGTATTCCAACGACTCCAGTCACATACTTTTTGGCTACGCCGACGGCCGCAAGATCAACGCGCTGGGGGCCAGTTTCGAAAAAAGAAGTTTTCTCAAATCCAACGTGACCGGTTCGTGGTTGGCCGAGGTGCGGCCTTACGCGACCGTGACCGACCCTACGCTGACCGGCTTCATGCTGCAGTTTCCGGAACAGCCTACCTACTCCGGGATGGTGACGTTTGCATCGCCCGTTCCTGTAGATAAGCCGGTAAGTAAGACTCCTTTAAACGTGATTCTGGTGACGCAGAACCAGGTGTACGCCGGTACCGCGACCTACGTCGGCGGCACACGATCGACCTATGTGAGCGGCTTCAGCCCCCTGGGTTATAAGGTCAGCGCATTTCCGCACCGGCGCATTCAGCCGTTCGTCACCGGCCTGGGCGGTTTCGCGGTTTCACCGAGAGACATTCCGGTCTTCAACAGCTCGTCCTTCAACTACACTTTCGAAGTCGGGGCCGGCATGGAGATCTATCAAACCCACACTCGCTCGATCCAGATGGAATACCGGTATCATCATCTTGCCAACATCAGCAGTGGCAGTGTGGCGAACCCTGGTATCGATTCGGGAGTCTTAAAAGTGAGTTATTCCTTCGGCCGGTAAGCGCCCAACCGGAAACTCTCCACCGATTCGCGATCAGGCCTGAGGAGTGATCCGTGCGCTCGGTCGAGCGTGCTCCTGGTTGCTGTTCATGGGCTGATCTACAGTGACTGAGCCCGCTCTCTCCACTACGCTGGCAAAAACATTTCCAGGAAAGGTCCGCGGAACTGCAGATCCCTCGGAAGCTAGTCGCCCTTCTTGTCCTTGTGGCCGATATCCAGGCCGAATTTGGGTGCGGTGTTGGTACCGGTCACTTTCACCGGAATTTCAGCCCCAGCGCCATGTTTGTGAAAGAAGGGATCGGCTATCTTGAGTGCCCAGCTTTTCCAGCGCGAGGCGACCATCTGGGATAGCTTCGCTTGTGTCCTCACTTTGCCGGTGAAATCGAACTTCTTGCCATCCAGGGTGTAGACACCCTGCAGCTGAACCGTTGCTCCGGGCAGCGTGTACTCCAGAGCCTGCAGGGTCAGCTTCCCGTCACCCATTAAAAACCCTCCGGTCATGCCGGAGCTTACGTCCTCTGCTCCAGGCTTGGCTTCCTTGGGGTGCCCTTCCGCGCGCAGGCTCAACATATCTACCTTGTCCTGCACATCGGGATTCGTAAAATGAATTTGCTTGAGACCGAAAGTTCCGTTCAGCCCGAGCTTCTGGGTGACGCTCTCCTCGCCCGGACGGATGAGCAGCTGGGTCTTCATCGCCAGCACCCCGGTCATGACCGCAGGCTTCGTCTTTACTGCCAGTTGCAGGAAATCCTGTATGCGGCCTGCAGGAACGTCGACATCGAGGTCGATGGTGTGCCCCTGGCCTTTCATATTTACCACTTCGCCCTGGCAGGAAAACTCCGACGCACCCAGCTTCGCGTTCACTGGTTGAAGATAGGTATCCCCGGTGGTTCCGTCGACGATGGCTGAGAATTGAGTGTGCAGGGGTACGGGGTGATTCGCGGTATCGAGGGTAAAGTCCGGCACATCCGCGATACCTTGTACTTCGATCCGATCGAGCCGGCCGGTGAAGTCGCCGGCCGAATGCAAAGTCCCCCCGATTCCTTTTATGGTGCCCAGGTCAGCATGCTGAAACGTGTACTTCCCGGTGACGCTGGACTCACCCGGAGCCTCGTCATCCCACGGTCCAAAAGTCCCGACGGCGTGAATGTCGCCCTTCGGAATGGCATTGATGAGAGTCGCATCGTAGTGCAAGGGAGCGTTTGGGCCTACATCCTTGAGCACAATGTGCTGAAGCACGAACACCTTTGGATCCTTGTCTGGCTTGTCGGTGCCAATCACCAGCCGTGAATCGTCGCAGATGAACTCATCCACCAGAATCTTGATCTTGCCGCGATGCTGAGATGCCTTGCCATTTTGCCGCATGGACTTCGGCGGTATGTTGATGGCGAGCCCTTGCACATGCACCGACCCCACATGGGTCGGCTTCAGAAAGAAGCCGGCCAGCCTGGCATGAAAGTCGAATCGCTGGACGGCGATGATGGGAGCCTTAGCCCCGGCAGCCACGACGTCATCCGGCGCGAAGATCCGCAATCCGTTGCCGGAAACCGCTAAGCCCTTGATCAGAGACACTTGCAAATCGTCCAGTTCCACGTGGCTGTTGAAGCGGGCGCTGAGCGTCTCGATGACTCGTCCTTTGAGAATGGGAGCCGCTCGTCTCAACATCACTTCGCCCACCACCAACAATACGATGAGGGAGACGAGCACGATCCACAGAAACAAGCGCCAGCCGTTGCGCTTTTTTGAGCCTTGCGAGGTTTGGTCGTGCAGCACGTAGTTTCTTATCGTACCCAAAAGGGGATCCCACTAGGGAGATGCCATTCCCCTCTGTTTAGTTTCCGCAAGGGGGCGAAAGCATCCGCATTCTCCGGCACAGGTAACGTTTTCGGGTTTCGCCGACAGGACCAACCTTGACAAGGCTCAACTTACGTGGATAACCGGGCGTTGCGCGGGGTCTTTGATGGCACGGCGCAGGACCTCGTGGGTAAGAGGCGCGGTGTCCCCTTCCCCAAGAAAGATGTACCGCATCCCGTTAATGACGGGGTTGACATCGGTCCAGTGAAAGTAGGCATGCGGGATACATCCGGTGGCCTGCTTCAGGTAAATGAGGAACGCGGCGATGGAATTGGGAACAGCCGCGCAAGTGGCACGAAAAATACGGTCGCGGCCTTCGCGAATCCCGTGGACCTCCAGATGTTCCGTGAAGTCTGAAGTGTCTCCGCGCTCCACGAGGATAAAGTAGATAGGGGTCTCAGGCAAGAGACCGTACATCTCGCGTACCTCAGCCTTGGCGTGCTCGCGGTCCTCGTGGGAGTTGTTAAGCGGCTTACAGGCAATGAGGCGGATGGTCTTGTGCTCGCTTTCGGCCACAAAAGTCTGGGCCTCAGGGTCCAGGTGGACGCCGGTGATGCGCAGCTCGGTGGAACGGAAGGCGCGCGAAATCAGCGAGGTTAAGATCATGGTGAAGATGAACATGCACGAGATCTTGAGCCCCTCAGGCCGCTCATAGATGTTCACCAGCGTGGTGTAAATGAAGATCAAGGATACGAGACCGAGGGCAGCGCGAGAGAGCAGCGTGCGGGCGGTGATGGTGACTGCGCAGGAAGCGGAGGTAATCAGAACCAGAACGCCGGTAGCGTACGCACCCCCCTGGGCATCCACATTCGCGTGAAAGAGCCGGGTCACCGCAAAGGCAACCGATACGAAGACCAGAACCAGGGGACGGGAGGCGCGGGCCCACTCCGGCGCCATGCCAAAACCGGGCAGGTAGCGCGGGATGAGATTCAGAAGGCCGGCCATTGCGGAAGCTCCGGCAAAGGCGAGTATGAGAATCGTGCTCAGGTCGTAAAGGGACCCGAAGACACCGCCGAGATACTGGTGGGCCAGGTACGCTACCGCCCTGCCGTTGGCCGGCCCTCCTTCTTTAAATGCGGCCGCGGGAATGAGCAGGGTAGTGATGAAGCTGGTAGCCATCAGGAAAACGCTCATGATGAGGGCGGCTGTCGCGAGCAGACGGCGGGTGTTGCGGATGCGCAGTTCGAGATTGTTATCACATTCAATCAACGGCATGACGGCCACGCCGGTTTCAAAGCCGGAGAGGCCCAGGGCGAGGCGGGGAAAGAGCAGGCACGACAGCCCGATGATCGAAAGCAGACTGCCGTGTTGGGTGAAGAGGGCACGCTTCCAATCCACAAGAAGGTGAGGATGCTCGAGTACATGAAAGATGCCTACAAAGGAAACGATCAGATTTAACGTGAGATAGACACCCACGAGCACGACGGCAATCTTGATTGCTTCCTTGAAGCCCTTGAGGAAGATAGCGCCAAGGATGGCAAGCAGCACAAGGGTGACGCCCATCTGATTCTGCAGCGAGCGCGGAGTGTACGGATTGTGAATGAAGTGGGCCGCCGCGTCCGCCGCGGAAAGAGTCATGGTGATGATGAAATCGGTGGTCGCAAAGCCCAGCAGGACCAGCACGAAGGCTTTGCCATTCCACCCCGGGAATAGCTTTTCGAGCATCGCGATACTGCCTTGGCCGTAGGGGCTGGCTTCAGCGACCCGATTGTAGACAGGCAAGGCTGCAAAAAGCGTCACCAGCACCAGGACCAGAGTCGCGACGGGCGACAGCACACCGGCGGCAAGGAACGCGATGCCCGATTGATAGCCGAGGGTGGAGAAGTAGTCCACGCCGGTGAGGCACATTACATGCCACCAGGGATGCTTGCTTGCATCACCGTGCGCGTGAGCACTCTCAGGGCGTTCGACGTCAGAAAACGGCCACTCTGAAAAAGACACAGGTTCTTGCTCCTCGGTAGGCGGTGTTACCTGGGTAGCCAGGGCCTTTGCACGGAATAGCTGGGGGTCGCGGTGAAGCCTGCTTTGTGGACGACGATGAGTTTTCTTCTGGCAAGCCAGCCGGCGGCGGCCTGGGCAGAACTTTTGGATATGCCGATCGACTCTGCAATTTGCTGATAACTAATGGTGACCGCCTTGCCCTGGCGCTGCTGCTCCGCGGCAAGCCATAGGTAGACGAGAAAACTCACTGGCCTGCGGTCATGTCCAACCAGGTCGCGCATTAAAACGTCGACTACATAATCATCCACGGTGAGCATCGCTATACCAACCGTCAATATAGCATCGACTACCTGATTGCACCTTTGGATGATGAAGGCTATGTTGCGAACGAGAAAGATTTCACACCGGAGGAAAAGGGATGATCCGCGGAGTCAAAATCGTCAGTATTCCCGTGAGCAACCAGGATGTTGCATTGCAGTTCTACACCGAAAAGATCGGATTCAAGGTAGCGACCGATCAGCCGTTTGGCCCGGGTCAACGCTGGATCGAACTGCTCATCCCAGGCGCCGATACCAGCCTTGCGCTGTTCACGCCTCCGGGGCAGGAAAACCGGATTGGCGGTTTCCAACCGCTCACTTTTTGGTGCGACGACGTCTTTGCCACGGCCAAGCTCTTCCAATCCAAAGGCGTGGAATTAACTGCAGAGCCGAAGAAGGAGGTGTGGGGGACAATGGCGAAATTCAAAGATCCCGATGGCAACGAATTCGTATTTTCAAGCAGGTAAAACCTGATCTATTCCATTGACGGCACATCTCCTGTAGGGAATAAGGCTTACTCCTCGCGCAGGGCTTCCATGGGATGCACCGTCGCCGCCCGATGTGCAGGCAACAGGCTGGCCAGCAGCGCGACCCCGGCCATGCCCGCAATCGCGGCCCCAAGGGTTAGCGGATCTCGCGGTTTGAGCCCATAAAGCATGGAAGCAGCAGCGGTTCCAGCAGCCAGGGACATGCCCGTGCCTATGACCAGGCCAATCCCCAGCAGAATCGCGGCCTCCCGCAATACCATAAGCAGGATATTGTTACGGTTTGCTCCGAGCGCCATGCGCACGCCAATCTCATTCCTTCGCCGAGCCACCATGTACGAGACAACGCCATACAGGCCCACCATGGCCAGAATCGTCGCCAAGACACCAAAGAAACCCGACAGCGTAGCCATTAACCGCTCACGAAGAAGCCCTTCGCGAATCTGCGTCTTCAGGACGCTGAAGGTCAATACCATGGCCGGATTGATATCCCTCGCAGCGCGTTTAATGGAAGAGATCAGCGGAAGCAGCGGCTCGTCAGAACGAAGCATCAGCGTCGAATGCTCGTCCGGTCCATTTGCCTGGCTGAAGGAGACAAACGCAATGGGCACCGGTTCTTCGCGCAACTCGTAGTATTTGCTATCTCCCACCAGGCCGACGACCTGATAGGTCCGGTCTCTCTCCATATCGCGAAATACCATGCCCAATGGATTGGCGCTGCCAGCAAATTTACGTGCGAAAGCTTGGTTTACGATGGCTACTTGCGGTGACTGGGGCGTATCGATCTGGTTGAAGTCCCGCCCTGCGAGCAAGGGCGTCTCCATCGTTCGGAAATATCCAGTGCTGACCCGGTTAAACGTTACATCCTGTCGTTGCGGGCCACCCGGAATCTCGATGTTATCGTCCCAACCGCTATGACTCAGCGGAACAATCAGGGTCTCAGCAACTGATCTCACTCCCGGAATCGCCTCCATGTGTGTGATCAGCTCGTGCTTAAAGGTCATCTGGCTCTCTTGCGGCAACTTCAACGGAGAGAAGTCGAAATTTGCAATCAGAATGTGGTCCTGCTGGAAGCCCGCATTCAACGTGGTCAGGTTGCGAAATGTGCGCACAAACAGAAACGCGCCGGTCAGCAGAACTAGTGAGAGCGCGACCTGGGAAACGACCAGCGCCCGCCGTAGTAGAAAACGATCGCGTCCGGCCGTCGCCCCGCGTCCCCCGGCCTTCATCACGACTCCGGGATCCGTGCGGGAAGCTTGAATCGCCGGAGTCAACCCAAACAGGATGCAAGTGAGAATCGCTAAAGCAGCGGCAAAGCCAAGTACCCGCCAATCCGGCGTTAGCTCGACAAAGATGGGGTTTTGCTGTGTGCTGAGAAACGACACCAATACTGCACTCAAAATTTGCGCCAGGACCGCTCCTGCGATCGTTCCCAACATCGCGAGCAGCAAGCTCTCCGCCAACAATTGGCGAATCAGCCGGGTTGGTGAGGCCCCCAGCGTCAAACGCAAAGCCATCTCACGTTGCCGGACGCTGGCCCGCGCGAGCATCAGGTTCGCCAGATTCGCGCAGGCAATCAGCAGGACCAATCCGGAGAGAGCCAGCAGCAGCCACAGTGGATCTTCATAATCGCTGCGGAGCCCGAAAACGCCAGTGGCCCCAGGCAATGCGCCTAAATGGAACGAAAGGTAGTCTTTTTTGTCGATGGCATCGTATTGACCGGGTACTGTGGCTGCGAATATTCCGGGAGAGATCGAATCCAGCTGTGCAGAGGCGCGTTCGACCGTCCAGCCTGGTTTCAAACGTCCGACGGTCGCAATCCACCACGCAACCGGATTGTCCATCAAGGGGCCCTTGGTAGAAAAAACCGGTTGGCTGCACATGGGGATGGCAACATCAAATTTCTGCCCAACCTCAAGGCCATAAAAGCTGGCGGGAGTGACGCCGATGATCTGAAATGGGTGACCATTCAGGGTGAGTTTCCTCCCCATCGCCTCAGCCCGTCCTCCAAACTCGCGCTGCCAGAAAGGGTAACTCAACACCGCCCCCTGCGCGCCGCAGCCGCGGTAATCATCCGCCGGAGAAATGAGCCGCCCCAGCAGTGGCTGCACGCCAAGTACGTCGAAGAAATTTCCGCTAACCATCAGAGCGTCCGCATAGCGGGCTTCGCCTCCCTGGCCGAGGTTGTACCGGTCCGGGGCCCACGCGGCAATCTGGGAGAATGCCTTTTGCTGGTCGCGCAACAGGTTCCATAGAGCGCCGGTGAGTGCGGCATTTGGCGAGTAATGATTTCCATTACAACAATGAGGGGAATTCACGATGCGAACGATGGCCAGCTGCTGCGGAGCCTTTACCGGCAGGGTGCGCAAACGTACTGCATCCAGCAGTTGGAAGATGGTGGTATTCGCACCGATGCCGAGCGCGAGGGTCAGGATTGCCACGATCGCGAATCCCGGATTTTTTCGCAACAGCCGCGCGCCAAAGCGCAGGTCGCTCCAGATCCCTGGAAACAGTCCTTTCCTATCGTCTCTGCCAACTGGCAATGGCGGATGCACTCCCTGCAGGCTTACTCTTAAGCCAGCAACCAGTGTGCCGTCATTCAATTCCTTGAGTAATGTCTGATAGGCCTGTTCAGCATCGGTTCCGCCGCCCAGCATCTCTCCATAGCGATCGCGCAGATGCTGGCTCAACTCCTCCACCAGTTCTGCTTCCTGCATCGGTTCGAGGTTCAGCGGAGCAATCGCTTCCCGGATTTCCTTTGCCCAATCAGGCATTTTCCGCCTCCGTAATGCGGCGGATTGCGTTGACGAAATTCAGCCAGGTAGCCTGTTGTGTCTTCAGGATCTGCTTTCCTTCCGTTGTCAACCGGTAATAGCGCCGCCGCCGCTGGCCAGCCTTTTCCACCCATCGTCCGGCGATCAATCCACGCTTTTCCAGCCGATAGAGCAGGGGATAAAAGGAGGCCACGTTGAACTTCAAGACCCCCTCGGAGCGTTCTTCGATCAACCTGCTGATTTCATAGCCATGCCGGGCGCGGTGCTCGATGAGCGAAAGAATCAGCAACTCCGCACTACCCTTCTTCCATTCCCGGTCCGCCGGGGCTCCCATATGTTTCATAGCAACATATAGTAATGCGACATTTTAAAATGTCAAGCGAGCAGCATTGCAGCCCGCTGTTGAGGTTAGTAGGAAAAGACCATTTTTATTCCATTGACGGCATATCTCTTGTAGGGAATACTGTAGTCATGGCCTGGGAAGTCGGAGCCAGCGACGAGTTCAAAGCGTGGTACGAGAACCTGGATGAGGCGGAGCGGGCCAGCGTCGCAGAGAGCGTGGATATGCTTGAGGAATACGGGCCCGCACTGGGTCGACCGTACGCAGATACACTCCGGCAATCGCGCTATCCAAACATGAAGGAACTCCGGGTGCAACATCAGGGGAAGCCTTACCGCATCCTGTTTGCTTTCGATCCCCGGCGGAGTGCTTACCTCATTCTGGGCGGAGAAAAGACGGGTAACACAAACTGGTACTTAGACGCGATTCGCAATGCGGACGCGATCTACGCTCTGCACTTGAAAGGGATCGAACAAGAGCACGAGTGAGGCAGCAAAAGAAGGAATTTCGGCTCGTAACGGGTATCCCGTGGAGAGTAGGTCAAGATGGCACACAAGTGGAAGGCCATTCGCGGAAAGTTTTCAACCGAGCGCGAGGCGCGGATTCGGCAACGTGTTAAGGATGCTGGGACAGTAATGAACCTACACCAGTTGCGTGAGGCGCGAAGCCTTACCCAAGTCAACCTGGCCAAAGTCCTGAACGTCAACCAAGGTGCTGTATCCAAGATGGAAAAACGTACCGATATGTATCTCTCCACACTGCGCAGCTATATCAAAGCGATGGGCGGGGATCTTCAAATCAAGGCGATATTCCCTGAGGGCGAAGTAGAAATAGAGCAGTTTCAGGGGCTCGAGGATTGACAAAAGCCAGGGTGGGATTGTCTGCTAAGAACGAAATTCGCTATGAGCGAGTCAGATCCCCCAGGAACGGCCCTCCGCTAGGCGTAACGAAACAGGGCTCTGAAGCCGTAGTCCATGTGCTGCTGAATGTGGCAGTGGAATAGGGATAAGCCTGGTTGGTCGGCGACGAAGTCGACTACGGCGCGGCCGTAATACGGAACTACGACCGTGTCTTTTATAATACCTCCGGTTTTTGTGCCGTTCATTTCCACCAGCTCCAGCTGGTGGCGATGGAGATGGAGTGGATGTGCATCGTCGGTCCGATTACGAAAGACCAGACGGTAACGAGTTCCCTGCTTCAACACAAACTCCCGCTCGTGCGGATAGGGTTTTCCGTTTACCAGCCAGGTGTTGAACTTGCCGGAGCCGCCGGGAATCTTTTCGAAAACCATCTCGATAGTTTGGTCGGGTGCTATGGGGTTCTGGCTGATTTTGCCGAAAATGGTGTAGTCCCATTGGGTGCGGGGCGCTACCCACTGCGGCTGCCGGTGCTGGTTCTCGTACTCCACGATGACCCCGAGGCCGGTGTTGCGAATCCTCTCTTCCGTCGCGCCCAGGATCCAGACTCCCGGCTGGTTCATCTCAACGATCGCATCCACCCGCTCGCCTGCGCCAAGCAGGATGCTGTCTACCTTTTGCGGAACCGGCACCGGATTACCATCCAGAGCAATCACTTGAAACTGATGCCCGGCCAAGGCGATGCGCCGATTCTCAATTGCACTGGCATTGAGCAGATGCATCAGCACCCGCTGGCCCTGCTTTACCCGGATCGGCTCCCCCGCACCCAACGCCTTGTCGTTAATGGAGTAGGTCATGGAATTGACCTCTAGCCCGTTCGGGTCAGTGTTCAAAACCGCAGGTTTTTCGGACTGCGGTCCGTGATGACCATCGTCGTCATCGTCGTCCATATTGCTGGTGAAGAACGGTTCCCAGTCGCGCAAGGAGAGAAAGATTTCCTGGTCGTATCGTCCGGGGTCGTTGCCTCCGTCTACATAGACGAAGCCGAATTGTCCGGTATAGGTTCCGCGATGGAGGTCGGCCTCTGCCATGGCGTGAGAGTGATACCAACGGGAACCGGCCGGACGCGGCGTGAGCAGATAGCGCCGCCGGCCACGCGCCGGCACGGGAGGCGTGCCCTGCTCCTCCACCCCATCGACCTCCGAGGGGATCAACATGCCGTGCCAGTGCACAAATTCCGGTACATCTGTGTCGTTGATTAAGTCCACGCTTACGGTTTTCCCTTCGCGCATCCGCAATACCGGGCCGGGAGAGGTGTCGTTGTAACCGGTGGTGCTCAGGATGTGGTCGGGTGAGAGCTCCACGGTGACGGGAGCAATGCGCAGGGTGTAATCGGCCTTGGTGGCGTCAGCCGGCGCGGTGGCGCCCATTTGGATTGGCGGCGACTGCGCCAGCAGCCTGGCAGCGTTCGCTTGCGCCAAGGCAGCGCCGCCTATCTTCAAGAAGTCGCGCCGCTTCAAAAGACTTCCCCCTCGGCCTGACCTGGAGAAATCGTCTCACGCAGAAACAGGGCATGGCAAACATTTGCATAGGGCTACAAACCAGTCGCTCGCCGGCTGCGTCTATCAGACGAGAGGCTGGGCCGTTCTGGTACTCTCAAGGCACGCGCAGTGGCATTTTTCCCGGAATGCCATGGGAGGGTTCAGCCCATGAAGCTCCTGCAAGCCAGTTCGGCGGCGCTGGTGGGAATGGCGTTGTGCTCCGTGGTCTACGCCTACCAGCGGACGGCGGATTTCGGCTTTAGCGACGATGCGGAAACGAACGTAAAGGCAGAGTTTTACTGGTCACGGCTGAGTTATACGCCGGCCGTCGGCAGCAGCTTTGCAGGGGGCTACGGCGGATACGGCTGGGGGCGTTCCTGGTCCCGCGACTACCCCAAGGCCGACCGCCAGGTTCTGCTGTCAATGAAACGCCTTACCCGGATTCAGACCCGGTCTACCGAACAGGTCGTCGATCTGGACTCGGACAAGATTTTCGACTACCCCTGGGTCTATGCAGTGCAGGTACAAACCTGGTCTTTCACCGATCAGGAAGCCAAGCGTCTACGGGAATACCTGCTCAAGGGCGGTTTCCTGATGGTGGATGACTTTCACGGCACGGCGGATTGGGAGGACTTCATGAGCGGCATGCGCCAGGTATTTCCCGACCGCCCGATCGAAGACCTGGACAACAAGGACGAGATCTTCCACGTACTTTACGATCTGGACGAGCGCATGCAGATACCGGGGGAGCAATATATACGAACCGGCCGGACCTACGAGAAGGATGGTTACGTGCCCAAGTGGCGCGCCATCCGCGATGATAAGGGCCGCATCATCGTTGCCATCTGTCACAACATGCACCTCGGCGACGCCTGGGAATGGGCAGACGACCCGGATTATCCGGAGCCCTTCGCTTCCATGGCGTTCCGGGTTGGATTGAATTACATCGTTTACGGCATGACGCATTGAGGTTGGCAGACCGCGGGAACCCCGGTTTCGTACATGTTCCAATTCTTTTTCAAGTATCCGATGCCGGTGTTTTCCAAAGGCAAGTTTGTCCTGCTTGGCGCGTGGCCCGGCTGGGTGCTGCTGCTGCTCATTCTCGTCTGCGTGGCGGGCCTGGCGGTACTGATCTGGTCGCGGCTCCCCCAGGCCGCGGCAAACATCAGCCGGTGGCGCGCGGGAGCGGTCTGGCTGCTGCAGTCATTGCTCGTCGCGACGGTGCTGGTTCTGCTTTGGCAGCCGGCCATCACCGTTGCCGAGCTGGCGCCGCAGCAGAACGTAATCGCGGTTGTACTCGATGATTCACGCAGCATGGCGATTGCCGATAGCGGCGGCGACGGTAAGGCCACCCGGGAAGCTGCGGCTGAGAAAGCGCTCGAGGACGGCGTGCTGGCAGGTTTGCAAAAGAAGTTTCAAACCCGGCTCTACCGGCTTGACACCCGGGTGGCCCAGGCCGCTGCGCTGAAGGATATCCAGCCTGCTGCCCCGGCCACCCACATCAACGATGGGTTGAAGCAGCTGGCAAGCGAAACCTCCGATTTGCCCATTGGCGCCGTCGTGCTATTGAGCGATGGCTCGGAAAATTCGATGGACGGTTCCGGAGACTTGAGCCTGGAGACACTGAATGCCCTGCGCAATCGCCGCATACCGGTCCACACCGTCGGCTTCGGGAAAGAGCAACTGTTGCACGATCTTGAGTTGAGCGACGTAAAGGTCGCCTCGCGGGCTATGGCCGACTCGCGCATCCCGGCCACAGTGACCCTTCGGCAAAGAGGGTATGCCGGGAGCAAGGTGCTGCTGGTCGCCCGGGATGGAGACAAGACCCTTGGTTCTCGCGAGATCACGCTCGGCGCCGACGGTGCGACCCAGGTGGAAACCATTTTCTTTGGTCCGGGTGGCGCCGGCATCAAGAGTTTGCATTTCTCGCTCGGTCCCCTGGCCGGCGAAGAGAACCAGAACAACAATTCACTGACGCGCCTGCTGGGCGTGTCCGACGACAAGCGCCGCATCCTTTATGTCGAAGGCGAACCGCGATGGGAGTACAAATTCATACGGCGAGCCGAAGACGACGACAAGCTGGTGCAGGTCGCTTCCATGCTGCGTACCACCGAGAACAAGATTTACCGCCAGGGCATCAGCGATCCCAAGGAGCTTGAAAATGGGTTCCCGGTTCGTCCGGAGGATCTGTTTGCCTACCAAGGGATCATCCTGGGCTCGGTCGAGGCGGGGTATTTCACTCCTTTGCAGCAGGAATTGCTGCGCGAGTTTGTGGACCGCCGCGGCGGCGGCCTGCTCTTCCTGGGCGGGCGGTTTGCCATGGGGGATGGAGGATGGGGCGGATCGAGCCTGGTTGATTTGCTGCCGACCATTCTTCCCAGTAGCAGGAACACGTTTCACCGTGATCCCGCGACTCCGGAACTCACCGCTGCGGGGTCGGATAGTCCGATCACGCGCCTGATGGACGACCCGGAAAAGAACATCGACCGCTGGAAAAAGCTGACCTACCTGATGGATTATCAGGAGGCAGGCACTGCAAAACCCGGAGCGACGGTGCTGGCGCAGATGAATGTGGGTTCGCGCAAACTGCCGTTGCTGGTCACGGAGAATTACGGCCGGGGACGCACGGCCGTCATGGCCACGTCGGGCACCTGGCGGTGGCAAATGAGCCAGCCCCTGGGCGACCCGGCGCATGATCTTTTCTGGCAGCAACTGCTGCGCTGGCTGGTGCTCGAGTCACCAGGACAAGTACTGGTTAGCGCGCCCACGCAGACACTGATGGATGATGGCCAGATTCAGATTTCGGCAAACGTGCGCGATAAGGAGTACTTGCCGGCGCCCGACGCTAAAGTGACCGCGCACTTCATCGGCCCGGATGGAATATCGGCGATCGTGGATATGACGCCGGCTACGGACAATCCGGGTGTGTTCCGCGCGGCGTGGACGGCGGAAAAGCCCGGCTCCTACCTGGCTGAGGTCACGGCCCAGCGCGGGGGTAAGGGAGCGGCGGACTTGGGAACGGGCACCTTTCCCTTCCAGCGAATCGATGGGTTGGCGGAGAGTTTCCACACCACGCAAAACCGCGAGCTGCTGGAGAAGCTGGCGACGGAAACCGGTGGGCGCTACTGGAAGCCGGACGAGCTGACGCGGCTGCCTAATGAGATCTCCTATTCCGACGCCGGCATTTCTGTCCGCGACATCAAAGAATTATGGAACATGCCGGTGGTGTTCTTGTGGCTGCTGGTGCTCCTAGCAGCGGAATGGCTGCTGCGCCGCAAGTGGGGTGTGGTATGAGGCCGGCTCTTTTGTTTGTATTGATGACTGCGCTCTCCGCGCACGCCAGCGTCTATTACGTCACGGTGGCAGGCCTGGGCGGCGAACCGGATTACGAGCAGCGGTTTACCGCAAATGCCAAGGACCTGGATAAATTATTCAAAGAGTCGGGCAGCAGCGCGCACGTTTATACCTTGACGGGAACGCAGGCCACGCGTGCACAACTTACGCAGACCCTGGCTTCTATCGCCCACGACGCCAAGCCGGAGGATGACTTTGTGCTTATGCTGATCGGGCACGGCTCGTTCGATGGCGCCGACTACAAGTTCAACCTGGTGGGTCCTGACATCACGGCAGCAGAACTGGCAGGGATGTGCGATCACATACCCGCGAGGCGCCAGCTGATTGTGAATACCACCAGCGCTAGCGGTGGATCGGTGGCGGCCCTGGAAAAACCCGGACGCGGCGTGATTGCCGCGACCAAGAGCGGTACGGAGAAAAACGCTACCGTGTTCGCGCGCTACTGGGTTGAGGCGCTGCAGGACCCTACCGCCGACCTGGATAAAAGCGATTCGATCAGCGCCATGGAGGCGTTCGAATTTGCCCAGCGTAAGACCGCCGCCTTCTATGAATCGCAGAAACGGCTGGCAACGGAACATCCCGTTTTTGAAGACACGGGAAAGAACGAACCGGTCCGCGAGCCGTCAAAGAGTGAAGGGGTGCTGCTGGCCAGCTTCACCGTGCTGCGGATTGGCGCCGCCCAGAAGCAGGCAAACAATCCTGCCAAGCAGGCACTGCTGGCGAAGAAGGAGGATCTGGAACAAAAGATCGACGCACTCAAATATCAGAAGGCGGCCATGGATCCGGCGGATTATAAGCAGCAGCTCACGGAGGCGCTGGTGCAGTTGGCGCAGGTCCAACAGGAGCTTGACAAATGAATTGGCGGCAGAAATCGGGAGTATTGCTGGCGACTGTGCTCGGAAGCATGAGCCTGTGCCTTGCTGCGAACACTCCGGATGCCTGCCACACTCTGCGCAAGCACGGCCAGCGGGCGGAAGCGAAATCCTGCTACGAGTTGTTGGTGCGCACCAGTTCTCCTTATCTGCGGGCCGAAGGCTATTGGGGGCTGGAGCAATACGACCAGGCGAACGAGGAGTTTCGCATCGCCACAGCGCAACCCGACGGCGATCCTCTGTATAAGGTTCGCTGGGGCATGCTGCTGCACCAGCGGTTCAACAACACGGACGCGGTTGGGCTGTTCCAGGAGGCGCTCAAAAAAGATCCCAAAAACGCGCAGGCATATTTAGGGCTGGCGATCGTGAGCGCGGACGGATTTGACGGGAAGGCCGAGGATTATGTCAGCCAGGTCCTGGTGCTGGATCCCAAGCTGGTGGAAGCGCATGAGTTCGCCGCCAACCTCGCCCTCGAAGATGCGGATACTGAACACGCTCTGCAGGAGGCGGACGCGGCGCTGGCGTTATCTCCGGACGCGCTGAACGCGATGGCCATCCACGCATCGGTCGAGTTACTGGCGGATCGTTCTCCTGATCCTTGGCTGGACAGGATACATAAAGTGAACAGCGGCTATGCAGAGGGCTATGCGCACGTGGCTCATTACCTTGAGCTCAACTACCGGTTTGAGGACGCGATCGGCTACTACCGCAAGGCCATCGAGGCCGATCCCCGGTACTGGCCCGCGCGTTCCGCCCTTGGTGTCGGCCTGATGCGTTTGGGGCAGGAAGATGAGCCCTTCCGGCAGCTGGAGATGTGCTACAACAACGGTTACCGGGACGCCGAAACGGTAAACAGCCTGCGCCTTCTGGATAGCTACAAGAACTTCGTCACCTACAAAGAGAACGGCACGGTCCTGCGGCTGCGCAAGAATGAAGCGGAGCTGTTGCATCCTTACTATGAAGCAGAGCTGCAACGCATCATCGCCACTTACGACAAAAAATACAAGATGAAGCTCACGGGCCCGGTACAGGTGGAGGTCTATCCAGATCACGAGGATTTTGCCGTTCGCACTATGGGGATGCCAGGCCTGGGCGCGCTGGGAGTCACGTTCGGGCAGGTTGTGGCGATGGATAGCCCGTCGGCGCGCAAGCCGGGCGATTTTAACTGGGGCAGCACGCTGTGGCACGAGATGAGCCATGTGTACATCCTTACAGCTACGAACCACCGGGTGCCACGCTGGTTTACCGAAGGCTTGGCTGTCCATGAAGAGACACAAGTGTCACCAGAGTGGGGTGACCGCGTGTCACCTGAAATCCTGGCCGCCATCCGGGACAAGAAACTGCTGCCGGTGGCCAAGCTAGACCGCGGGTTTATTTTTCCTGAGTACCCGGCGCAAGTGGTGGTGTCGTATTTTGAGGCGGGCAGCATATGCGATTACATCCAGAGCCACTGGGGTGATGACAAGCTGCTCGATATGGTTCATTCGTACGCACAACGTAAGACCACTCCGGAAGTGATTCAGGCGGACCTCGGCGTTTCGCCGGACGAGTTCGATAAGCAATACCTGCAGTGGCTAAACAAGAACTATGGGGCACAAGCCGCTAACTTCGACCAATCGCGCAAGGCGTTGGAGAAAATGGCAGAGGCGGCCAAACAGAACCAGTATGACTCCGTAATTCAGGAGGGTGAGGCCGTGCGCCGTATGTATCCCGAATACGTCGGGGACGCTAACCCCTACGAGTTTATAGCCACGGCGTTTCTGGCCAAGGGCGACAAGAAGGCGGCAGAGGCCATACTCATTGAATATGAGAAAGCCGGCGGTGACGATCCAGCCACGCTCAAAAAGCTTGCCTCGCTCGAGGAGGAGCTGGGTGATCCCAAGGAAGCCGCCGCGACTCTGGATCGCATTAACTACATCTACCCGGTCCACGATGAAGATCTGCATCGCCATCTAGGCGACCTTTGGTTTGCTCAGACGAACTATCCCGGAGCGATTCGTGAATACAACGCGGTCGTGGCCCTTAATCCGCTGGATAAGGCCGGCGCGAACTTCAAGCTCGCCCAGGCGTACTACGCAGCGGGACAAAAGGACAAAGCCGAGGAGAGCGTGCTGGCTGCATTGGAGGCCGCGCCCGGGTATCGGCCGGCGCAAAAGCTGCTGTTGGAAATAGAACACCCGGAACAGAAGGACGCAGTTAAATCCAATGAGTGAGGTGAGTCACACAGACCGCTATTCAACAGTTCTTGAAGGGTACGGGCTTCAGCCCGTACATAAAAAAGTCAAATGAAGCGGCTTTAGCCGCTGAGGGCGGCTAAGCGAGAAGGAAAGATGCCCTCGGGGGCTAAAGCCCTCGATCATCGCATCTTTAATGTACGGCCTAAAGGCCGTACCCTTCAAAGGAAATTGGTTCTTACCCGGCCGTCAATTTCAGGTAGAAGAGAAACCGCGTAGTCGAGAGGAAGGAAATTGCCGATGGTAACGATCCCTGAACTTAGCCAGGATGCAGCCCAACTGCAACATCGCATCGAACGGTTCCATGCGGTCCGCGAAGGCATCCTTGCCCAAGTGAGCCAGGTGATCGTCGGCCAGGAGGATGTGCTGGATCAAATCCTCACCGCGCTGTTTGTCGGTGGACATTGCCTGATCACTGGCCTCCCCGGTACGGCGAAGACGCTGATGGTGCGCACCATCGCGGAAACCCTTGGCTTGAGTTTCCGGCGCATCCAGTTCACACCGGATCTCATGCCCTCCGACATTACCGGCACTGACATCATCGAGGAAGACATGACGACCGGCCATCGTAAGTGGACCTTCGTGGAAGGCCCGATCTTTGGCAACATTGTGCTGGCCGACGAAATCAACCGCACCCCGCCCAAAACGCAGGCGGCGTTGCTCGAAGCCATGCAGGAGCGCTCCTGCACCGTGCGCGGCCACGTGTACTCGCTACCCGCACCCTTCTTTGTGCTCGCCACGCAAAACCCGATTGAACTCGAAGGCACTTATCCCCTGCCCGAGGCGCAGCTCGATCGCTTTCTCTTCAACACCATCCTTGACTACCTCAGCGCCAGCGACGAGTTGAAAGTAGTGGACCTCACCACCACTACTAAGGTGGCAAAAGTGGAAGCCGTTACTACGGCCCAGGAACTACTGGAGTTCCAGCACCTGGTCCGCATGGTGCCGATCAGCGAACCAGTTGCGAAGTACGTAGTCAGCCTGGTGCGCGCGACCCGGTACAAGAACGAGAACGCACCCGACTTTGTAAAGAAGTATGTCAACTACGGCGGCAGTGTTCGTGCCGCGCAGTATATTGTGCTGGCGGCCAAGGCTCGCGCACTCTCCCGCCATCGCTATCACGTCACCTATGACGACGTTACCTCGCTGGCCATCCCGGTATTGCGTCATCGCATTTTGCTCAACTTTCATGCTGAGTCGGAGCGGGTGGACGCGGATGAGATTCTCCGCCGGCTGATCGAACACATGCCACCTCCCAAGGAGTCTTGATGTTGCAGCGCTTTCTCGATCCCGGTGTGCTCGCCAGCATCAGCAGCCTCGACCTGCTGGCCAAGACAGTGGTGGATGGTTTCGTTGCCGGTCTCCATCGTTCTCCTGATTTTGGCTTCAGTTCGGAGTTTGCCGAATACCGCGCCTACACCCCCGGGGACGACCTGCGCCACGTCGATTGGAATCTGTTTGCCCGCACCGAGCGCTGCTACCTGAAGCGCTATCGCGGCGATACCAACAGCCAGCTCACCATCCTGCTCGACGCCAGCAATTCGATGGACTACACAGCAGCCCCAGGCAGACCGAGCAAAATGGACTACGCCCGCTTTGCTGCCGCCTCGCTTTTCTATCTTGCGATTCACAACCAGCGCGACGCAGCCGGACTGATCGTTTTTGACGATGAAGTGCGCAACTACATCCGGCCCTCCACGCGCCAGGGCCAACTGTACCGGCTATTGGCTGGGCTGGAGCAGGCCGAGCCGCGGGCGCGCACCGACTTTACCAAGCCGCTGAATCACTTTCAGGAGCTCTTGCATCGGCGCGGCATTGTGATCATGTTCTCTGATTTCTACGAGGATCCGGCGACCGTGGTGCGCACGGTCGAACCTTTGCGATACCACGGTAATGAAGTCGTTCTATTCCACGTACTCGATCCGAAAGAAATTCGGCCAGACCTTCGCGGACCCGCCATTCTGGTCGATCTCGAAACCAACCAACGCCTGGAAGTGATTCCCGAGTATTCCCGCACCGACTACGCCAGAAAGATCGACGACCATATCGAACAATTGCGTAACCGCACTCGCGGCGCGGGGATGGATTACCACCTGCTGCTGACCGACCAGCCGCTGGACACCACACTGCGCGAGTACCTCGCCATTCGCCAGGGAGAGCGCTGATGGGATTTCTTAGTCCGTGGTTCCTGCTCGGGCTGGCGGCGATCGGCTTGCCCATCTACATTCATTTGCTGCGCCGTCACGTGACGACGCCGCTACCTTTCAGTTCGTTGATGTTTTTTGAGCGAGGCACGCAAAGCTCTACCCGCCACCGGCGGCTGCGGTACCTGCTGCTCTTTTCTTTGCGCGCCGCGTTGCTCTTGCTGCTGGTACTCGCATTTGCCAACCCGTTTATCCGGCGGGCAAGCGCTGGAGTGAACGACACACTCATGCTGGTGGTGGTCGATCACTCTTTCAGCATGAAGGCCGGCTCGCGGTTTGCGGATGCGAAGCGAGGCGCGTTGCAGTTGCTGGCAGAGCGGCCGGAGGCGCGGCGTGGCGAGGTGATGGCTTTGGGTGGGCGGCTCGCGGTGTTGACCCAGCCCATTCAGGATGCAGGAGCTCTGCGCTCCGCAGTCGAGAGTATTCAGCCCGAGGACTCGCGGGCGAATTTAGGTGAGCTTGCGCACGGAGTGCGCGCCCTGGTGGAGACGGTGCGCACACCGATCGAGCTGCACCTGTTCAGCGATATGCAGAAGACCGGGATGCCGGCAAACTTCGCCGACATGGAGTTGCCTGCAAATGTGTCGGTGGTTCTGCATCCGATGGGCAGCGGCGCTACGCCTAACTGGACGGTCGAGGAGGTCAACGCTCCGGCTCAGCTTGCCGACCCGAAAGACCCGAAGAAATCGCGAGTGCAAGCGGTGATTGCCGGCTTCGGAACACCGGCCGCCTCCAGGACCGTCTCGCTGGTGGTCAACGGCAACACCATCGCAACCCGCAAAGTCGACGTACCCGCGGATGGCCGGGCAACGGTGGAGTTTCAACCGCTCGATGTAGCTTATGGGCTCAATCGTTGTGCGATCACGATCGATTCGGCCGACGGTTTTCCCGCGGATGACACCAGCGTGTTTGCGGTGAAACGGTCTGACCCGGAACGCGTGTTATTCGTTCATCAGCCCAGCGACTCGCGCTCTGCGGTGTACTTCAGCGCGGCATTGTCCGCTGCTACCCAGGCCGCCTTCATCCTGCAGTCGATCGACAGCGAAAAGTCCGCTGACATTGCTCCCTCGAAGTACGCCTTCGTAGTTCTCTCCGACACCATGGCGCTGCCTTCGATCTTTGAAAATGCATTGATGCGCTACGTTCAGGACGGCGGCAACGTGCTGATAGCGGCGGGAACCTCGGCCGCACACCATACCCGCATCCCTATCTTTGGCGGATATTCCTCCGAACCGCACCTGTATACGCGCAATGGATACGCGGGGGTGGGTCAGACAGATCTCACCCATCCGGTAATGAATGACGCAGGATGGGCCGATCTGAAGGTTTACTATGCGGCCGGTGTGGATTCAGCGCAGGCTCGCGTGCTCGCGCGGCTGACCGATCAAACACCGCTCCTTATGGAAAAACAAATTGGCGAGGGCCACGTGCTTCTCTTTGCCTCCGGGTTAGACAATCTCACCAACGATCTTCCCGTGCGTCCCGCCTTTGTACCGTTTGTGGATCGGACAGCACGCTTTCTTTCCGGGAATGACAACGTCAGCGGCAGCAGACTGGTCGATTCGTTTGTTCCCTTACGAACGTCCGCGGCGGGAAATCCAACCGCGGGCGTCGAAATCATTGATCCAGATGGCCGCCGCGCTTTGTCTCTCACCGAAGCTGCCAGGGCGCAGTCTTTCCAGTTGACGCGCGCCGGTTTCTATCGCATTCGCTTCGCCAACGGCCGGGATGCGTTGATCGGTGTAAATCCGGATCGACGCGAATCGAACCTGGAGCCGATGGCAAAGGATCTTCTCGCACTTTGGGGCAGCCATTCCACGTCGCCGGCGGCCACCCTGGGTTACGTGCGGGAAAAAAACACCGACCGTAGCCTTTGGTGGTACGTTATGCTGCTTGTATTGGTGGCGGCGGTTGCCGAGTCCATCGTTGCCAGCCGCTACCTCGGCACACAGAGGGAAGAGGCATGAGCAACGCCAACCCCATTTCGAATCGCACTTCGAATCGCACTTCCAATCAAGACCAGCTCAACCTATATATCCACCAGCTGCATCAGCGGTTGCGGCTGGGTGTGTCTCTGCGGGGCGTGGCCATCCTCACCGCCACTGCGCTGATAACAACCGTCTTCCTGGTTCTTATCCTCAACCAGTTTGCCTTCCCCGTGCGCGGGCTCACCGGCGCTCGTTCGCTGCTGTTGATCGTGATCGCGTGTGCCGCGGGTCTCGCGCTCGCGCTCCCGTTGATGCGTCTCACGCGGCGCCGCGCCACGGTGGTCGCGGAGTCGGCTCATCCTGACTTCCAGCAGCGGCTGCTGACTTTCGATGACCGGGAAAAGAAGGGCGACGATCCTTTCCTCGAGCTACTGGCTGCGGATACGCTTTCGGTAGCGCGCGATGCTCAGCCAGCAAACTTGCTGCCCAACAACAAACTGTACTTTCTGGCGGGCGCGGGCCTGGCCTCCGTGGCGGTGCTGGTCTGGCTTGTCTCTGCGGGTCCCGGCTATCTGGGCTACGGAGCTTCCCTGCTCTGGACCGGGCCCAAGGCGCAGCCGCTTTACGACATCAAGGTTACGCCCGGCGATGTTGCCGTTCGGCGCAACGCCGATCAGCTGATCACCGCTCACCTTATCGGTCTCAAGCCGGAGAGGGTGCGGTTGTTTGCTCGCTATAAGAGTGGGCAGGGAAAAGCGGGTTGGGAGCCGGTCGCGATGCAGTCGACGGATCCCTCCAACTTTCAGTTCCTCTTTGCCGGGCTGCCTGAAGACGTCGAGTACTACGTAGAGGCTGGCCCGCTCACGTCGCATCACTACAAAGTCCGTGTGATTGATTTGCCATCGGTCAAGCAGATGCGGGTGACCTATCACTATCCGAAATGGACCGGGATGCAACCGGTCACCGAGGAGCATGGTGGGGACCTGCGTGCTATCGAGGGAACGAATGCAGAGCTGACGGTGCGAATGGATCGCCCTCTACGGAGTGGCCAGCTTACCCTCGACGATGGCAAACAGATCACGCTCAGCGGCGGCGAAGGCAACGTCTACAAGGGTTCCATCCCTATGCAAAAAGACGGCGCCTATCATGTGGCGGCCGTCGACCAGGGCCAACCGGTTCGCTTGTCGGAGGACTACTTCATCGCAACCGACAAAGCGAACCCGCCAGAGATCGCCATCGACCGGCCTACGGGGGATTATCGAGCCAGCCCTATCGAGGAAGTAACGGTTGGCGTGAAGGCAGCGGACGAGTTTGGCTTGAACAATGTGAGCCTGCACTATTCGGTGAATGGCGGGCCGGAGAAGACAGTTGAACTGCCGCAACAGCCGGGTGCGAAGAATGTGAGCGGCTCGACGACGTTGAGCCTGGAAGATTTCAAGCTGATTCCCGGAGATCTGGTTAGCCTTTATGCCACGGCGAAAGATGGGCACGCGGAAGCACGCACCGACATGGCGTTTATCCAGGCCGACCCGTTCGAGCGCGAGTTCTCGCAATCGCAGCAGATGGGCGGCGGCGGCGGCGGTGGCGGCGGGATGGGAAACCAGACCGACATTTCGAAACGCGAGAAGGAGTTGATCGCCGCAACCTGGAAGCGGCAGAACGACAAGACGGCGAGTGCCAAAGATGCGGGGGAGGCAGGCAAGTTCCTCTCCGGCGTGCAGATTAAGTTGCAGGAACAGGCTTTGTCCCTGGCCGCGCGCATGGAAAGCAGGGATTTGTCGTCTGCCAATGAGGAATTCAACAGCTTCGGGCACGACATGCAAGCGGCCGCTGCGGCCATGGCTCCATCGTCTGACAAGCTGAAGCAAATGCAGTGGCACGACGCCATCCCGGCGGAGCAGAAAGCTCTGCAGTATCTGCTGCGCGCAGAAGCCACCTTCCGCAAAATACAGGTAGCGTTTGGCCAGCAGCGTGGCGGTGGTGGTGGCGGAGGCGGCGGTGCGGGCCGCGACCTGGCCAGCCTGTTCGATCTTGAACTGGATACAGAGAAGAATCAGTACGAAACCGCGCAGACAGGGTCGGCTGCGGACCAGAAGGCGAAAGCCGTCGACGATGCTTTGGCGAAGCTCGACGCGTTGGCGCGCCGCCAGGAGGAATTGGCTCAGCAACAGCGCAATCACCCGCAAACCATGCAGGAGCGCTGGCAGCAGGAGATGCTGCGTCGTGAAGCAGAAGAGCTGCAACGCCAGATGCAGCAAATGGCCCAGAACGGTCAACAGCAGAACGGGCAGCAGGGTCAGAGCGGACAACAGGGACAGAACGGGCAGAAAGGCCAGCAGGGACAACAGAGCGCCAGTGGCTCCTCGGGTGGGTCGTCCTCCGGTGGGTCTTCTGGTCAATCGCAGTCTACCCAGTCTCGTGGATCTCAGTCCAATGGCAGTGGCGATGCTGCGGATCCACGCGTGACCCAGGCCTTGAACCGGCTGCGCAACGCCGACGAGGAGATGAAGCGCAGCGCCGGGCAGGGGCAGAGCTCGGAGGCAGCGCGGCGGGCGGCTGATCAGCTTCGCCAAGCCGCGGGCCTGATGAGCAGCACACAACAACAGCAAGCTACGGGCAAACTCGATTCCCTGGCGCACGAAAGCGATCGCCTCAGCAAGGAAGAGCACGCCCAGGCGGATCGTATCCGTAGCATGACCGGGCAAGGTGGACCGTCCAATCAGGAGCAGTACCAAGCCCGAGTGCAGCAGCGCAATAAACTGGCGGAAGACCGGCAGCAGCTCTCTGACGATCTCTCTCAGCTGGAAAAGAACCTGCGGAATGCGGAACGTGAGCTGGCTCCGAGCCAACCCGGGGCCGCCTCGAAACTGCGGGATGCCTTAGGGGGCATGGACCAGACGGACTTGACGAACCGGACACAGCGCACCGCCGACTGGCTGCGCCGAGGGATCAACCCCAATGCCAACGGGACGGAAGAGGGCATCAGCAAAGGCCTCGACCAGTTGAGCCAACAAGTGCGCCAGGCACAGCAAGGTTTGGGTCCAGGCAAACCCGGTCAAGGCCAGGCGCAGGGCGGCGACCAGACCGCGGCGCTGGACCACGTCGAGCGGTTCCGCGATCAGGTTGAGTCTCTGGCGGGGCGGGGACAGAATTCGTTGGGCCGCCAACCGGGCCAGGCGCAGGGGCAGAGTAGTCAGCCGGGGCAGCAGCAAGGGCAGAATGGTCAGCCGGGGCAGGGTGGGCAACCGGGGCAGCGGCAGGGACAATGGAGCAGCCAGGGTGGCCCGGGCGCTCAGATTGCGCAGGGTAATGGCGGGAATCAGCGCGGCGGAAACCAGGTCGCCCAGGATAACCTGACCGGCGACGTGGGCAACTGGCGTTCGGGCGGTGGTGCAGTAGGGACAGCGTGGAACAACATCAACACCGGGGACAATCGTTTCGACGGTTCCGGGGGACCTGCTGCTCCTGATAACTCCCCGGTGCCGGCCGATCCGGAGCGGACCTTCCAGCAAGGGATGGCGGAGTTAAATCAGCTGCATCACCTGGCCAAGAATGATCCGGCGGCGTTGAAAGAAGTCGAGGACTTGACGAAAGTGATGCAGCGTCTTGACCCGCGGCGGTTCCCCGGCAATCCGGCGATGGTGGAGCAGTTGCATACCGAAGTGCTGGCTGGGGTCGACAGACTCGAGCTGCAGTTACGCCACGATGCGGATGGGCAGACTCCAGGCGAGGTGCGAACAACCAAGGAGTCTACGATTCCACCTGGGTACGAGGAAGCGGTGGCGGATTATTATCGACGGCTTAGCAAAGGCCAGTAGGGTTACTTGTAGATCCGTGGGCTGAAAAACCTGCTTTGTATCAGGGCACGACTTCAGTCGGGCCGTAACTGCTTGAAACTATGATGGGGCCCCTGTCCCTGAAGTACGCTTTTTGCGTCGGTCTCTGAATTTTTCAGCATCCTGCTGGGTCACCCTTCGATTTTCCGGTTGATCTACTTGCCGCGGTAGTCCTTGAAGAGCTCTGGAAATTGCTGTTTGAGTGCTTCTACCTTGGGACGATCACAGATCAGGATGTAGGGATTTTCGGGGTGGTTCAAGGCGTAATCCTGGTGGTAGGATTCGGCATCGTAAAACCCCTTCAACGGCACGACCTGGGTCACGATTGGCTTGCGAAAAACTTTGGCCGCGTCGAGTTGCGCGATGTAGGCCTTGCTGATCTTCTGCTGCTCTTGGTCGCCATAGAAGATGACGGAGCGGTAGGATTCACCCACGTCCGGACCCTGCCGGTTCAACTGGGTGGGGTCATGAACCACGGAAAAGAAGATCTGGAGCAACCGCCCGTAGGTTATCTTCGACGGGTCGTAAACAACCTTCACTGACTCCGCGTGCCCGGTGTTCTCCTGGCCAACTTGTTCATAGGTCGCCGTGGCGTGAGAGCCACCCGAGTAGCCGGCTGTGGTATCCAATACCCCCTTGACGCGCTCAAACACTGATTGCGTTCCCCAGAAGCAACCACCGGCAAACACCGCCGTCTGCTTTCCCGGTGTCTGGGACAAGGCGCTATCGGTCACCGGAGGCGGGATTGGAGTCTTGTTGGCTGCATTGCAACCCAGACAGGCAGCAAAGGCCATTACCAAGCTAACCAAGGTGTTGCGGACTGCAAAGGAACGGGACATAGACATCTCCTCAGAAAAATACCGCTTATTGAGACGCCGACAGGGTTCGGAAGTTACAGATTTCTCGACGCTTCGCCTCTGTCAGCTAGAATAATCCCGTGAAACGCCAAACTTTCCTTCCGACAGCCTTTGCACACTGGCGACGTCATTGTTGCGGATACAGTCGATGGGAAAAAGTTGGAGAACGATGGCGCGTTCAAGATGGTCTCGAGCGAAGAGCGCCGCCCGGCTCGCTGGGTGCGGAACCTTGCCTCGATCTCGGTGGTGAAGGTAGAACCATAGTTCCATAGCGTCAGGGTAGCGACTCGCTATAATGGGGAGATACCCGGGCGCTATGAAAACCACTCACTCTACGATCGCTAAACTCTTCTTTTGCCTCAGTTTGCTAGTAGTCCTGCCATGCGGCGCGGGCAATGCCAACGCCAGTATCCCCAGTTACCGGCTGCGGCTCTATCACTTGCACACGGGCGAACATATCGATGTGGTGTACCGGATCGGCGATCAATATCTGCCCGACGGGGTGGCGGAGCTTGACCACTTTCTTCGCGACCACCGCACCGGCGACGAGAAGGACTACGACGTGAAGGAGTTCGACCTGCTGCACGATCTGATGGCTAAGCTGGGCCGTCCGGATGGCGAGATCGACATCGTTTGTGGATACCGGACCCCCTGGAGCAACAACTACCTGCGGCAACATGGGCACGGCGTTGCGGAGCATAGCCAGCACATGGAAGCGAAGGCCATCGATATCCGCATCCCCGGCGTCTCCAGCGCCGAAGTGCGCGATGCGGCGCTGTCCATGGGCCGGGGAGGCGTGGGCTATTACCAGCAATCTAATTTTGTTCACGTCGACGTCGGTCGCGTACGCCGCTGGTAGAAGCACCCCAAAAGCAAAATCTAAAATGGCTAGTCGGAAGCGGCGGTGCAATGAGCGTGGGCGGGCAGGTGGCGAACGCCTGTGGCCATCAGATGCTCGATGGCCTCGACTGATTGAATCCCGCCTCTGGCGCCTGCCGAGGTGCAATTGAGTGCGGCGGCGGCACAGGCGAAGTCGAGTTGGCGCTCCAACGGCCAGTTCTGCAAGAGTCCGTAGATGAAGCCGGCGTGGAAGATGTCTCCGGCGCCGGTTGTGTCGACTACCGGCACAGAGTAGGCAGACAGTTGATAGAGCTGCTTCCCATCCCAGGCGAGCACGCCATTACCGCCCAGGGTGGCTGCCGTAAGACAGCATCCATAGCGACGCTGCATTTGACGCAGTGACATTTCCAGGTCAGGCTCGCCCATCAGCCGGCAAGGGATGTCCCGGCTCACGATGAGATAGTCCACATTCTGCAAAAGTTTTTCTACACCGGGATACAACTCGTCCAAATCGGCGATGACCGGTATGCCGGCGGCACGGGCCCAACCGGCGGCTACGGTAGCCGCCTCGGTGTCGCAGCCATCGACGTGCAGGGCGCGGGCGTTGACGATCCATTCGCGCTGCAGATGGGCCGGCTTTAGGACAACCCGGGGATCCCGCCGGCACAGTACAGTACGCTCGCCACCACCGTCGACGAGGATGAGCGATTGGGGACTTGTGCCTCCTGAAACCGCGATGATCTGCATCTGCACACCGGCACGGGCAAAGGCTTCCTGATGCAGGCCGGCAGCAGCGTCATCGCCCAGGATGCCTACGTAGCGGGTGGACATGCCCCAGCGCTGGCAAGCGACCACTGTGGTCGCAACCTGGCCTCCCGGCAGCACCGCGGCGGAGCTGTACTCCACCTTCGAACCGCGGTCCGGATAGCTTGCCAGGGCGATCAGCGTGTCTGTCGCATTCAGGCCAACGCCGACCAGGTCAACCTTGGACGGTTTCGTCATCCTGCCAGTGTACCCGCACCTTTTGAGCTACACTAGTTCGACTCTCATCCAAGGTTGCCGACTGCACGTCAAACGTGTCTGAGCGAAGAAAAATCTGGCGCTTTGTGGTTCCCATTGCGCTGCTCGCGTTGGTGCTCGGAGCAACGCTCGGCGGAGTCTGGCATCACCACGTCAACCACCCTGCAGACACCTGCCCCATCTGTCATTTGAGCCACCAGGCCATCGCACCGGCACCGGCCGGCATCCGCGTCGGTATTCCGGCGCCCAGAGGGCCTGGGCCCGAGCCGCAAAGGAACAACTTCTCGCCTGGCCCTACCACTCGACGCCTCCCCGCCCGCGCACCCCCCGCATAGACAGCCCCCATTTTTACGTGCTGCCCTCGCCGGCACGCCAAATTTGTATCGCCTCCTCCAAGAAGGCTGACTGCCCATGCGTTTGCAACGTTTGCTTGTTCTCTTTTTTACCGTCACCGTAACTGTTTCGTGCGCTTCCAGCGCGCAAATTCCTGCGCCGCAAGCACCCTCACCTCCTGCTCCGGCGCCGGCATCGGTGACCATTTCGCTGGATGACGCCCTGCAGATGGCGCTGCGGCACAACCACAACCTGCTTGCCGCGCGCACCACGATCCAGCAGAGCGAAGCGGAAGAGATCACGGCTAACCTGCGTCCCAACCCGGTGATTTTGGGCGATTGGCAGTTTCTGCCGATTTTTCAGCCTAGCCAGTTCAGTGGGGAGTACCTCGACAACATAGCGCAGGTCGACCTGGGCGTCAGCTACCTGTTTGAGCGGGGAAAGAAGCGGCAGCATCGGCTGCGGGCCGCCAAAGACATTACCGCGCAGACGCGGTCGCTGGTCGCCGACAGTGAGCGGGGCCTAACCTTCAGCGTTGCCAGCGGGTTCATCAACGTTGAGCTTGCCGAGTCGACCCTGGCCCTGGCGCAGCAGGATCTCCAGAGCTTTCAGACCACGGTCGATATCGCCCAGGCGCGCTATAAAGCGGGCGACATCGGCGAGGATGACCTGCTGAAGATCAAGCTGCAGATGCTGCAGTTCCAGACCGATGTATCGGCGGCCAAGCTTGCCCGGGTGCAGGGGCTTTCGGATCTGCGTCAGCTGCTGGGATACGAATCGATTGCAGCGGACTACGACGTTACCGGGTCATTCGATTATCAGCCGGTGAAGGGCAACGCGGATGACTTTCAGGCCGTGGCCCTGCAGAACCGGCCAGACCTGCGCGCAGCACAGCAGGGAGTGATCGCCGCCAACAGCCAACATGCGCTGCAACAGGCGATTGGGAAAAGAGACTTCACCGGAGAAGTCAACTACACGCACCTTAGCTTACTGAATGACATCTCTCTCTTCGGGCAGATCCAATTGCCGGTATTCGATCGCAACCAGGGTGAAATAGCGCGAGCGGCCTATGCCATCACCCAAGCGCAGGAGCAGGAGCGATTCGCCAACGGGCAGGTGATGACCGACGTGCGGGACGCGTTTGAGAATTTACGCACGAACGACCAGCTCGTGGGACTGTATCGATCGGGTTACCTGGACGAGGCGCAGGAATCTCGCGACATCAGCGAATACGCCTATCGGCAGGGCGCGGCCAGCCTGCTTGATTTTCTGGATGCGGAGCGCAGCTTTCGAGCCACACAACTCGCCTACCGGCAGGCACTCGCTTCTTACCTGCTGGCACTCGAACAGCTTCGCCAAGCTATCGGAACCAGGAGCTTGCCATGATGACTTCACCCATTTCGCTCCAGAGTACGGTGGCGTTGGTTCTCGCAATGACACTGACGGCTTGCGGTTCGGACAACCGGAAGCGGCCAGGCCAGATGACTTCGTATTCCACCGATGCCTCGGCGTCTTCGGTTCCCCGGTTGTTCACGATTCCGCAAGACCAGATGGCACACGTTCAGGTGGTGACGGTTCAACCAACCAGATTGATACGCACGCTTCGGCTCACGGGCGCTGTGGCCTATAACGCTTTCAACACCACCCCGGTGATCACCCAGGTTGGGGGCCCCGTAAGCCGCATCCTGGTGGTGCCGGGGCAGCATGTCAAGACGGGTCAGCCCATGCTGGATTTGAGCAGTCCGGATTATTCGCAGCTGCTGGATGCGTATTTGAAAGCGGCGGACTCCTTTCGCCTGACAGATAAGAATTGGGTGCGCGCGCAGGACCTATACCAGCATCACGCGATCGCACAGCGCGATCTGGACCAGGCAGAGTCGGACCGCAACCAGGCACAAGCGGACCTCAACGCGGCGGACCAAGGGATGAGGATCCTGGGGATCAAGAATCCCGGCGACCTGGCGAAGGCGCCGAGTTCGGCGCTGATTCCGGTGCTTGCCCCCATTGGCGGCGAGGTGGTCGAGCGCCTGGTCTCACCGGGACAGGTGGTACAGGCCGGGCAGACGCAGGCTTTCACGATTTCAGACTTAAGCAACGTATGGGTGCTGGCCAACGTGTACCAGGCGGACCTGGCCGCGGTGCGCACCGGGGATGATGTGGTGGTGCAGACGGATTCGTATCCCGATCGCTTCCACGGAAAGATCTCGTATGTATCGCCGGCGCTCGATCCCAATACCAGGACGCTGCAAGCGCGCATTGTTGTCGACAACCCGGGAGAGAAATTGAAAAGGGACATGTACTGCACGGTCACGGTAACGGCAGGTTTTATACCTAATGCGATCGCCGTACCGGACGCTTCAGTGCTGCGGGACGACAACAATCAACCGTTCGTGTACCTGGCCAGCGGGGCGAATCAGTTTGGCCGGCGCGACGTGGAGATTGGCGAGAGCCTGGATGGGAAAACGCATATTTTGCGGGGCCTTTCCCCGGGAGAGAGGGTCGTGGGCGACGGCAGCTTGTTTCTTCAGTTTGCTAATTCGCTGCAGCACTGAGGAGGCGGCTTCCCATGATTCATCACATCATCCGGTTCGCGCTGCGGCAACGGCTCCTGGTTCTGCTGGTGGTGGGGTTCATCGCCGTGGGTGGCGCGATCTCATTCCAGCACATGCCGGTGGACGCATACCCCGATGTGTCTCCGCCGATGGTCGAAGTCATCACGCAATGGCCGGGACACGCAGCGGAAGAAATCGAGCGCCTGGTTACGATCCCTACAGAAGTGGAAATGAACGGCGTGCCGAAGATGGCGGTGATGCGTTCGATTTCGCTGTACGGGCTTTCCGACGTCATCATGACCTTCGACGAAGGCACGGATGACTACTTTGCCCGCCAGGTTGTTTTTCAGCGCTTAAGTGAGGTGACGTATCCGACTGGCGTAACCCCTACGCTGGCGCCGCTCGCGAGCCCATCCGGCCTGGTCTATCGATATGTACTGGAGAGTCCCGACCGTACGCCGCAGGAGTTGAAGGTCTACGAGGATTGGGTCATCGAGCGGGAGTACAAGCAGGTTCCCGGGGTGGCGGACGATTCCGGGTTCGGGGGAACGGTGATGCAGTATCAGGTGCTTCTCGATCCGGCTCGCCTCTACGCATACCACATCACTGTACCGACGGTGCTGCAGCAGCTCTCAGTGAATAACTCCAATGCCGGCGGCGGATTTTATTCGCAAGGAGGCCAGTTTTATTACGTTCGCGGGCTGGGCCTGGTACACGATACGCGAGACATCGGCGATGTGATCGTGGGCTCACAAAATGGAGTGCCGGTACGGGTCCGCGACATCGGCGAGGTCACGATTGGGGGTGCGCCACGCCTGGGCGAATTCGGCTTCAACAAGAAAGACGACGCGGTTGAAGGCGTGATCATGATGCGCCGCGGCGAGCAAACGCAGAACGTCCTGAAGGGAGTGGAAGAAAAAAGCCGGCAGCTGAATGAGCGCATTTTGCCCGCCGATATAAAAGTGCGGCCTTATTACGACCGCAGCGACCTGGTGCAACTGACCATCGATACGGTCGAGCACAACATGCTGGTGGGCATGTCCCTGGTGCTGATCGTTCTCATGGCCTTCCTGGTGAGCCTGCGGGCCGCGGTGATCGTCGCTCTCACCATTCCTTTGGCTTTGCTTTTTTCTTTTATTTTTCTGCACGCGCGCGGCGTCGCGGCCAACCTGCTTTCGATTGGGGCGATCGATTTTGGAATTCTGATCGATGGAACCCTGGTGATGGTGGAGAACGTGTTCCGCGAGCTGGGCCTACGCGAGGGCCAGAGCTACGATCTGCAAGAGGTGATCCTGTCGGCGGCCAAGGATGTCGACCGGCCCATCTTCTATTCAGTCGCAGTGATTATTGCGGGTTATCTGCCGATCTATGCGCTGGGCGGGCCATCAGGAAAACTGTTCAAGCCGATGGCGGATACAGTGTCGCTTGCATTGGTGGGCGCCCTGATTCTGACGCTCACGTTCGTTCCCGTCATGTGCGCTTACTGGTTCAAAAACGGCGTGCGCGAGCGGGTAAACAAACCGTTCGAATGGTTGCGGGACAAGTATGCGGTCGAGCTTGACTGGTGTCTCGATCATCCCAAGATCACCATGTTTGTGGCCAGCCTGATCTTTGCTGCCACATTGTTGCTCATCCCGTTCATTGGCGGCGAGTTCATGCCTCACCTGGACGAGGGCGCGCTGTGGGTGCGGGCGACTATGCCGTACACGATCTCGTTTGAGGAAGCGAGCCGATTCTCACCCCAGGTGCGGGACATCCTGATGAAGTATCCGATGGTCACGGATGTCGGTTCCGAGCTTGGCCGTCCTGACGATGGCACCGATCCGACCGGGTTCTTTAATGACGAGTTCTACGTGGGGCTTAAGCCGTACAACGACTCGACCTGGAAGAGCGGCAGCATCCACAACAAAGCCGCGCTGGAAAAGGATATCCGGAAGCAGCTGAGTGGATTTCCGGGAGTCATCTTCAACTACACGCAGCCGGCTGAGGACGCGGTGGATGAAGCGCTCACGGGGCTGAAGAGTGCGCTCGCGGTGAAGATCTATGGGCCCGATCTAAATGTGTTGCAGAGCAAGGCGCTCGAGATCAAGCGCCGGCTTTCCCAGGTGCCGGGCTTTACCGAGCTGACCGTGGTGCGTGAACTGGGCCAGCCCAGTTTGCTGATCGACGTCGACCGTGACAAGATCGCCCGCTACGGCATTAACGTTGCCGACGTGGAAGCGGTGGTGCAGGCGGCAGTGGGCGGCCAGGCTGCCACACAGGTTATCCAGGGGGAAAAGTTATTTGACCTGGTGGTGCGTATGAAGCCGGAATTTCGGCAGAATGCGCAGCAGATTGGGAACCTCCTGGTCGGAACGCCGGTTGGACAACAGATCCCCTTGAGCGAGTTGTCGAATATTCACGAGGCTGGCGGCGCCTCGTTTATCTATCGGGAAAATAATTCCCGTTACATAGGGGTGCAGTACAGCGTGGAGGGGCGCGACCTGCAGAGCGCTGTACTGGCGGGGCAACATGCCATCGCGGATCTGGAGAAGTCGTTGCCTCCCGGGTATCGGCTTGCCTGGGGCGGGGAGTATAGCGAGTTTATTGAAGCCAAGCACCAGATTGAATTTATTGGCCCGCTGGCTTTGCTGATCATTTTCATGATCCTGTTTGCGCTTTATGGAAACTTCAAATTCCCTGTGACCATTGCTATCGGCGTGATCCTGACCGAGCCTGTGGGCGCGCTGATCGCGCTTAAGCTCACGCATACGCCGTTCAGCGTTTCGTCGGCGCTGGGCTTGCTAGCGCTGATGGGGGTCTCGGTTGAGACTGCGGTGATTCTGGTTTCTTACATCAACAAGTTGCGGCTGGAGAATCGGGATATCCGCACGGCGACCCGCGAAGCTTCCCTGCTGCGGCTGCGTCCGATTGTAATGACTGCGCTGGTTGCTTGCCTGGGATTGCTGCCGGCGGCGCTTTCCACCGGGATTGGCTCGGATACGCAAAGGCCATTCGCCATCGTGATTGTGGCGGGGTTGATCTCACGGCTGTTCCTTGGGTTCTTCGTGAACCCGGTGCTGTATGAGATGGTCGCCCGCGAGGGGGACGTGTTGCAGGTCTGAGGGAACGCTGCCTCCGCGGAACTGTTTTGGAAAAAAGTGCGAACTAAGCTTTGAGGCCTAGCAGGCTGCGGAAAAACGCGTCTTCAGGGTATGCCGGGGATTTACCCCGGCATCTGTAGTTTCTACATTCTAGGGACCAAGCGCATGGTATTTCAACGACAGCAGCTCGATGGGATGCCGAGTTTTGGCTTTGTATCAGGGCACGACTTTAGTCGGGCCATAAAGAATCGGATGGATGAGGGCTTTAGCCCCTGAGGGCATCTTTCCCACTCCCTTAGCAGCCCTCAGGGGCAAAGCCGGTTCCACCAGAGCGGTGACTCCAGAAAATCCGCGCATTTCGTATATTTGGATGCTTCCACGCTCTGGCACGACTCTTAGTCGGTCCCCACGGGGACAACAAAGATCTGGGTGGGAGAACCTGACGAATGCAAAATGAGTCCCGAAGGGAGGGGGGTCTATGCGTCCTCCAGCTACACCGTCGCGATTTGCGCGGTAAGGTTCATCCGCGCTTCGGCTGGCTCCTCAGCTGCTGCCAACCTACGGATCGACAAGACCGTGATGTCGTCTTCCTGGCCGAAAACACAAGCAGCCTCGACAATCTGTTCCGCCGACTTTTTTGCCTGGGCCAGGGTTTGCAGGCGTTCGAAGCCGTACAATTCGCCCGCGACGTTTCTTGCCTCGACAATCCCGTCGCTAAACAGGGTGAGCGTTTCCCCTTCATGTAGCCGGAAAGCCAGCTCCTCATATATCGCATCGTCTGCCAAACCTAACGGCAACGATCCATGCAGCGGCAACTCCTGACCATCGCGAAACGGCGCCAGGTGGCCGGCATTCGCGATCGTGGCGTCACCATTTGCCTTTACGCGCAGTACCTCGCAGGTTGCGAAGCCATCCTGCACCCGCCCACACAGTCTTCGATTCATCCCCTGCAGTATCTCCGCTGGTTCCTGAGTGTAGTCCGTCAGCGTTCGCAGCGTTCCCACAATAAGCGAAACCGTCATGGCTGCTTTAAGCCCCTTGCCGCTCACATCACCGATCACGATCAATGTGCTGCCATCGGGCAAGGCGATCACCTGGAAAAAGTCCCCGCCGAGCTCCGCCGCGGGTTTATACACGCTGTCGATGGCGAAGCCGGGAACGGTTGGGACCGTCTCCGGCACCAGCACTTGCTGCACCTCGCGCGCCGATTTTACCTCCATCTCCATGCGCGTCTGCCGGCGTCGTTCGATATATTGCTCGCGCGCCACCGTGAACACCAGGGCGATGAACACCAGTGTCTCCAGGATGGGACGCATGCCGAATCGATAGCCATCGATGGTAAACCCGAGCCGCAGTATTGCTGCATAGATATTGTCCCAATGAGTAATCTGCAACCCCTGGCCGAGTATGCTAATCATGAACACCCAGAGCCCAGCGAAGGCAATGATAAAGGCCAGTGGCCATAGGTCCATCTGCCTGCGCCGGCGAAGGCCACCGATCAGAATGGCGACGATGAACAGGGGGGCGATGCTATAGATGGCAGTGGTGATGGCGTCCGTCCATACGAGCAGGCTGCCTCCCTGTTCCCAAAAGGCTAGTGAAACCAGGTCGACCACTTGCGCGGAGGCGTAGAGCAAAGCCAGGCCCAGCGTCCATTGTCTCCACTTCTTTTCGCGGTCAAGGCCGAAGAGCGCGAGCAGTACCGCCCACAGCGAGACGTCCGCTGCGCACGAGAAAAACTGCAGGTAAAGCTGGTTATTGAAAAAGCTGATGTCGCCAGTCTGGACGATGTTCCTGAGCCCCGATATCCCGATTGCGTTCAAGTAAATGGCCAACCAGAGATACAACCATCTCGTCCGCTCGCGCAGGAAGAGAAGCAATGCGATCAACCCGGCCACGATCATGAGGGCAGAAGAGACGAGACTGGGAAGCGCGCCGCGTTCCAGCCTCAGGCGAGTTGCCTTGTTTTGCAGGGTCAGGTAGGCCAGGTCTCCAATGCGTGGCGCTGTTTCCAGGCCGCCCACAGTGATGGGATCCGTGGACGCTAGCGCGGGCTGCCAGACCCGCAATGCCAGCAGGCCCGAAGCACTGGGTAAGGCAAAGGTACGGGCGTGGGGAAAGGCATCCCAATAAGCATGCGGCGGTAGCTTACCGCTGCCGCCGACTTTCTTTCCGTTCCAGTAAAGCTCATAGGCATCATCCACGGGCGGCACCAGGATAGCCGGTGGCTGACCGGCGGCCGTTACTTCAATCGGCTTGCGGTACCAGGCAAAGCCTGCATAGGCGGGATGGGTCTGGCTTCCCCAGGTGGTATCTCCGCGCAATTGCTCCCAGCTCGAGTCGTCATAGGCCGGCTGGGCCCACGCCGGGTCGTCTCCCGTATGGAAATGCCAGGTTCCTCCGATTTCGACAAAACCCTTGCCCGGGTCCTGTGCCTTGAAGGCGACGGAATTCTGGCCGCATAAAGGGCTGGCCACGCTCAGGGCGGCGAAAAGCAAAGGAAGCCAGAGCAAAGGCCGTACGTTGCGGATGGTGCACAACATGAAGGAGACCTCGAATCAAAAAGCCACTGGGGGTGATGTGCCTTTGAGAATACGGTGTTTCTGTTTAAAGTGACAGGCCATAGGTCACTCTCTTGTGGGCACTGATAGACTGCTGGCACCATATTCAGCCCGCGTGATCTGCGGTCTAAGCCAGGGACAATGACGATCGCAGAAGGAACACAGTTTGGTCCGTACCGCCTGATCGAGAAGATCGGTTCAGGGGGAATGGGCGAAGTGTATCGCGCGCTGGATACACGGCTGGAGCGCGAGGTCGCGCTGAAGCTGGTTTCCGACAGCTATCTCATTACGGGAGTCGGCAGTGGTTCGCCCTCTCCGGCCACGCCGGTACACGGAACGCCCAATTCTCACGTCTCGCATGAGCGCTTCCTGCGCGAGGCGCGTTCGTCCGCCACCCTGAATCATCCCAACGTGTGCTCCATTCACGACACCGGCGAACACGAGGGCCGGCCCTACCTGGTGATGGAGTTGTTACGCGGAGAAACACTGAAGCACTACCTGGCGAAGGCGGGCGGAAAGGGTTTGACCCCGGACGAAGTGATTTCGTTCAGCCAGGAGGCGGCTTCGGCGCTGGCTGCCGCACACGCCAAGGGAATCATCCATCGGGACATCAAGCCGGCTAACTTGTTTGTCGTCGACGCCGGCCGGGGCAAGCGCCTGATCAAGATTCTTGACTTCGGGTTGGCGAAGAAGCAGCCCGGGGCGGCGGTGGCGGAGTCGCGCACCTACGATCTTCCTGGTAGCGCCGGCTCGGATGAGACTGCTGTTGGGCCGGGGACAGCGACCATGGAGCTGACCAGTCCTGGCTCGGCGGTAGGGACGGTGGCCTACATGTCCCCGGAACAGGCTAAGGGCGAGCACCTCGATGCCCGCACCGACCTGTTCAGCCTGGGAACCGTGATTTACGAAATGGCGACCGGCAAGACGCCCTTCGCGGGCGGCTCCACAGCGGAAGTGTTTGCTGCGCTGTTGCGAGAAAATCCGCCGCCGGTCAGCACTGTCAACCCGGCCATGCCGAAAAAGCTGGATCCCATCGTGGCCAGGCTGCTGGCCAAGGATCCTGGGCAACGGTACTCGACCGCCGAGCAGCTGCAGGAAGCGCTCGAAGGGATGGACCCACAGCCGGGCAAAGCCACGGTGGCGAGCGCGAGTGGGCGAAAGTGGCCCTGGACGATTGCCGCCCTCATACTACTTGCCCTGCTCGCCGGAGGTCTGGCGTGGTGGAAGTCGCGCCCCGCAACTGTGCCACCGGCCGCGGAGACCGCCGCCGGAGCTGCCCCCAAGGCGGCCAAGGATTCCATCATCCTGGCTGACTTCGTCAACCATACGGGCGACCCGGTGTTTGACACCACGCTGAACCAGGCGCTGCAGATTGATCTGGAACAGTCGCCGGTGATCAATATCGTGAGCCAGGAGCATCTGTTGCAGAGCGTTAAGTATCTGGGCAAACCGGAGGGCACAGCGATTACGCCTGCGATCGCGCGGGAGATCGGCGAGCGGGAAGGGATCAAGGCCATCATCACCGGGACCATCGCCAACCTGGGCAAGCAGTACGTCATTACGTTAACGGCGCAAAACACTGCGACGGGAGACGAAATCGTCAGCGAGCAGGCGCAGGCCCCGGACAAGGAACATGTTCTGGATGCACTGGGCAAAGCCGTTGCCGCCATGCGCGGCAAGCTGGGCGAGGATCTGGAAAGCATCAGGAAACTGGATACGCCATTTGGGCAGGCGACGACCTCGTCGCTGG
>JBAVQC010000190.1:0-2643 GCA_049693715.1 Acidobacteriaceae bacterium | reverse complement strand
GGCCTCAGTGCGCCGCAGCGGTAGGTTGATCAACATCCATCGTCATCTTCGTCATGCCTGTATAAGCCACTTCAAAGAACTGTTTATTGGCTTGGACGGTGTACCCTTTTGCATCCGTCGTAACGTGAACGTTCAGTCCGGGTAGAGTCCACGTCTTCTCTTCCAGCTGCGCGGAAGAGACACCGGGGGCGAAGATGTGGAAAATGAACATCGCCGGAGGCCGTGATCACGCACTCCGCATAGAAAGCGAGACGCAACCTACCGCGCGGCTCTCTTGAACGATCTTGAGCGAGACCGGGATAAATAAACCAACCCCTAATCCCGTCCCGCGCCGCCTTTGCCTATCGAGTCAGGGCGACCCGGCAAAACCTCATCAATCGTAACTGACAATGTAGCAAACTACTTAGCTCCGTGCGCAAGCTCAGTGAGAAGCCATGCCCTGGCCATCTTCCAATCGCGCATGACACTTTGGGCAGAGATCTTCAACACCTCTGCCGTCTCCTCGACGCTGAGTCCCCCAAAGAACCGCAGCTCGATGACCTTTGCTTTCCTGGGGTCGACCTGCGCCAGGGCATCCAGCGCTTCGTCCACAGCGACAATTTCACGGCTCCTGGAGCCCAGCGCTAACTCCGGTACATCCTCCAGATTTACGTGGAGCGCAGCCCCTCCACGTTTGGCCATGCCCTTGGCGCGAGCTCGATCCACAAGGATCCGCCGCATCATGTTTGCCGATACCGCGAAGAAATGCGCTCGATCCTGCCAACTGACGCCGTCGACCTCGACCAGGCGCAGGAATACCTCGTGGACGAGGGCGGTTGCCGGCAAAGTATTGCCCGCCGCCTCAAGACGCGTATACCCGGCGGCGATTCTGCGCAGTTCCCGATACACCCTGGGCGTCAGTTCCGCTAAAGCTTCCTGATCGCCCCCACTCCAGGCTTTCAGCAGCTGCGTGACGCTCGTTGATTCCTCGCTCATAAATCAGGGGTGGGGCAATTCTACAACTTCGCCAGGCAGGCAAGTAATTCAGCCACAAAATTCTTCAGCCCTGTTGTAGTTCTGCCCCCGTTTTCTCGCTTACGTAGATGAAAGCACAAAAAGCCACCCTTGACAGGTCGTGAAGCACCGGAAGTAAAAACGGCGATAATCCTGAGCGGACTCGGCTTCGGTCCTCTCTCTCATCTCGAACGACGGAGGTCTTTTTTATGACGTGGACAACTGTGTTGCAGACAAAATGGCGCTCGCTTTCCAAATGTGTGCCAGCCGCTATCACCGTTTTGTTGGCGATCGCCGTATGCGGAACGCCCGCTGCAGCGTTGGCTCAAGCTGAGACGCCCCAGGCCATTGCTGCCAATTGCAAAGGGCCAGAAGGGTCATGGCTCTACACTGTAACCATCCCCGGGTATACCTTCCTGGGAATCGAGACGTACTCTGCGGGAGGGGGTTACACCGAAGCCGACCAGTTATCCTTTACTCCGCTCGCTGTAGCGAGCGCCGGCCATGGGGCGTGGAAGATGACAGGGGAAAATACTTTCGACCTCACCTATCTCAACCTGACCTTCGACGCTTTCAGCAGCGGCAAGCCGACTGGGTCCTTGAAAGTGCGCCAGACCACGAAGTTGGGTAAAACCGGGAACACCTACACCGGCTCAGGCGATTACACCTATTACGATCCGGACGGCAACCCGATTCCCAGCATCAGCGGGACCTTCACCATCACGGCAACGCGTATTACAGTGCAAGCGCCGACGAAATAAACCGGCGCCCGCAGCACACCGATGCAGAAGGGCTAGCCGGCAAGGTTGCCTTGAAGGGGCGGGGCTTCAGAGTGTGCGTGAGAACGGAGTGGATGGTCTTGGAGCGTCCCTTCTAGGGGAGAGCAGTGGGTTGAGTGTACGAGGGTTGCAATCGGGTTTCAAGCGCATGGATATATGAGTTGCCATTTTATTCACTACCCTTGCAAGGTTTGCGCCTCGGGCTGGTGCTCATTGGAGTGTGTGAAGGAGTACATACGGGTGAGGTTGTAGGCGATGTTGGCCAAGGTGAACTCAATAGCGATTTTTTCTTTTCCTCTGGTGCGGAACTGACGCATGCCGCGCTGCTCTTTCAATACCCCGAAGCCGGGCTCGACGATGGTCTTGCGCTGGGAATAGGCTTGCCTTCCTGACGAACTTCGTAGCTTTTGCCGCATACGCCTGTGCGCCGCCGCCTTTGCCCTCCCCTTGCATCTTTTCCCCAGGTTCAACGCCCGCGCCATGTTCGAGTCGGGGAGATAGGCATTTATCTTTTGCTCCTCCAGCCACTCCAGGTTCTTTACCGAGAAGTAGCCACTATCGGCCAACACCTCTTCCGGCCGCGAGCCGCACTGAAGCTTGACCTGCTCCACCATAGGCGACAAAGATGCGTTATCGGTTGGCTCCTGGGTCACCCGCTGGGCTAGGACCAGATGATCCTCCGACATGGCCAACTCCCCTGTGTAGCCCAGCTCAAAGCCGCGACGGGTCCGCAGAAAGCGCGCGTCCTCATCGGTGCGTGACCGTTTCTTCAAACCACTCTTGCGCAGCCGCTGCAGACGCCGCGGCAGCTCGGCCAGCTTGCGCTCGGCATCTTCGATGGCTACCGTCAGTCCGCCCGGCTCGGAGTCAT
>JBAVQC010000189.1:0-2328 GCA_049693715.1 Acidobacteriaceae bacterium | reverse complement strand
ATGCCACCCTGATCGCCTTGCCCCCGGACACGCACGCTGACTGCGGCCGTCTCCGATTCTTTGTCCCCGACCACCAGAATGTAAGGCAGCTTCTGCATGGTGAAATCCCGGATCTTCGCCCCCATCTTCTCGTTGCGATGATCGACTTCCACCCGCAAACCAGCATTCTGCAACGTCGCCTGTACCTTTTGCGCGTAATCGAAATGGCGCTCGCTGATAGGCACGATCCCCACCTGCACCGGTGCCAGCCAGAGCGGGAAAGCGCCGGCATAGTGTTCCACCAGCACCCCGAAAAAACGCTCCACTGACCCGAACAGCGCGCGATGGACCATCACCGGTTGATGGCGCTCTCCATCTTCTCCCACATACTCCATCTCAAAGCGCGCCGGCATGTTGAAGTCGAATTGTACCGTCGACAGTTGCCATAGCCGCCCCAGGACGTCCACCAGCTTGATGTCGATCTTGGGGCCGTAAAAGGCGGCTTCGCCTCGGATGGTCTTATAGGGAATATCCTTGCGGCGCAGCGCGTTCTCGAGCGAATGAATCGCCAGTGCCCAGTTTTCGTCCGAGCCGGTGTAACTCTTGCGGTCTTTCGGGTCCCAGGTGGAAAGCTCCACTTTGAACTCCGCAAAGCCAAACGTGCTCAGCACCAGCTGGGCAAACTCGATGCAGGCCACCACCTCATCTTCAATCTGTTCCGGGGTGCAAAAGATGTGCGCATCGTCCTGGGTGAAACCGCGCACACGCAACAGCCCATGCATGGTCCCCGAGCGCTCGTACCGGTACACATTCCCCAACTCCGCATAACGCACCGGCAGATCGCGGTAACTCTTGGGCGAATTCTTGTAGATAAGAATGTGGAACGGGCAGTTCATCGGTTTCATGCGATAATCCGCGTCGTCCAGCTCCATCGGGGTAAACATGTTCTGCGAGTAGAAGCCTTCGTGACCGCTGATCTGCCAGAGGTGCACCCGCGCCACGTGCGGCGTGTACACCAGCTCGTAACCGTGTCTGAGACACTCGTCCCGCATCCAGTCTTCCATGATGCGGCGCACCATCGCGCCTTTGGGATGCCAGAAGATCAAGCCCGGCCCGGCCACTTCCTGAATGGAAAAAAGGTCCAGCTGCCTGCCCAGCACACGATGATCCCGCCGCTGCGCCTCTTCCAGGCGGGCAAAGTGCTGCTCCAGATCCTTGTTGGAGAAAAATGCCGTGCCGTAAATCCGCTGCAGCTGCGGATTCTTTTCATCCCCAAGCCAATAAGCCCCGGCCAGGTTGATCACTTTGTAGGCCTTCACCCTGCCGGTGGAGGGCACATGCGGTCCGCGGCAAAAATCCTCAAACTTGCCGTTGCGGTAAAAGGAAATTTCCTCGCCCGGCTTGGTGAAGCGCTCGACAAAGTGGGCCTTCATAAAATCGTTGGCCGCCTGGAAGCGCTCCAGGCTCGCCTCCCGCGGCTCCCATTCGCGCACAAAAGGTTCGTTGCGCGCGACCACCTCGGCCATTTTGGCTTCAATGGCCTTCAGGTCTTCGGGAGTGAAGGGCGTGGGCCGGTAGAAATCGTAAAAGAAGCCTGCGTCGGTCGCGGGGCCATGCCCGAGCTTGGTCTCGGGATATAGCTCGAGCACCGCCGTCGCCATCACGTGCGCAGCGGAGTGGCGCACTACCTTCAACGCGTCGGCATCCTTCTCGGTGAGCAACTGCAACCACATGTCCTCTTTCAGCGGAGTGCTCAGGTCCACCAGGCGTTCGGCATTTGCCTCCTCGGCCGCGTACATGCCGGCTTCCGACGGCGTTTCTCCCGCTGTCTCCCCTTGCGCGTCGGTGCCGTTTCCCGAGCCGTTCGTGGTCGCCGGGCGAACCCGGGCAACAATCGCGGCGGCCGCCAGCCGCGGGGAAATACTTTGGGCCACATCGAAAGGAGTGGATCCGGCGGGGAATTCTTTGATGGAACCGTCGGGAAGATGGACTTTTATCTGGTCTGCGTTGGGTGTCATTTTCCTGTCTAGCTCTAAGGATATGTGTCTGTACCTGCCTTCGTCGAGGTTAAGTGATTTGGCGGGTTGTGTACGGGCATTGGACGGCGTTTGAGGACCTCAAGGGAAACCGCAGGTCCCTCCGCTTCGGTCGGGATGACAAAGGGGGAGAGTGCGCCTCCCATCTGAGATTAGTTGCTGGTGGAGTGAAACTGCAGATCCCTCGGCTTCGCTCCCCCGGATTTCCTGTTGATGTTGGTGGCGTTGGCGAACCTCATGCGCCTTTCCTTAAAAGAAAGGCGCACACGCAGCCGTGTCCAGCGCAGCGTAGCAGGAAATCCGGGTCGGGATG
>JBAVQC010000188.1:0-20788 GCA_049693715.1 Acidobacteriaceae bacterium | reverse complement strand
CCACATGCAGTCGACCGAAGCCACAACTCTGAACAGGAAATCCGGGGAAGCCGAGGGATCTGCAGTTTCCCCCTCATTAACCGCGGAGGCTGAGGAAGAGAACTGCAGATCCCTCGACTTCGCTCCCAATGACAAAGGCGAAGGTTGTTGTTGGACGGAGAGCATTACCGAGGAGAAAGTCGTGGACCAAGATGCAGGAGGTCCTTCACAATCCTTGACAATAACACCGCACCCATTTATCTAACGGGTGGGGGTGAAGGAGTTCACCCTGAGCGGTTTTTTGAAAATCGCTTGCAACCGCTGTTCTGCCTCATGGGCTCGACAGATGATGACTCCTGACGGGAAGCCGTCGCGGAGTCATGTCCGGCGACCTCGTTCCCGTCCAAAAATTCCGCCCGCGGCAGTTGCCTTTGTGGAGGTGAACTTGCAGAAATACATTCTTATCGCGATCGGGGGTGCCCTGGGCTCAGTCACCCGGTATCTTGTCGGCTCGACCGTAAGCAACCGGATGGGGACTCGATTCCCTTACGGCACTTTCGTGATCAACCTTACGGCTTGCCTGATCATCGGGTTCTTTCTGGCTGCGGCCGAACGGCGCACCGCGGTGAATCCCGCGCTGCGGTTCCTGATCCCGATCGGCTTCGTGGGTGCTTATAGTACGTTTTCCACCTTTGAATGGGAGACCTTTGTCCATCTGCAGACAGGGGATTTCCTGATCGCCGCCCTCTATGTGTCGCTCAGCATTCTGCTCGGCCTGCTCGCAGTGTGGCTTGGAGTTGTGCTGGCGCGGTTTGCGTTCTGATTCCCTTACTCTTCCAGTGACCGGTTCCAGGTGCAGATCACCCGGGTCTCCCGCTCGTAGCCCAGGGTACTCACCGATCCTGTTCCCAGAGCAAACAGACGGCCCCCGCGTGGCTCTAGACCTAGCCAGGTGGCGGCCAGAATCCTCAGGATATGGGCGTGGGCAAATAGCGCTACCTCGCCGCCAGCCAGCAGGGAGCGGTCGATCACCTTCTGGGCTCGCGCAGCAACATACTCCACCAGTTCCCCCTCGGGAACAGGAGAGTCCCAAATCGACCAGTCGGGTTGGTCTTTTCGAATGTCGGCGGTGGTGCGGCCTTCGAAGATACCGTAGTCCCACTCCCGCAGGTTCTCTTCGATCTGAGCGACATCGGCGTAGCCCGCGATGCGGCAGGTTTCCCGCGCACGCAGCAGCGGGCTGGCGAGCACCAGGCTGAATTTACGCTGCGCGAGGTAGTCGCGAATTTTTGTGGCACGCTCTCTTCCTCGCTCGGTCAGCGGGATGTCGGTCCTGCTGGTATGGGCGCCGGAGAGACTCCACTCGGTCTCTCCGTGACGTATCAACCACAGTTTCATATTCTCTGTGCCGGGCGGATTCAATTCATCTTCCTTTCATCTTGCCTCTGCCGGCGGCCTTTCGAGCCCACCTTGCAGCGCGAAATTCTGGAGCCCAATTGCATTCTGCCAGATGCGATCGAGAGAGTCGATGTAATGGACCTCGAGTTCGAACAGCGTGCGCTGCGACACGATGACCTGAGGATACGCCTGGGCCTGGTTCCGGTATTGCTCCAGGTAAAGCTCATAGGCGCGGCGGGCGCGGGGCAGCAGAGCGGTGCGATAGAGCTCGGCTTCCTCCCGGGCGGAAAGATAGTTTTGCGCCAGGGTCTCGGCCCGCTCCCGTAGAGATAATTGGGTGCGGGTTATCTCCTGCCGGGCCCGATTCAACTCCGCTTCCGCGGCTTGCCTGTTGCCCTGGTTGCGGTTCCATAGGGGCAGCTCGATGCCGACACTGGCGAAACTCTGCGCTCCCGTTTTCTTGCCCGCAGCTTCCGGGAGCGCCTCGAAATTTTGTTGCTCCCCGGCGCGCAGTTGAAGATCGGGGACCACTTCGCGGTTGGCATCCTTTAACCTGGCTTCCGCCACGGCGGCCTGCTGTTGTGCCTGCTTCACGGTGGGCGATTGCTGGACCATGGCGTCGATCATCCCAGTGGTGTCAATTTGGGGTGGCGTGGTCAGGTCGGCATCCAACGGGGCGACTTCGGCGGCGGGGCTGCCGGCAAGCGCGGCCAGTGACTTGAACCTTTGCAGGAAGAGACGTTGGGCTCCTGTGTAGTCGATCGCTGCCTGCTGCGCCTCGACTTCAGCTTCCAGCACGTCAGGTGCATCAGCCTGGCCCACATTGGCCAGCTGATGCGCGGTTGCAACGGCATCGCCGGCCACGCCCAGAAGCCGGCCGCGCACCACGACCATTTGCTGGGCGGTCAGGGTGTCGTAAAACAGCTGCGCCACGTCGTTGTGTACGCGCGCCAGTTGGGCCTCGGCTGCGATTTGATCAGACTGCTTCTGCTGCTCGTAAATGTTGCGGCGGAGGCCGAGCTTGCCGCCCAGAACGATGGTTTGCGCAACAAAGCCGCCCTGTTCCCCGCCCCCATAAGCGCCGCCGCGAATCTGATCGCCTTCGTAGCCGACCGAGGGATTGGGGTACAGCGCGGCCTGTTTTGCCTGGGCTTCGGAGCGGCGGACTAACGCCGCGGCTTGCTGCAAGGTTGGATTGTTTTTATCCGCCATGGCGAGAAAGTCTTCGAGCTTGCGCGGCGGGCGCGAGGCGACACCCTGGAGCAGTTGGGGCACGGGCGCCGGCGGCTGCCCGTTCTGTGCGAAGAGTGGAGCGGCGCACAGCCATAGTACGGAGGCGAATCTCTTGAACATCGTTTTCTCCCGGGTTAGGAAATGCTCTGCCATAACGATGCGTAGGGATCGTTGGGCCTTTGCGCCTGCTTCATGCGCGCCACCACTTCGTCGTACTTATCAGCCGGCAGCACGCGTAAGAAAGTCATCATGCCCATCATGTAACCGCTCCAACCGGGACGAAGACCGTAGTTCTCCGGCTTGTCGACCATGTGGTCCACAGCCATGGCGGGACCTTCCATGTAAGCGTCCTGGGGGAAGCCCGGCACGGAGTTTGCGTTGGCCGAGACATCCACGGCCATGTCGGCCATTCCCGGCATGGTATGCATCGCCTGCTGCGTCAGCGGTCCGTTGGCGGTAGCCATGTCCGCATTGCTTCCGAAACCCATGCCCCGGCCCAGGCTGGTCCCATAGTCGTCGCCGGTGGGCGCGCCCGGGGTGCCTTGCAGCATGCCCATGCCGATGTTCATGTCCACTCCGGCGGGCTGACCGGGCCGGCGGGTCATGGTGCCCACGTTGGAGGACATCTGATTCATCATGTGGTGCGGCAGGTGGCAATGCAGCATCCAGTCGCCGATCCGGTCAGCGGTGATTTCTATATCCCGCGCCTGCGCCACGCCTACCAGGACCGTGGTTCCGGGCCACCAGGCGGATTCTGGAATGCGGCCTCCCTCGGTGCCGGTTACCTGGAAGGTGTATCCGTGGATATGCAAGGGATGATGGTCCATGCCCATGTTCACAAAGCGAATGCGGACCCGGTCGCCCTGGCGAACAATGAGCGGAGTAGATGCAGGACCCGCCTTGCCGTTGAGCAGCAGCCAGTTGTATTCCATGTTCATGGTGTTGGGCACGGTGTTGTTGGGCAGCACAGCGTATTCCTGCAGGTGGAACAGGAAGTCCTTGTCGCAGCGAGGGTGGTACGGGGTGCGGGGGTGCATGATCACCCCGCCGAGCATCCCTGCCATCTCCTGCATGGCCATATGCGAGTGGTAGAAGTAGGTGCCTGCCTGGTGAATATCGAATTCATAGATGAAGCGGCCCCCCGGTTTTACCGGCGGCTGGCTGATGCCGGGCATGCCGTCGTTGGTGATCATGTCTTCAAAGCCATGCCAGTGGACCGAGCTTGCCTCAGGCAAGTGGTTGTCGAAGATCACGCGGACGTGATCGCCCTGGTTGACCTGGATGGTCGGGCCTGGAGCGCTTCCATTGAAGCCCCAGACGTCGATGGTTTTGTCGGGGTGGATTTTCTGGCGGAGAACTTCCGCGACCAGGTGGTAGACCTTGGTCGAGCCGTCCATGGTGTAGGCGAGGTCGCCAACATCGGTGGTTACTACGGGGATTTGGTGGCTTGCTGATTGGGGGTGCGCGGGTGTCGGCCGCGGCATGGCCATTTGTATGGTCTGGGCCGATAGGCCGCGCGCGGCCAGCAAAGCGCCCAGGGCTCGGCCCATGAAGGTACGTCGGGTACTCATGGTGACTCCTTATGAATCGATGGCGAAAGGACGGAAGAGATCGACGGGACGCAGATCTCCTCAGGCAAAAGGAGGAGAAGAGGACTAGACGCGGAGAGGAGTGAGGAGGGGCGGGTCGCCTATGGTACTTCGCTGGGGCGGGAAGACGGTTGTGCGGGCGGCGACGGCTAAAACGGGGACCAGGACAGTGGGGTGCACGTCTGCTTGGATGGTGGTCTGGAGCGTGTTTCTTTGCAGGCTGTCAGCCAGGAGATCGGTCACACAGAAGGTGGTGGCAGTGGAGGGGCAGGTTTGTGCTGCGATGTCCTTTGTTGATGGGTGCATCGCGTGGCAGTGGGTCATTCCAGCGGCTGATTGATGCTCGAGGCACTGCGCAGCGCAGACGAAGGAGGCGGCCTGGGTCAGAAGCAGAGCGAGGACGAGAACCACAATGGTTGTGGATGAAATCCGTCGCGCTAGTGGTCGCAGTAGAAGGGTCACGACAGGTTCAGGATACGCCTTTCAAAAGCAATCGGAGGGGCTTCCCCCGGATTTCCTGTAGACCTTGATGGCGTTGGTGAACTCCATGCGGCTTTCCTTGACGAAAGCCGCACACGTGGACGTTGGTGGCGCCGCGCGGCAGGAAATCCGGGTCTCCCCGGATTTCCTGTAGACCACCCGTCCAGTTTCCTACGGGCTGGTTTGGGGTCAAGGGTTTGGGGTTGAGTGCAGTGGTATCCCACATCTCGCGAAAAACGAGCGAGATATGGGGCACCCGGGTTTATTGACAGGTGAAGGGTTTCAAACCTTGACGTTCGGGGCTGAGTGCCCACCCGGCTTTATTTGTCGGTGAAACGGCTAACCGGCAGCAGGATCAGGGCGGTCATGGCCAACTGATAGAGCAACATGCGCTCCGCCAACGGAATGGAGGTCAGCAGGACGGAGGTAACGGTCTTCCATGTCCCGCTCCGCAAAGAATTGCCGGTCATGTCTCTTCCCTCCCTTGGCGCCTGACGACTAAGACCACAGAATTTGCGGAAAGTTTTCCGAGTCTTTTTTGAAGAATCAGTGTTGCGTTCATCGGCACATCCAGGACGGGGTTCCATAACACTCTGGGATAATGAAAACAGGAACCTTCTACCTCCCCACCCAATGGCCAGCTTGAATTCAGATCAGTTGGAGACCCCGCCCAAGCTTCATGGGTTTGAACCGCTGGGGGTGCCGCTTTTTCGGGATTTGTGGCTCGCATCCATCGTTTCCAACCTCGGCGGCTGGATGCAGGATACGGCGGGCACCTGGCTGATGACCGTGCTCACCCAGTCTCCTCTGCTCATTGCCCTGATGCAGACGGCGGCCAGCCTTCCCGTGGTCATCCTGGGCCTGTTCGCCGGGGCAACGGCCGATATTTTCGATCGCCGCCGGTTGCTGATTTTCTGGCAGGCGTGGATGCTCACGGCGGTCGCCATCCTCAGCGTGCTCACGTTCTTTGATGTGATCTCACCCTGGATTCTGCTGATTCTTACCTTCCTGCTGAACATCGGCGCGGCCATGAACAGCCCCGCATGGCAGGCCATTGTGCCGGAAGTGATTCCGCGGGCGCAGCTCCCGGATGCCGTGTCCCTCAACTCGGCCGGATTCAACCTGGCCCGCGCCCTGGGGCCGGCCCTGGGCGGCCTGATGGTAGCCCTTTTCGCCCTGGCCACGACCGGCGCGGCTTCGGTGTTTCTGCTCAATTCCCTTTCCTTCGTGGGTGTGATCCTGGTTCTGTATCGCTGGCAGCGCAAGCCGGCGTTCAAGAGCGCGCTTCCATCGGAGCGTATCCGGGGGTCGGTGCGGGCAGGGATTCGCTACCTCCGGTACGCTCCCATGCTGCAGGCGGCCTTCATGCGGACGCTCATCTTCACCCTTTTTGTGAGCGCCGTGTGGGCCCTGCTGGCCCTCGTGGCCCGTAACGATATGCGGCAGGGCGCACTGGGATACGGGATCCTGAATGGCAGCATGGGGTTTGGCGCGGTGATTGGGGCCACTAGCCTGCCCAAGGTGCGCAGGGTCCTGAACGCGGACGCCATCATCGGGGCAGCCAGTGGCGTATTCGTCGCTACTTTGGCGGTTCTGGCGCTGATCAAAAGCCCCTGGTTCATTATTCCGATGCTGATTGCAGCCGGGTTCGCCTGGACCAGCGCCATGTCTACCCTCAACCTCGCCGTGCAGGTATCTGTTCCGGCATGGGTCCAGGCGCGGGCGCTGGGCGCCTACCAGATGATTTTCGCCGGCGGCATGGCCCTGGGCGGTGTGATATGGGGCTTCATCGCGGAGCACGTTTCCACTTCAAAGTCGCTGCTGTGCGCGTCCGCCGGGCTGGCGATCACTCTCCCTTTCTCTCTTCGTTTCCATGTGCTGCGTGGAGTGCAGCCGGATCTCAGTCCCCATCGCTACACGCTGCCGGCTCCCAAGCTGAATTCAGAGCGGGATGACAGCGAAGGGCCGGTCCGGGTTTCTGTGGACTACCACATTGACCCGATGGACTACGCCGGCTTTACCAAGGCGGTGCATCAGCTGCGGGACGTGCGCTTGCGTGATGGCGCGATTCGCTGGGGCGTCTACCAGGACGCTGCCGATCCCGGACATATCAACGAGACATTCGTGACCGAGTCGTGGCTGGAATACTTGCGCCAGAGGGAGCGCTTCACCGCTTCCGATCGGCAGATTCTGGATCGGGTATGGAGCTTCCATCAAGGGAAAGAGCCGCCTCGGATTTCGCATATGTTCTACGCCAAGGAAGTGAGCGACCAGCAGTCGACGGATTGAAGATTTCAGCAGTTGAGGCCGGCTTTGCTGAGCGTCTCCTTGAGGCCTTTCATGCTGATCCGGGTGGAGGCTTCCGGCGTGCCCGCGCCACGCCAATGGGTTTCCAGACTCACCGCGTAGTGATAACCATCTTTGGCGAGGGCTCGGAATTGGCCCACCCAGTCAACGACCCCCGCACCCACCGGCGCCCACTCATAATGTTTCCCGGCCGGCCGTAGTACATCTTTTGCATGGCAATGCCCGATGCGCTCGAAAGGCAGCAGGCGGTACCCGTCAGGATAGGGAGTGCTGCCCAACGCCGCGGCATTCCCGGGATCCCAGTTGAGCATGAAGTTTTTGTTGGGAATGGCTTTGAGGACGGCGGCCGCCTCCTCACCCGTGCCCGTGTTGCAAGCCATTTCGTTTTCCAGCAGCAGGATCAGGTTGCTCTTAGCACAGGCCTCAGCGGCGCCGCGCAGCTTTTCGTTGATCGCGGCGCGGTAGGGCGCCGGGTTCTCCAGCCGCCAGAAGTCAAAGCAGCGGATGCGATCGGTCTTGAATTGCTTGCACAGTTCAATACAGTGTTGCAGCAACTGATCCTGTTGCTTGAAGTCGAAGCCTGCGTGGAACTCGTCGTGCTTTGGGCTCTCTTTGGAAATCGGGGCCCCGGGCCAATCCACTTTAAAGAGTGGGCTGGCGATGTCGGTCACGCGGAGTTGATATTTCTCTAAAATGCGCTGCGATTCGGCGATCTCTTTGGCGTCAAGATCGGTTACGTTCTTGTTCCACATGGAGCGCAGCTCGATCCAGTGCAGGCCGAAATCTTTGCTGGCAATTTCGCATGCCCTTCCAAAGTCCGGCGTCAGCTCGTCATTGATGACGGAAAGCTTGAACGGGCAGCTGCCGGCAAAGGCCTGCGCTGTTTTGCCCAGTTGAGTCATCGCGCCTGCGGCGGTCAGCGATGCTATGAAGTCGCGGCGTGATGGAGACATATGGGGCACCCTTTCACCACTGCGACCACCATAACCAATGGCAACCATCACTTGCAAGCTCGCGCAACCGCAGGACGTGCCAATCCGGCTTTATGGCCTGTTAACGACTTCTTTAGCACTTCCTTATGTCGCCCCACGTAGCCTGACTTGGCTGCCTGGAATGTGGTCGAACCGACTCGTCAGCATCACCCTCGAATCCTCGGTGCGACCACCACGTGGTCCGGCGGCGCTTAGGGGGACCATGCAAGTAACAACGTTGTACTCAAGCCCGACCATGTCAGTCGGGAATCGGGTCATCTTGACACTCCTGCTCGGAGCGCTCCTCGCTCCACCGTCATGTTATGCACAGGCGCAGCAGGAAAAACAGAACGTCATCGCCGAATCGGAAGTTTCCGAGGATAAGGACGTGCGGGTACCAGTCAATGCAAACGCTGCTCTTCTTCAAGAGCTTGAGACGATGCGTAAGCGCCTTGAGCAGCTTGAGCTCCAACTTAAGAGACAATCCGCAGCGGAGAGCGATGCGAGGGCGGCCGATACTGCCGGGCGGCTTCAGGCGGCCCGCCAAAGCATGCTTGTAGAGAGTGCTTCACCGGTGTCTTCTTCTTCAACTCCAACACCGGCGATTAGCGAATTAGCGGCTGCGAAGACATCAAGGCCGGCAGATACCTCTTCAAACGATGAGCCATTTGCGTTCGCCGACTTCACCTGGCTCAACGGCAACCCACGCACCAAGGACACTCCGTATGCGACCAAATACTTTACCCCGGAGTACCGCTCGGATGTTAGCTACACCTACGACTTCCGCCATCCGCAGGACGACACCATTGTCGGATCGAGCGAGGTCTTTCGGTCCAGTGAGGTGACACTGACGGATCTTGGAATCGGCGGCGATTTCCATGTGGGCAATGTGCGAGCCCGCGTTTTGAGCCAGATTGGTCTTTACGCGACGGCTACGCCGCGCAACGATGCCAGCCCGGCACGTGGACAGTGGGATCTTGCGAACGCCTATCGTTATGTGGGCGAGGCCAACGCCGGATACCACTTCAATGTGCAACACGGGCTCAACGTCGATGCCGGCATCTTCCTCTCCTACGTCGGCCTGTTCTCGTTCTACCAATTCGATAACTGGGCCTATCAACCGTCGTACGTCTCGTCAAACACTCCGTGGTTCTTCAACGGGGTGCGAGTGCAGTGGTTTCCCACGAACAAGCTGAAAATCGAGCCGTGGTTCATTAACGGCTGGCAGTCGTACGGCCGGTTCAACGGCCGGCCGGGACTGGGCGGACAGATCCAGTATCGGCCCACCGGCAAGCTGGAGCTTCTCGGCAACCAGTATGGCTTCGGCGAGGATGCTCTTGGTAATCCGAACCGCACACGGCTCCACACCGACGACAGCATCCAGTACAAGTACTACGACCGGCCGTTGTCCTTCGTCAGCAAAGCCGCGTTCACCCTCACTGGCGACGCGGGTTGCGAGAGCGGCGGCGGCGTAAGTTGCCATGGCAACACTAAGACAGGACCGAAGCAGAGCTTCCTTGGATTCATGGCTTACAACCGCCTCTGGTTCGATCGCGACCGCTTTGGCATGACCATCGGCGGAGGACGGATTAACAATCCAGGACGCTACCTGGTGCTGTTGCCGCCCATCAATGGGGCCACCGCTGCATCGGGGACACCGTACTTTACCGAAAACCCGGGCGACCCTTTCAAAGCGTGGGACACTTCGTTCACTGCAGACTACCTGCCCAGCCAGTACTTCACCTATCGCCTCGAATTCAACCATCGGGCGGCGAACGTGCCTTACTTTTCCGGACCCGGAGGTGTCACGCCGCCCGGAGGGAACACGGGAGCCCCGGGATCTCTTGTGCCTGGTTTCCAACCCGATCTGCGCAAGAGCGAAAATCGAATAACGGGTGCCTTTCTCGTTAAATTCTGATCCTCCTTTGCGGACAAGGCTGCCCTCGTCGCATATGCGGCGAGGGCAGAACGCCTTGAAGCTGTGCTCAGGCCTGCGCGGCGGCCTCATGGCTGAGGCGATCTAGCGACTCGGGGTAAGGGCCGCGCAGCACGCCGCGCCCGGTAATGATCGCTGTTACATACTTTGCGGGTGTGACGTCAAACGCCGGGTTCCAGACGCCGGCGTGATTGGGCGTGAGCTGCCGCCCGGCAAGGTGTGCCACCTCGGAGTGGAGAGATCTGGGGTCTTCCTCGTTACCAAGCAAACGCAAACGGAAACCCACCCTCCCCTTTGTCAAGGTCATGACTGCCGCATGAGTGGCAGATCAGGACGATTAAAGCCGAGCTCATTTTCTCTTGAACGGATGACTCAGGCTTTCTTGTTGCCGCTTTTTCTTCAATGCAATCTTTATGCCGCCTTTATGCAATCCTTATGCCATTTCGGTTTTACTCATTTTGGCGAGAAGCGATTCATCATTATCCTTTCCGTTCACCAGCAGCGCAGTCATCGATAGAGGATGGGCACATGCCATCCTCGCCGGACTATCGCGACTGCGTTAAAATCCGAGGCGGTCATATTGAGATTTGTTGGGCGATGGGCTCTGCAGGCTGGCTTACTTATCTTGTTTACCGGACTAACGAGTGCTCAATGCTTTGCGGCAACGGAGCCCGGCGTTGGTGTTGTCGACCAGCCAGTCTTCTTCAATACCGGGCCGAATATCGAAGCTCAGCAATCTTCAGACGCACCAGTAAAGACGGACCCCTCCCCCCACGCGACGTCGCCGGTCCCGAACCGGGGCTTCTTCACCCGCTTAGGGCACGCCTACCTGGACGATTGGACGGTCGACTCCAATGGCTCTCCGGCTACTGCCGAGCCGTCCCGGCGGGGAACTCCGCGCCCTCTGAACTCACCCCCTTTTCCCTCGGCAGACTGGCCCATAGGCGGCACAGTGGTCATTGGCGCGCCCGATTACAACACTTATATCCTGATGCAGGCGATCAACCAGAACAGAAGCCGAATCAAGATCTACGGCTGGTTCGATATCGGTGGAAACGCCAGCACCTCGAATAAGGGCAGATACGCGAATAACCCAGCCGCGTATGACGTAATCCCGAACTCGATCCAGCTTAACCAGGCCGCGCTCTACATCGAGCGTTTGCCGGACACCGTGCAAACCGACCACTTCGATTGGGGATTCCGCCTCACCAACCTCTACGGCCTCGACTACCGCTATACCACCGCCAAGGGAATCTTCAGCCAGCAACTGTTGAAAAACAACGACACTTACGGTTATGACCCGGTCATGTACTATCTGGACTTCTATGTCCCACATATAGCCAAGGGAACCGATATCCGCATCGGGAGATACATCTCGCTGCCCGATATCGAAGCGCAACTGGCTCCGAATAACTACACTTATAGTCACTCCCTCCTCTATACGTTTGATTGCTATACCCAGAACGGGATCAACGTTACCACCAAGTTGAGCGACCATTGGCAAGTGCAGGCGGGAGTTTCCGGCGGGTGCGAGTCCGCCCCCTGGATTTCCAACGCCAAGCTGACCGGAAATGCCTGTGCCGCCTATACCTGGCACGATGGCGGAGATAACCTGTACGGTTGCGCGAACTCCATCAACTCGGGCAAATACGCCTATAACAATCTGGCGGCCTACTACCTGACCCACTACCACAAGATCAATGCCCACTGGCACGAAGACACGGAGGCATGGTACCAGTACGAACGAGACGTTCCCAACTTATGTTTCGGCCTGACTCCTTGTATCAGCTACGGATCCAATGCGAACATAGGCGCCAACGCCGGCGAAATCACAGGCCCATCGCTTATCACGGGCGCCAATGGGGCCCAGTGCAATCCGCTGGCGACCCACTGCTTTGCGCCGGATTACGCCATCCTCAATTATCTGGAGTATGAGTTCAACCATCACCACAGTTCGCTCAGCATTCGCAACGAGTACTTTGACGACCTGCGAGGGCAGCGGACCGGCACCAAGACCCGTTACAGCGAACACCTGGTGGGGTTCAATTTCTGGTTGGGCAGTTCGGTCACCTTTCGGCCGGAGTTGCGGTTCGAGCATTCCTACGGTGTGCCTGCATATGATGCGCCCTCAGTCAATGGCGTCAGTGGGGCTCCGACCAAAACGACCCAGCTGACCCTGGCCGGCGACCTCATCTGGCATTTTTGAGATTGCGGCGGCGCCCTGGCGCCGAAGGAGAGGTCGCTCGCAAGACGTTCGCGCATGATTGCGTTTGGGATGCGAGCGCGTCTTGTGTAAAGTAAGCAAAACAGGGACATCAACGGGCTGTTACTGGATATCGGTTTTCTCTGAAGGGCTCAACGGAGGATGACAGATTGATCAGACGATTTGATTCGATTTCTGTGCTGGTTCGCGCGCTAGCGCTTGTACTCATGGTCTGGGCCGGCGGGAGCGTTGCCAAGGCACAGACGCCGGGGGCCGCTGCTACAGCAAGTACGTCCCAGGCGGACCGGCTGGCTGCGCTGGAAAAGAGTTCTGCGGACCAGGCAGCCGCGATTGCCTCGGCCCAATCGGCCGGCGATAACAGCTGGATGCTGGTCAGCTCGGCGCTCGTTCTACTGATGAGCGGGCCCGGCCTGGCCCTGTTTTATGGCGGCCTGGTGCGCAGGAAGAATGTTCTGGGCACCATGATGCAGACGTTCGCCATGATGGCCGTGATCACCGTTCTCTGGGCGTTCGTGACTTACTCGCTCGCGTTTGGCGAAGGCAATGCCTTCATTGGTGGTCTGCACAACGTATTTCTGCGTGGGGTAGGGCTGGCGCCGGATCCCAAGTACGCCGCTACCATCCCGCTCCAGACCTTTATGGTCTTCCAGTTGATGTTTGCCATCATTACCCCGGCGCTGATCACCGGCGCCTTCGCCGAGCGCATGAAATTTTCGGCCATGCTGGCCTTCATGGTGCTGTGGGCAATTTTTGTCTATAGCCCAATGGCACACATGGTCTGGGGCAAGGGCGGTTTCCTCAACGCTTCTCTGGGCGGACGCTTTCCCTGCCTCGATTTCGCCGGCGGCACGGTGGTCCACATCACCTCAGGCGTATCGGCGCTGGTCACCGCGTTGTACCTGGGCAAACGGCTCGAGTACCCGCGCGAGCCGATGCCGCCGCACTCCGTAGTCCTGAGCTTTATCGGGGCATGTTTGCTGTGGGTGGGGTGGTTTGGATTTAACGCCGGCTCGGCTCTGAACGCCGGCACCCTCGCGACCTCGGCCTTCATCGCCACCCACTTCGGGGCAGCAGCTGCGGCCGTTGGCTGGAGCGCAGCAGAATGGATTCGGGGCGGCCGGGTTACCGCCCTTGGCGCGATCTCGGGAGCAGTCGCAGGCCTGGTCGCGATCACACCTGCCTCCGGCTTCGTAACCCCCATGTCCGCTTTGTGGATCGGCCTGATTGCAGGCGTATTCTGCTACTTCATGGTGGTAAAGGTTAAGTCACTGTTCGGGTATGACGACTCGCTCGATGCGTTCGGTGTGCACGGGGCCGGCGGGACCATCGGGGCGTTATTGACCGGTGTCTTCGCCAGCAGCGCTATCAACCCCATCCTGGGAGCCGGAAAGGCCACAGGCTTGCTCGAAGGCAACAAGAGTCAGATATTGAACCAGTTGGTTGCCGTAGCGATTGCGTGGACGTTATCGATCGTGGGAACACTGGTGATCTTATTCGTGGTGGATAAGGTCATCGGACTCAGGGTGAGCGAAGAGGACGAGCGCACCGGGCTGGACTTGTCACAACACGGCGAAGAAGGTTACGACTTCGCGAACTAGACCACCTCTGAGCAATCAGGAAGGACTAAGGAATGCAGAAGATAGAAGCAGTGATACAGCCATCGAAGCTGGACGCTGTGAAGGATGCGCTGGTCGAAATCGGCATCTCTGGCATGACGATTTCCGACGTTCGTGGGCATGGCCGGCAGAAGGGTCACACCGAGATCTACCGCGGGCGGGAGTATGCGGTCGATTTACTACCCAAGGTGAAATTGGAGTTGGTGGTTTTGGACGAATTGCTCGACAAGGCCGTGAAAACCATCGTCAAGGCTGCGCAAACGGGCAAGATTGGCGACGGCAAGATCTTTGTGACGCGGGTGGATGAGGCCGTCCGGATACGCAACGACGAGCGTGGGGACATCGTTCTCTAACCCCATTTCTTTTTCTCCGGCCCAGTTACACGCTTTCGATCAAGATTCCGTGAGGAGAACCATGTCAGACGCACTTCGCAGCTTCATTGAAATCCCTTACGCCGAACTGGAAGAACGCAACCTTGCGGCAAAGGACCAGCGTAGACGCCACGTCCCGGCCGAGCAGATCCGCGATGAGCGGCTGAAATATCTCGCCGACGAAAAGCACATTAAGGCGGTCACTGTGCTCTTCAGCGACCTCGAGGGCCGGCTGCACATGCTCGACTACGACAAGAAGTTCATCATCAAGAGCGACGACAACCTCACCTTCGATGGCAGTTCAATCCGCGGCTTTACCGCCCAGAGAGAGAGCGACCTGCGCCTGGGAATCGACTGGGGATCGTTCTATTGGGTACCCTCCGATGTGTTTGGACCGGGGAAGACGCTGGTGTTCGGCAACGTCATCGCCAAAGACGGCAAGCCCTTCCCTGCCGACATTCGCGGCGTGCTCAAGAACTATGCCAACGACCTCTACGACCAGAAGGGTTACACCCTGAACGCGGCCAACGAAATTGAGGGATTTCTCTTCAAGGGCACCGATGCGGAACGGCACTATCACGAGACGCAAAGTTTCGAGTACGTCAACACCGGCGGCTACTATCATTCTCTCCCTGGCGACCCGCTTCGCACCTTCATCGATACCTGCGCCGAAGTGCAGCGTGCCATGGGATTTGAAAACGAGAAGGACCACCCGGAGGTTGCGCCTTCTCAATTTGAGATCAACTACAGCTATAGCGATGTGGTGACCGCCGCCGATCAGATCCAGCTTTACAAGTTGGTCTGTCGCCAGGTAGCTACCACCATGGGCATGACGGCCTCATTTCTGCCCAAGCCTGTGGTTGGTGTGAATGGAAGCGGTATGCACACCAATGTCTCCATTAGTGAAAAAGGTAAGAACCTTTTCTGGGACGCACAGGGTGAAGAACAGCTCAGCAGACTTGGTTGGGAATTCATCGATCGTATTCTGACCCACGGCAATGACGTCTGCCTGCTGCTGAATGCAAGCGTGAATGCCTATCGCCGCCTTGATCCCCACTTCGAGGCCCCGAACCAGATCATCGCGTCGGCCACGGATCGCGGCTCGATGGTGCGCATTCCCATCGGCAACGAGAAGAGCATGCGCGTCGAAGTCCGCTCCGTCAGCCCCGACGCCAACCCCTATCTTGTGCTGTATTCGGTATTCAAAACCGGGATCGAGGGTGAAACCGCGACCATCGAAAACCTTCGCAAGGCCAAGCGGTTTTTGCCCGACAACATCTATACCGCGCTGGAACACTTCCATGCAGCCAAATGGACCGACACCCTGCTGGGAACCGATGTGAAAGAGCGCTACGCAGATTTGAAGAAAGCCTCCGCCGACCGCTGTCCAAGGCTCCTGGGGACGTTTGTGAAGGCGCCCGAAGTGCAATACCACCACGACGTTTATAACCAGTACCTCTGGAACAAATTCTAGCCACGCTCATCGCGGTCCTCTTCCCTGGACGGGTTCGTAGGGGCCTTGCTAACTACCTGTGTTTGGATGAGAGAGGTCTTGACTTGAGTTTTTTTGGCTTCTGCTAAAGTCAGGACCGCCCCGCGATCACGTTGGTCAGTTCCTGATACTCCGCTTCGGTAAGATCGGTCAGGGGTGAACGTACGGGTCCCGCAGGGCGGCCTACGGCCTTCATGCCTGCTTTGACAATCGAGACCGCGTACCCCTTCCGGCGGTTGCGAATCTGGATATACGGCAGGACGAATTCCCGCAAGCCGGCAAATACCGCTGCATGATCCCGGCGCCGCACAGCAGCATAAAATTCGAGAGCGAAGTCAGGCAGGAAATTGAAAATCGCCGAGGAATACGTGGTGACCCCCAACTCCAGATACGGAAGAGCAAATGTCTCCGCGGTCGGCAGGCCGCCGATATACGTGAGCCGGTCCCCTAACCTGGCGTAGATCCGCGTCATGCGCTCGATATCGCCGACGCCATCCTTAAAGGCCACCAAATTGGGGCAACGATGACACAACCCTTCCAGGCTTGCGTCGTCCAGCACTGCGTTGTCGCGGTTGTACATGATGACCCCCAGCTTGGTGCTGGCGCATACGGCCTCCACGTGGGCGGCCAACCCAGCCTGCTCCGCGCCCACCAGGTATGGCGGCAGTAGCAGGATCCCATCTGCACCCGCTTCCTCCGCGGCCCTGGCAAACTCCTTAGCCATCGCGGTGCCGTAACCGCAACCGGCAACCAGCGGCACTTGTTTTGCCGTCTGGACTACAGCCGTGCGCACCACGCTCGAAAACTCAGACAGTGTGAGCGAAAAGAACTCGCCTGTACCGCCGGCAGCAAACAGGCCCGCAGGCTTGTGCGACAGCAGCCATGCTACGTGCTCCTGGTAGGGCTTGGGCTGAAACTCGAAATTTTCACCAAAATGCGTAACTGGAAAGGAAAGCAGACCCGCTCCAACTCGCTTCGCCATCTCCCCCGGATCCATGGTCTTCATCAACACTCCCCTACTCTCCGGCTTTCTTGAGAAGTTCTCAAGCACGGTGTTAAATCTGTCCGACTCAGCACATCCCATCCACTGACTGAATCAACGCTCGAATATAGCCATAACAGAAAGCAAAAGACTGCAGGCCGTTGGGGTCGTTGGGCGCCAATGGAACATGATCCGGCATGAGCATATAGGGATAACCGACCTCTTTGTACACCTGGATGGCTTTCACAAAGTTAACGTCCCCCTCATCGGGATAAACTTCCAGGAAATCATTCCGATGACCGCGAATATTGCGAAAGTGCACATTGAAGATCTTGTTGCGGGAACCAAAATAACGGATGACGTCGTAGATTTGCGTGCTGGGATCCGTAAGCATTTCAGAGACCGTGCCCTGGCAAAAATTCAACCCGTGATAGGGGCTTTCCTGGATGGTAATGAACTTCTTCAGGCCATCCACGGTGCCCAGCACCCGGTCGACGCCCTGGTAGCCCTCGGGCGGCATGCCGGGATCGTGCGGGTGGCAGGCCATGCGGATCTTGTATTCATTGGCCACGGGGATCACGCGGTCGAGGAAGTAGGTGATCCGTTCCCAGAACATATCCGCATCCACATGCCCAGCCTTGGTGAGCGGCGGATCGGGGTGGGCTTCGGAGAGTTTCCAGGTGCTGTACATTGCATCGCCCCGGCCGGGCGTGCGTCCGGTCCGCACCACGCCCAGGATGCTCACGTTGTATTTGATGGAGGGAATACCCGCCTGGGCGCAGTTCTTGATCATGGTTTGCAGGGCTTCGATATCGCGGTCACGCTCCGGACTTTGGGCCAGCATGATTGCCGGATGCTTTTCTTTATCGATGTGACTGGACTCGAGAAATGGAGGCGCCGTGCAATCGATACTGATGCCGCACTTGGCGGCCAGATCGACCATGTGATTGAGCTCTTCCACCGTGGCATACAAACGATCCCCATCAATTTCCGGATACCCGCAGATATTCCGCACGCTGTAGCGTGCCAGGTACTTGAGATGAGTCTCGTTCGTGGGCGCCGTCTGGTCACCCACCTTCATGAGCACGGGCTTCGCCAGGGTGACCTTGGGGGCAGCCGTGGAGGTCAGTTCACTCGCTGCCAACAACCCGGCTGCCCCGGTAGAAGTGATAAATTTCCGTCGATTGATGTTCATTTCCGGCAACCTGTCCAGTTCCCTTTTTGAGCGTGGCCAATCTGTGAATTGCTTGCCGCCGAGCAATATAGTGGATGACCGATCCCAAAACAACGTTGCCGCCTTCCGTGGTCGCGCATTAAGGTACTCTGACCATTTTTGCGCTGGCCTGCAATTCGGGTTTTAATGAGGCTCGATGATTTCTCGAAGAGAGTGGCTGTCGGGTACGTTCGCGACTGCACATACGTGGGCGGTACCTCGCAGGATGAAGCAGATGGCAGACGCACTCGCCGGACCGCCAGAGCCCCGGCAGGTAGTGATCGAGTCGCATATCCATTTGTTCGCCGGCGATCCCAGGTTCCCTTACAACAGCGCTTCCTATCCGCCTAAGCCCGAACCGGTCGAAGAGTATGTGAAGTTCGCGCAAGAGGCGCACATCGACCATGCGGTCATCGTTCACCCCGAACCTTACCAGGATGATCACCGCTACCTGGAGTATTCTTTTGCGCACGAACCCTCGCTGGATTTCTTCAAGGGGACCTGTCTCTTTGACCCCATCGACCCGGAAACACCGAAACGAATGGAGGCGCTGGTCAAGAGGAATCCGGGACGAATCGTCGCGTTGAGAATCCACGAGACGCACGCAGCAGGAACCCCTTTCACGACTAGTGGGCTCATCCGCGACCGCGATCTGAAGAACCCGCAGATGGCGGTCACCTGGCGTGCCGCGCACGAACTAGGGCTGGCGATTCAGGTCCACTGCATCCCGCACTACGCAGTGGCCATCGGCGAACTGGCAAGCAAGTTTCCCCAGACCCCCGTCATTCTTGATCACTTAGCGCGCCCCGGAGAGGGTACTCCAGAAGAATACGAGCACGTTCTCGAGCTGGCCCAGATTCCGCAGGTCTACATGAAATACACCAAAACCGGTGTCGCTTCCGCGTCGAAACAGCCGTTTCCCCATCAGGATGCAAAGCCGCTGGTCAAACGCGTTTACCAGGCATTCGGTCCTGACAAAATCCTCTGGGGCGAATTAGGGGTAAACATGACAGAGTTTCGCCAAGCCGTACAGTTGCTTGACCTGATGCTTGACTCCGCGTCCCCCTCCGAACGAGCGAAGATACAAGGCCTAAACGCGAAAAAACTTTTCTCGTTTTCGTAGGCAAACCGCAGTCGAAAACATTTCCGGGAACGGTCCGCGGACCTCTCCTGGAAACAGACCTGTCCAAATTAGATTTTTGCGATCGCTGCAAAGGAGCGGCCAAGGCATGGCTATGCAGGATGGTGGGTTTTTTGCTTTGTATCAGGGCACGACTTTAGTCGGGCCGTAAAGGTCGGAGAAAGATTTGGGCTTCAGAGTCTGCAAACCGCCAATACTGCGACAAATCCAAGGCACAGGTGCCGATTCAGCATAGCAACGCAGGGGCTAAAAGCCCAGCTTTTGTCGAGATGGAAATGGCACGACTAAAGTCGTGCCCTGATACAAAGCACCAAGCCCACATCCCCTCCGCTGACTGAATCAACGCTCGCATGTACCGTAGCAGAACGTTTCGCCTTTTTGGAATTTCTCTGACGCGGGGAGCGATCGGGCAAGGTGGTCAAATAAGTCCTTTGTTTCACGAAGATGGTCAAGATGCTCAATTAATTTGAGCATCTTGCCTCCGGGGGTGGCTGGTTTTTGGGCTGCGGAGACGAAGCTGGTCTCGAGGCGGCTCGTTTTGGAGCCGGACTGGATCGCCGGCCCTTTGCCGATCGGCACGGTTCTGCTTCGCCGGTCCGGTGACAAACGGGAGATCTTCTGCCTACGAGGTACGTGTCGGCGAACGTCCTGTATGTCATGGCGGTTAGCAACGGTAACCTTCCGTCTGTTTGAAGGAATAGGTGTTGTGAGAGGTTGCGGACGCCCAAAGCGCTCCGAAAAAAGAATGCACTTTGTGCGAGAAAAGCGAGATAAGTCCCCGGCCGGCGCCTCCGCGCGGGAAAAAGATTGAGAGAAAAGCGAGAAAAGTCCTACTCGGCTGGTTCATCGTTTCCGTAGATGTGTCCGCGGTTTGCCGTTGTTGGACGGCCAGCCAGAGGGTAGAGCGTCGACCCCAGCCTCAGGGTAGAGGAATTCTGGTCGTTCATGATGATCTTCCCCCACGGCCGGCCCGGTGTCCGGTTCGGTTGTGGCGCCAAGTTGTCAAAGAGCTGCTTATCTAAGAGGGCGCCTGGGCGCACTCCTGCTTATCGCGCAAATCACCTGCTCACTCTGCGGCCTCTTCGCTGGGCCTAGGCATACAGAGTGGAAGTGTTGTCAATCAGTTTTGTTCAACCATGAACAGCTTGCGATCGCCGAGAAATGATGCAGCCGTCAGCGAGGAAGGCGCTCAGGGCACTCGTGCTCTCCGTAAGCTGGTGGCGGCGGCACGGAACCTGCGGTTCGGTGCAAAGCCGGGCAGCGCCGCCGGGATGAGGCGGCGCCGGAATATGATTTGTTACCCCTACAGTAGTACGGTTTTCCGAATGCGTGAAGAGGCTTTAAAGATTTTTTTTCAATTAGGGTGGCGTCACTGATTTGAATTTGTCAAGAACCTCTCGCACAGGTAGTATCCAACCCCCGCGATACCGCAGAGGTAATGTATTGCGACCGCCTTCCAGAATGTTTTTGGGTCTTCATCACGAGATGCCGTCCGGCCATAACCCTGCACGGCGTCTCCTGAACAGGTCTCCATCACTCCAAGTCCGATTGCGAACACGCCAATGATTAGAGCGATGTTCGATCTCGAGTGCGAGTCAATCATGAAAAGTTCTCCTCTTCTTTACCGCGCCTCGAATCTTTACACGGATGCCGCGCGCCAGAATCGCTTGCAGCGCCGATGTTGCCCGGTGTTGCTCCCAGGAGAACTTTTCCGTCAGAACGCGCACGATCTCCACGTCAATCTCATCGCAGGTGGCAATCACGTCTTCGCTCATTGCTTTTTCAAGCGCCAGCGTTGGCGTGCCGCGACCTTTCGCAAACTGAAGCGCGGAAATCCAGACGTTGGTGTCGATAAC
>JBAVQC010000187.1:0-7428 GCA_049693715.1 Acidobacteriaceae bacterium | reverse complement strand
CACCAGCATTGATTTTGCGACAGGTTTGAGGGAAGGTTGAGCCTGTTGCTATGTTTTTGCCTGGTGGGATTGCGCGGCGGGTTAATTTTTGCCGTGCGACGACAGGTTTGAGGGTTAGCAGGGTATTTTTAGGGCATGGTTCCGCCAGGGTGGTGCCATGGTCAAGTGGAAGTGTAGTTTTCCGCTTTCCTCTGGCTTCAACAGCGCAAGGCGTGGAAGGCTTTGGCGAAGATGTTTTTCCAAGGATAGGCCGAGTTGAGCTGCAGGGTAATGCGGCGCACGCTGGTGCGGACGATGGCACCGATCTTGAACAGCTTGATACGGATGGTATCGACCTGAGCCTGTGCCCACTCTGTGCCTTGGAGGCCGAGCCGTCGCAGCGCCTCCATCAGCGTGTAGGCCAGGGCGGAGAAGTAGAGGCGCAGCTGATTGCCCTTCATCTCGTCGGTTGAGAGCCGATCGGCAAACAGGCACATCTGTTCCTTGATGCGGTTTTCCATTTCGCCGCGTGCACAGTAGAACTTCTCGTAAAGTGCCTGGTCGGGCCATTGCTCCGGACTCAGCGAAGTGACCACGAAGCGCGGGTTCTCGCCCTTGTCGAGATACTCGGCCTTAGCCACTACGCGGCGGGCGCGCGACCAGCTGTGGTGCGTGGTATAGGTGAAGCCGGTAAAGACACGCGCTGCCTTGGCTGTGCTCTGGTGAAGGACACGAGCTTGCTGCATCTGGGCGCCGATGATCTTCTGCAGCCGCTGGTTGCGCGCCAAGCCAAACAGGTAATCCACCTTATTGCTCTCCCACCAGCCCATCAGCTCTTCGCGGCAGAAGCCGGAGTCGGCGCGCAACACGATCCGTGTCTGCGGCCATCGCTGCCGCAGTTGGGCAACGATGGGCTTCACTTCCTCCACCGCTCCGGCGGCAGCGTCCTGGTTGGCCGCCCGCAGGCGCGCGCACAGTAACTGGTCGCCCGCGAAAATATACAGCGGTAGATAGCAGTAGCTGCCGTAGTAGCCGTGGAAGAAGCGCTCCGGCTGATGGCCGTAAAGAGGGATGTCGGTGGCGTCCAGGTCCAGCACGATCTGCTCCGGCACACTGCGATGGGACTCCAGAAACAGCTCCCCCAACAAACGGTCCACAGACTCAGCCGAGTAGCCTATCTTGTGATATCGACCGCTGCGGCCAACCAGTTCCAATCGGTTCAGCGTGCTCTTGCCGGCCAGCGGCTTATCCAACTCGCTCTTGCCGCTCAGCAGCCCCAGCAGCGGATCGCTGCGCAACTGCTCATGATCGTTGAGGTCTTCGTAGCCAAGAGCCAGTCCATAGATACGTTGCGCCAGCATCTCCGGCAGATGATGCTCCACCCGCCAAGGGACGCGACCGTCGGTGAAACACTGCGCTACGCGCTGCACCAGATTGATCCTCCGGTCCGCCTCGCGCAGCAGCAAAGCCCCGCCGTCAGTCGATACTTGTCCAGCTGTGAACCCAGCTTCCACACGACGCGAAAAATGGGCTGTAAAGGAAAACGATTCCTGGCTACACTCTGTCATTAGAAAGGCCGCCCTTCTTCGGCTGTCACTACGCTTCGACAACGCAGTTATGCCATGAATCGACGGCCTTTCCAAGTCATCTTCTCAATCCCCAACACCGTCACTTCCACTTCCCTGGTGAGAAATCCGGGCTAGGCTTGGCGATCGCGGAGCGGATTTTGCGTCTCCATGGAGGCAGAATCTGCGCAACCAATGCAGACGGAGGCGGATTAAGCGTTGAGATCATCCTGCCCCGAATGCCGCGAACTGAAGAAGAAGGATAGGAACGATCAAAGTCTTGCCCATCCGTCGGAAAATGAAATCGATCGGTGCCCCAGCAACCTGCCGCGGCGTGCCGTGGACCGATCCCGCAAGGGAGCCCCACTCTTCTTTTTGTCCTGCCACGCCGCGCTGTCCAGTCGCACTTTTTTTCGTCCAGAGCGCCTTTACGCCGGATCATCGTCTAACTGCCACAGAAACTGTGACAGTATGCCGGCGCGTCGGCTGAGGCTGCCTTAGACGCACTTAATTGCAAATAGATAGCGGTGTGTCGTTAGCTTTCTTACGAACTTGATCGCCTCACGCTATAACTCGCCTGCGAGACATTTATTCGCCTGCGAGACATTTATCTGACAATTCCCTGACAACTGGCGTCATCGCCAAGATTAGTGTGATCTTCGGGTCGACTTCAAAGACCCATCTTCACGCAAAGTCAGGACAGGTAAATCATTATGGATAATCCAGTGAGCAAGACGAAGCGTCCAGTTGACCGCCGTGCTTTCATGAAAAGCGGTCTTCTGACAGGAGGCGCAGTTGCAGTCGGCGCCGGTTTGTTAGCCAAGGGTAGTTCGGCGCAGGCACAAAGAGGGGGCCGTCTCAACAACGGCGATGCCGCGATTCTCCGCTTTCTCGCAGCGGCTGAACTCATCGAGTCAGACCTTTGGGTCCAGTATGCAGAACTCGGCGGTATCGGGAATGACCAGCCGGTTGAGGTAAATCCGAACCCAACGTTGAACAATTACCAGATAGCTTTGTCGAACCTGGATGGTGACGGCCCTCAATACATCGCCAGCAATACCCTGGACGAACAAAGTCACGCTGCTTTTCTGAACGCCTATCTCGAATCCAGAGGAGTCGAGCCGGTAGACCTCGACGAGTTCCGCACGCTGCCGGGAAGCACAGCTACGGGTTCATCCGGCATCAAGCGACTCACCAACCTCATGAATCTCAACGTCGACACCAGCTGGTTTATCCGCTACCGCAGCACAACCAATCCAGACCTTGGAGCGACCTTTCCGCAAGCGATCACGTTCAAGAATGTCACGGCCATACCCCGGAACAACAATGATTTCAACGGCGCCATCAACCCTAACTTTCCCGGAAACAATCATATCCAGGCGATCGCGAATACGGCGGCCTTTCACTTTGGAATGATTGAACAGGGCGGCTCCAGCCTCTACGCTGCCCTGAGCCAAAAAGTGACGGACCCGGAGGTTCTCCAAATTACGCTCGGCATCGGAGGAGACGAGATCGCCCACTTTTTGGAATGGGTCGACTTTGCCGGAAACGGGGTACAACAGACCGTGGCGCCGTTTACCGATTCCATATCCGGGTTAACATTCCCCGATTTCTTCAACCCGCTCAATCCGCTGATTCAGCCCAGCCTGATCTTCCCTGTTCCCTGCGAATTCATCAGCCCCAACCTGCCCCATTGCGCTATCATTCGGCCGCTTACGGATAGGTTTGCCGGGGCACAAGCCGCAGTTACTGCCCTCACCGCTGATGGACTCTTCATCGGCCAAACCCCGGAGTTCTTCAAGGTACTGCAAATCATGGCCATCGAAGCGGATGCGGCCCGCCGCCTGGGATAGCCGACTTTAACCCTCAGTACGTACAGCCACAGGAACCGGGGCCTTTGTTTAGCCACAAGGCCCCGGTTTCCACCCTACGCCACCTCCCGGCTAGTCCAGCTTCTCCAGCTTATCGAGGCACTCAATCCAGCCGTGCTGGTGCTTCGCTTCTGCTTCCGCAGAACGAAAACGTTCATGGGTCAGGATAAGTTCCACGAAGGGCATCAGTTGTGCCCACTGAGAGGCCGCCGGCTCACGCCTTTGGACTTTGCAGTATCTGTGCCAGTCCGTGCAGCCGCTTGGCGTCCGCAGGGTTCTTGGCGCCGGCGGCATCTGCCTCCACAGAAGCCGCCATGCCCTGAAGCCTCGCTACGTCTTTCTTGCCCAGCTTGGATGTCTGCGCACGCGCGACCGCGTTATTGAGAGCGTCGAGCCGCTTTGCGGGCAGCGCCTGCGACCGCCCTAACTGATCCAGATAAGCGCGAGCAACCACCAGGTGAGACGGCCATGAAATTTTCGGCTGGTTCTGCACATTGAACTCGCTCAGGTGCACCAGGTCAGACGCGTCGATCTCGTTCTGCGTCAGAAATTTGCTCGGAATCAGTTTGAACACGTCGATTCCCCGGGCGATCTCCGACCCGTAGATGTAGCCGTTGTACCAATAGGCAGACCAGTCGCCACCTAGAATGAGGGTCGAGGCATCGATGGGCCCGCGATCAAAGTAGGCAATCTCATACGGATGCGCCGCGTCGGTAAAGTCCACCACAGAAATCCCGCCCTGGTACCACGCCTGCACTTCGATATCGCGCCCGGGAATCGGTACCAGCGATCCGTTATGCGCAACGCAGTTCTCCGTTGCCGTCTGGGCCGCGGGCATCTTGTAATAGCTCACCAGCGAAAGCTTGTCGTCCTTCAAATTGAAGATAGCGTCCGCTCCCCACTTATTGGGGTCGGTAGAACGGCACCGCGGCTGCAGCCCGCCGCCCCATTCGTCGGTGAACACCACCTTGGTCCCGTCGTTGGAGAAGGAAGCCGAGTGCCAGTACGAATAGTTCGGATCATTAACTGCATCGACGCGCTTCGGATGCACCGGGTCTTTGATGTCGAGCAGGATCCCATTGCCTGAGCAGGCGCCCGCCGCCAGGCCGATGGCTGAATACACCGTAATGTCATGGCATTGGTTGGTATCCGCCGGCTTCTCCGCCTTCTTGTCATGGCTTCCGCCATTATTGAGCCCGTTCAACGCACCCGTGCGCGCGTCGATAAATACCCGCGGGCTCGACACCACCTTCGCCTGCTCCGGTGCGGCCAGCGGCACCTTGATCACATCGATGCGGAACAAGGAAGTGTTTGGATCTTTATCCGGAGCCTCACCGGAACATCCCGCAAGCTCTTCCGCTTGCCGCACAAACGAGGTTCCGGAGACATAGACGTAAACATTCTCCTTGTCGTTGGGGTCGACCACCAGCGTATGCGTGTGTGAACCGCGGCAGGTCTGCACCGCCGCCACCTGCTTCGGGTTCTTGATGTCCGAGATATCGAAAATTCTTACCCCGCGAAAGCGGTCCGGGCTGGCGACCGGGACACGCTTGTCCTTTTCATGACCGGGCTCCGGCGGAGGCAGCGGTGGGAAACCCTGGGTCCCGCAATCAAGCCGGCCATTCGGCATCTCGACCGACATGAAGAGCAGGTTTCCATAGACGGAGGGATCACCCTGCCCTCCTGGACAGACCAGAGACGTGGACAGCGATATGTTCGCCGGGTTCGAGATATCGTAGATGTTCACGCCATAGAAGTTGCCCTGAAACAGGTGCGTCCCCTGGAACGCAAAATCTGAGTTGGCAAACGCCAGTTGCGCAATAACCGGTTGCATGAGTTTCGGGATCTTGGCCTTGTTCACGCCCAGCGTGTCCAGCGTCTTCTGGACCACCGGATCGTCCGCCTGCGTGGATGACAACTGAAAGGCCGTAGGCTTCTTCAGGAATACGAGGTGCTTGATTCCCATCGCCGCCTCGCCCGCATCATAGAGCCCTGGCTTCAGCCCCACGCGCGGATCGTCGGTGGTCGAACCCGTCATCCCCGGGGCTAGCGGTGTCGCGGGTTCCGCGGCGAAGGGTTCCTCTTCTTCTTCGGCAGCCGGAGCCGCTTTCGCAGCCGGGGCCGGCGGTGGTGTCTGCGCTTGCAGTCGAACGGCAACAGAACTGAGGAAAGCCGCGGCAAACACCGCGATCAGCAACCTAAAGATAAGAGACTGCGAGCACTTCATTCTTTCTCCTTCAACATACCTTCCATGATTTTTATCTCGGCCCGCTGACTGTTATCTACATCCGTTGCAAAGTCGAACAGCTCCGCATCCTGGCCAGCTCCCGAGGTATCGAACAATTGCTTCACCATGACCAATGCGCCATTGTGATGCTGCATCATACCGGTTAAAAACTTCCGGTCAAACTCCGCGCCTTTTGCCTGCTCTAACTCATGCATTTGCCGCGAAGTCAGCATACCCGGCATGGCCGGCATCGGCCCGCCACTGCTGCCCATGTCCGCCATACCCGCCATAGACATCGACACAGGTGCGTTCCGCGCCACCAGCCACCGCTTCATGAACTTGATCTCGTCCGCCTGGGAAAGGCTGATGCGTTCCCCCAGGGTGCGGATCACTTTGTCCGTGGTATGGGATGGAATCAGCGCAGTCATCTCGACCGCCTGCGAGTGATGCATAATCATTCCTTGCATGAACTCTATGTCCGCCTGCGAGCGTGGCGGCGCCACCGCAGAGGTAGTCGCCGGCAGCCTTTTGCTGGGAGTTCCTGGCGCACCCGGTTGCACCACTGAAACGGACCCGGATCCCGGTTGTTGAGCATAACCTTGGCAAGCCGGCGCGCAGTACAGCAACGCCATAGCCAGAGTTCCGAAAATAAGCGGCCTCGGCTTCAATCTCAAAAATCAAACCTCCACTTACCTGGTAATCCGGCCATATTTTCTGCCCCCACGGTATCATGGCCATCGGGCGATTATACGATGATGGACATCTCCCGATGCAAAGACCAGTCACACGGCGGCATGACTAAGCAAGCCATACAAAAAGAGTACCCATGAACCGCGGAAACGGCGAGCTCTGGCGGCCTCCAACCAAAGTCTTAGGTGCGGGATGGGTGCCCCATGTTCGCCCGAGCGTACATGGGCCGAAAACGGATTCTTCAAATGCTTTTACTCAACTCGCAACGATGATCGCTCTTGGCCGCGCCCTCTTACCCAGGAACTTGAAGCGTTGGGGCACCCCGTCCAGGGATGAGAGCTTCGGTTTTCTCAGGGAAACTTCCTCCGCCAAAAACCTTGCAATTTTTACGGCCTGTCGGTCTCAAGTGACGACTTTCTTCTCTCATGCACTTCAAGGCAAATACAACCGTAACAGTTACGGAAATTTTTACATGCGCTTTGGAACTAATTATCGACTATTCGACCGGGTGGGATGAGACCTAATGCACACCAACCGTCCCAGCGTTTGCGCTCGCTAGTTGCCGGATGTACATTAAAAGCATTGGCAACTGTTGATTGCGCCCGGCAATCCTGGTTGCTACGAACACCACATGCTGGAGTAATAATGCGTCACGATATATGGATTGGACTAAGAAGGGTTTCGCGACAACTCGACCAGGTTGTTAAGTATGAATCGGGGGAGTTAGACGAGCCCACGACGATAGAACTATTTCAGTCTCTCATTGAGAGTGGCCTCGCCTGGTCTTTACCGGGCAACTACGGTAGGACCGCAAGTGAGTTAATTACTCTCGGCGTCTGCCATCCGCCTGACCGTTCCTTGCACGAGCAGGTACTCGTAGGATGATCGACTACGATCGCCTGGAGAGAGGCCTTAGCGGGGTGGAGCCCAGCGCCAAGGCAGAACCTGACGTAGATGAACTCAAAGCCTACACGTTAGAAAACACCCGATTAAAAAAAGTGATCGACGTGCAGAAAACCGAAATCAAAAGGCTTATGCGCCTGCTCGGCATCGGCTTGGAACTGAGATAAGAGAGCCCCAGTGGCTTACCAGCCAC
>JBAVQC010000186.1:0-1509 GCA_049693715.1 Acidobacteriaceae bacterium | reverse complement strand
CTGGCCTTGTACCCAATCGACGGCCAGGCGGAGACGGCGCGCGACGGCGGATAGTTGTTCGGAGTTGACATTGCCGCCGTCGGGGAGGCACTGGCTGCGCTCCACGCAGGCCCATAGGCAGCGGTTGGCGAAGCCGTTGTGGGTTTCGGTGCGGCGAAGGGACTCGGCGAGCTCGCGCTGGGTGATGTGACCGATGAGGCTGAGATGCCCTCCGCCGGCATGGAGGAGGCGGTCACGGTCGAGTAGGGGCAGGGTTGCGCCATCCCAAGCGCTGCGGAGCAGGGGGGATAGCGGGGAGCGGCTGCGGCCCATGGTGTGGAGCACGGAGGCAAGTTCCTCGGCGAGTACGAGCAGACGCCGGTCGCCTGCCTGGTGGCCCATGACGGCAATGAGGCCGCGGGCGGTGAGACGGGCGCTGGTCACACGATTCTCCGTCCAGGCGGGATCCACTTCGGCGAAGAGGCGGGCTACCTGGTTCCAACTGGTTCCTTTGCGGGCCTTGCTGGATTCTCCGACGAGCACGACGAAGAGGTTCAGGGCGTGGCGGGTGGAGCCGACCATGCAGTGAGGGCTGGGGCCGATCACGTTGCCAAAGGCGGCGAGCAACTGCAGGAGAATGGCCTCGGGCTGGGCCTCGGTGTGCGGAGCCAGGGTGCGCACCGCTTCTCCGGCAAGGCCATAGAGCGCGTACTCGTCGAATATGGACCGTAGAGAGTGCTGGGGTTCCTTTGGCCGGCGGAGTGGTTCCGGGGTGGGCAGCGCAGCCGTTGGCGGCGAGGCCGGGTCAGCGACATTGGTTGCGTGCCGGAAAGGGGGTGGTGTCTGGGCGAGCAGCTCCTCCGTTCGCCGTTCTCTGTCTGCAAGAGTAGGGAGCCTGGGCGAGGTTATGCCTGTCTCCAGGGTTTCTATCATGATTCGCCACACTTACGGTTGCTCATCCCCGGTTTCCATCGAGAAGGAGCGGTTCCAAGGCGGAACGGAGCCGCCAAGAGTGCTTTGCATCCATGCATCGCGACCTCGCGCCGGCGGTGCGCTCCACGAGTAGTCGACCTCTGAGCGGTCGATCTGTGAGCGTACGGGGCCGATCGGGTCCGGTTGCACGACAGCGCTCTGCCCTTGAGGATTTTCTTCAAGCGCGAGCGAACGCACTCTATAGATACGGATTCGCAGGGAAAAGTGTTGAACCCGGTGAAAAAGATTGAGAGGGGGTACGGAGCGGTAACAACTTCCGGCATTTCCCCACGTATTGATGCCTTGGGGATTCACGACCAAGGCTCAAACGCTAAGCCGCATTTCTCACGGACCCCCTGGGAAAGCGAGGGCTGCCCGTAGCGAGATCTCTATTTCCAACGGATGACGGGCGCCCATATCTGCCCGGTTTCGGCAGATGTGGGATTCCGCGGCTGTCCACCGGTCACTCTCTACTGCAACAGGTCCTGATGTTGATGGTCATCTGCACCTTGCACACTCAGGAGCCGAGGTTCGTGGAATCCCACATCTGCCAAAACC
>JBAVQC010000185.1:0-4298 GCA_049693715.1 Acidobacteriaceae bacterium | reverse complement strand
GTTCCGTAGAGAATGATGTGGCTTGGTTGGTAGGTCTTGAGGAGTTCCCGATAGACAGCTACGGAGTCGTCGACTGCTGCGGGAAAGGGATGCTCAGGAGCGAGGCGGTAGAGCACCGCGATGACCTTGATTCCGGTGTAGCAGGCGATGGGAATAGTTTCGGTGTAGGAGCCGGAGTCGGCGTTAAATCCACCCCCGTGCAGGTTGAGGAGTACTTTGTCGTGGCTCGTGCTGGACAAGTTGGCGGGAGTTACGATGCGCACCGGGACACCCGCCACGGTGGACTCGGCGATGGTGTTGGGGCACAGCTTTGTCCAGGCGGCTTTTGCGCGTTCGGCCCAGGCGTCGGTTTGCGCCCTGCGGTGTTCGAGAGGTTCCGGCGGACTTTGATCGGGGGTTCTCCGGATGAGGAAGTTGCGTGCTTCGGGGCTGAGATCAGGGGGAACGGGGATGACGCGCGTGACATAGGCGGTGCCTTGCGCATCGACGTAGCTGGTGTCGCGGGTGGCTGCTGTAGAGGCCGTGGTCGGCGGCGGAGTGGATTGAGCTACGAGCGCGGTGGAGATCGCGAAAGGGAGGAGAAGGATTTGGCGAAGTGCGATGGGCATGAGGCGGGCTCCTGTCGGGTCGAACAATTCTAGCGTCAACAGGAATGTTGGGGGGCAGTTCGAGGGGGCGAGGGCGGTTACAGCGTATTGTCACTCCATGCTTTGACCGGTTGAGGAATCTGCTTGATATTGGGGCTGATATCCTTTGTCGGGAAAATAGAGGTTCGCCTTATGTCGTCGAAATCACAGCCGGAGGTGACGGTTCGCGTCGCCACACCGGATGACAGTTCGATCTGCGGCCAGATTTGCTACGACGCCTTCCTGAACATCAATACAGCGCATGGGTTTCCCTGCGATTTCCCAGGCCCGGAAGCGACCACCGGCTTGCTTTCGATGATGTTTTCCAGTCCTGGCTTCTACTGCGTGGTGGCGGAAATCGCAGGACGCATCGTGGGAAGCAATTGCCTCTACGAGCGTTCTACAGCCGGCGGTGTGGGCCCGATTACCGTCGACCCCAGCACGCAACACGTGGGCATTGGCCGCAGGCTGATGCAGGCGGTAATGGATCGAGCGAACGGACGAAACGCGGGGTTGCGGTTGGTGCAGGCCGCTTTTCACAATCGCTCACTGGCGCTCTACACCAGCCTCGGCTTCGATGTTCGGGAGCCGCTCTCCTGCGTGCAGGGAAGAACGCGCGAACGGGCTGTTTCCGGATGTGTGGTGCGGCCGGCGCAATCCAGCGATCTGGATGTCTGCAACGCACTATCGCTGCGAGTGCATGGATACGATCGAGGCGCCGAATTGGCAGAAGCCAGGCGGCAGAAAACTGCCTTGGTGGTAGAGCGCGGGGGCCGCGTTACCGGATACGCGTCCGCCCTGGCTTTCTCCGGGCATGCAACGGCGGAGACCAACCTGGACATGCAAGCGCTGATCGCCTCGGCGGAATCTTTCGGTGGTTCGGGAATCCTGGTGCCATCACGGAACAGTGCTCTGCTGCGCTGGTGCCTGGGGAATGGTCTGCGGATCGTCCAGCCGATGACGCTGATGAGCACCGGGCTCTACAACGAGCCCGCTGGTGCGTGGTTACCGTCTATTCTCTTTTGATCGGCTGGACGAGCTACCGTTGTTTGTTCGGTTCTTCGAGACGCTACAGTCGGTGAGGATGAACACCGGGAGTTCGGGAGACTAAAAACCTTCCCGGGTGACAGAAAGATTGCTTATCATCGTACCCTTCGTACAACTACCGCAGAAGCGCGGAGGCTGACCATAAGACTGGGGCCTGCCCGTGGAAGTCCCCGGTGATGCGTTTCCTTGCCAGGTAGTAGTCGTAACTGTTTTGTTTGCCTGTGCCCTGGCAGACGCTGGTTATGTTTTCGTTCTGGTCGATGTAACCGGCGACGGCGATCCAGGCTTTACGCGCGGCTGGGCCGTAGCCCGCTGGATCGAGCCAGCCGTTTTTAACTCCTGTGATCAGAGCGAAAGTGAACATGGCAGAACCTGAACTTTCTGGCCAGGCTTCGTCGTGGTCGATCAACTGTCTCCACATTCCGTCCTTACCCTGATACTTAAGCAGCGCACTCATCATCAGACGGTAGCTTTCCAGAATGCGTTTCCGCTGGGGGTGATCCTGCGGCAACTCGCGCAGCATCTCGGCCATGCCAACAGCCACCCAACCGTCACCGCGGCCCCAGTAGAAGGGCACGTCGGGAGCGTGATAGAAAAGCCCGTTGGGCTGTTGCAGTTTATCGAGATAAGCCACCATCTCGACGGCATCGCGATCGAGATACTTCTTGTCTCCCGTAGCGCGGTACGCCTCCAGCTGCAGAATGGTGAGCATGTACATATCGTCGATCCAGTAGCGTGTCTCGGCCGACAGCCCGTCCGGTTGCGGATTTTCCCATTGACGGTCTGCCCAGGCCTTGCCCATGGCGAGATATTTTGCATCCCTGGTTTCAATCGCAATCTCGAGCGGGACCACGCCAAAGATGGAGTCATCCACATGGTGGCGAACGGGAATACGCGCCGCCTCGGCTCCGCCAGGAGTAAGCGGTTCGAACTTGTGGATCAGCTCAGTGCGCAGAGCGTCATCATGCGTAAGCGTGGCAAAGGTGAGCGCGCCATACCAGGTGCCTACCTCAGAGTAGTGGATGGTCGGGCCGTACTGGTGGGGACTGATGACAAAGTGTTCCGCAACCCGTTTGCCTACTTCTTGCGGAGACAGACCCGCAGGCCAGTTGCTGAAATAACTATTTTCCTGCGCGAACACAGTCGTGTTCAGGGCGACGATCAGAATCAGGCAGAGACGATTTAGCCGGTTCATTTCTCAGGTTTGCGCGATGGCGTAACCGATCTTAGCACCGTGACGTTGTAGTCTTCTTTTTCCGTACCGTCTGGCGAGACGCCAGTTTCGCTGAGGGTTTTGTTATCGTGCAGCCATGGTCAGTCTTGTCCGCTCCTGGCTCCTTTTGCTTGCAGCCTTCCTTTGTTGCGACTCCCTTGCCAGAGCCCAGCACATGAACTCCGCAAGCGCGCCCTGCCGGAACGTCGTGGTAACCGTAGCCATGGAAAATTGCTTTGACAAAGCCTACAAGAGCGCCGATAGCGGACTAAATCTGATGTACACCCGGATATCGAAGGTTTTGCAACCAGATGACCTGCAACGGCTAAAAGTGGCGCAACGCCTCTGGATACAATTTCGAGACGCGACCTGTACGGCAGAGAGCAACCTCTACAACGGTGGAACTGCGTCAGCTCCGGCCTATTCAGCGTACCTGGACGAACTGACACGCCTGCGAACAGCGGATCTCAAGACGATCTATGGCTGGGTTATTGCTAATTCCAAGTGATGCACAGGCCGAGGTAGATACGGCTCTAGCCGTAGAAAAAACATTTAGGCGTCGGTAAGGGCACATGTCAGCGTGCGCTGGCGAGGCACCAGAAAGAATCGGTCGCCTGAGTCAGGCGCGCATCCCCGGCGCCTTCAAAACAACGGAAGACTGTTTGAGTGAGGAGACGAATGAGTTCGAGAAACGTGAGACAAGTATTGTGGGTGGCTATCAGTACCCTTGCGACAAGTGGGGGACTCTTCAGGACCGTCTAGCAAGTGCTGCAGTGGGTTTGTGTAGCCTCTCTTCGAAAGACGGTCTGCCCAAGCAATATCAAGAGGCGCTTAGTTCGATCACTCAGGATCTGACCACGGAGCCCGCCGTAGGGAATGAAGGGAGGATTAAGGCCACTGCCAGCAGGATGGGCGACCAGGATGCTAGGCGGGTCGCTAAAGAAATCCTCAGTCTCTACGCAAACCTCACAGGGTCACTCTAATTGGCCGCGGATCCCCGGTGCGGGTTATCTCCGCGCCTCAGAAGTCCAACCCCTTAACGTCCCCCGGGGAGAATTCCTTTGAACACCACTACTGCCACAAACCCTTTGGTTCAACTCGTTGATCAACTCAGCAAGCAAGCCGCCGCCATCCATGCAGTCCTGCAAAGAGAGATCGCGGCAAGCAGCCGGAGCGATCCTGATGATCAGGTCGAGCTCGAGGCCCTGCGCAAGATCTTCGCCGAAAACAGCGCGAAGATCGAAGCTCTCATTGCGAACCAGGTGACAACGCTGGAGGAACTCCTCGAGATCGGCGGCTGTTAGCAACCCCCGCTTGACAACCTAACCCCTATCCATGGCCGCAGGGACAACCAAGAAGTCCCCTGCTGCCTTTCCGTTTCCCCTGTTATCAGTGATCGCACATTATATGCC
>JBAVQC010000184.1:0-2313 GCA_049693715.1 Acidobacteriaceae bacterium | reverse complement strand
GAAGCATTTGCTCAGCTGTATCGTGATGCAGCATTGCAAATATCTGCGGTCATTGAACAGAAGGAGATCCCCGAAAGCAGCAAGCTGCTTACGACAGTGGACGATGGAGTCGAGGGCATGAGGTTTGTGGAGGCAGTTCTTCGAAGTTCTGCAAACCAAAGTGAGTGGACCCCGATCCGGCGTGAATGACGCGGCTATCCGCACAAGACCAGGCTCGCCGCCGCAATTCGTAATCCGGGGTTCTGCGGCGCAGGTCATCTCTCCTTCAGGCGTATGTCTCGCGAAGAGGAGCCCACGTAGACGACGCTGTCAGGAATAAAACGCCAGTCGTTGGCAGACGTGTCCCAAATGCTCTGCGTCCTGGGTGAAATTGTGATATTCACCTGTTGGACCTCGCCTGGCTTTAAATGAATCTTGCTCCACCCACCCAATCGCAGAGGAGGTTCCGCTGGGTAATCAATTCCCAGATAGACTTGCGGAACTTCGCCACCCGCAAGGGCGCCTTCGTTCTTGACCGAGAACGACACGTGGAGAGTGCGATCTGCATCGCGTTTTAGCGAAAGGTCCGAGTATGCGAAGTGGGTATAGGACAACCCGTAGCCGAACTCAAAAAGCGGCGCAATTTTCCTGGCATCGTACCATCGATAGCCTATATCCAATTTTTCGGCATAGACTGGGTCCTTGGAAATAACGCCCGTGTCACCCCAGGTTGGCGTATCTCCGTTCCGTACAGGAAACGTAAACGGTAGCTTGCCGGAAGGATTCACCTTGCCAAACAAGACATTGGCGGCCGCTCTGCCTCCCGCTTCGCCGGGATACCATGCCTCGATAATCGCCGTGACCTTGTTCTTCCACGGCATCAGGATCGGATTGCCACTCTCGATTACCACGATCGTATGTGGACTGGCGGTTGCGACCGCATCTACCAGTTCGTTCTGATTCGAGGGATTCTGCAAACTGAGAGTCTTTAAATCTCCGAAATCTTCGCCCGCAGGCTGCGCCACTACGACAATTGCAACATCCGACTTGCGTGCCAGCGCAACCGCGTCGGCTATTTCGCCCGGACTATATGCGCGGAACGGGGCTTGCTCGTCTCGGACTCCAGAGAACTCGACTTCGCTCGACGGCGACAATTCCTGAATCGCCTTGGTGAGGGGAACAGGAATCTTCAACCATGGACTTCTCCACCACCCGCAACCATTATGGTCGACGAATTCCAGGCCTTCACACCCCTGGAATGAACCCGTCACCGGATGCATTGTGTCTGCAGATCCACCTCCCGACATGACCGCTACGTCTGCGTGAGAACCGATGATTGCAATACGCTTCAGTTTTGATGGAGCGAGCGGAAGCTGTTGATGGTCGTTCTTGAGCAACACGACGGATTGTTCCTCTACAGCTTGGGCAAAGGTCCGTGCCGTATCGAAATCAATCTTTTCGCTGCCTTGGGGAGGGTCGTCCATAACACCGGATGCAATCATCGAATAGAGTTTGCGGCGCACCATATCGTCAATCCGCTCTTGGGTGATGTCATGGTTGGTCAGAGCAAATAGAACTGGGACCCGTCCGAAATAAGAGGGACCGGCATCGCTTCCTTCTTCTTCGTCTAGACCGGCGTTGATCGCCTTCGCCGTGCTGTGAGTCCCTCCCCAGTCCGACTGTACCTGCCCCTGAAAGTGCCACTCCGTTTTCAGGAGGTCGGTGAGAAGCTGTGAATTCTCGCAGGCATACTCGCTATTCAGCCGGTTATAGCTACACATGACACTTGCTGGATGGCCCTGTTCAACCGCGATCTCAAAGGGTAATAGATAAAGTTCTCTTAGAGTGCGGTCGTCCATCTGGCTGTTTCCACCCATGCGGTTTGTCTCCTGTTCATTCCCCGCAAAGTGTTTGATCGAAGCCATCACCTTCTGGCTCTGAGTTCCCTTAGTTCGTTGTGCCAGCAGTTCCCCGGCCAGAAGTGGATCTTCACCTAAGTATTCGAATGATCTGCCTCCTCGGGGCTCTCGTGTGAGATTCGCACCTCCGCCCAGGCCCATCGCGAATCCCTGGGCACGCAACTGGATCGCTATTTCCCTTCCATAGTCGTACGACAACTGCCTGTCCCAACTGGCAGCAAGAGCAATCGTCGCGGGGAAGGTGGTGCTGAGCTGGGTTGTGCTACCGGAGCCCGTGGCCGAATCAGAGATATTGACATCGGGAATATGCAGCCTGTTTACGCCCTCGATATATCCACCTCCACCACCTGGATCTGCATTGGAGGGATACTTGGAGAGAATGAACTGAAGTTTCTCGTCGAGAGTCAACTTCTTC
>JBAVQC010000183.1:0-10044 GCA_049693715.1 Acidobacteriaceae bacterium | reverse complement strand
GGTCCCATGGCGGTTCCCGCGGGCAAGCTGGAGAGCGTGCTGGGGGTCACCGACGTCAAGGTCATTCGTGGGCACAGTCACCTTGCGGTCGTCGACTCTTCGCTGGCGGAGGGGGCGTGAAGCGCGCACCGCACAGCAACAGCACTCAAGAGGGCTTTAAAGCCTGAGGTCCCTGAGGTACGTTTTTCCAATCGTTGGTGTCTCACACGGCTGCGAAAGGCGTGCCTCAGCGGCTAAACAGCAATCCGCGTGTCGAGCCGGCAAGAGGGCTGTGGAGCGGCGGGACTATCCGTCACGGGACGCCAGATTCTCTTTCGCCGAGGCGCCCAAGGGTAGGGACGGGCTGTCGTAGGGAAGGCATCTCGGCAGTATTTCGCAACAAGCGCTTATGGAACCGCCCCAGCAACCAGAGGCGCGCAGGCGTCTCGAAATAGCGGAAGCTCAACAAACTCAACCCCACACAGAGCGCCAGGTATACCGGATAGAACGCTTGGGCCACCCATCGAAAGTGCAGAAACAAGGAAAGGATTGGCGTGTGAATCAGGTACAGCGCATAACTGGCGTTCCCCAGGTTCACTAGCCATCGGCCACACAACCACCGGGAAATTGGACTGGGGATCACCGAAAGCGCCCATACGAACCCGGCAAATATCGGCACCAGCAACCCATTGTTGTAGGGAGCCGGAACACCAAAAAAGGGAATCAGCAATGCACTTCCCAAAAGACTGCCAGCCGACAGCGCCAGCACGGTGTTCACCTGACACACTCGTACCTGCGCCTGGTCGTTTCGTTGCTGTTGCAGCGTCTGCCAACGGGCCAGCAGAATCCCCAGCGCAAAGGTTGAAAGATGCAGCGGCGGCACGGTCAGTACCATCTCAACGCTCAGATGCGGCCTCATTCCCCAAACCAGCGCCTGCCCTCCGCCGTACAACGCCAACGCGGTTATCCATAGCCGCGCCCCACGCAGCTTCCAAAGCAAGACGCCGAGCAACGGGAAGCACAGATACAAGAAGGCTTCTACGCAGAGAGACCAACTGGGAAGGTTGATGCGCAGCAGCCGGCTTCCCTTCCAGGCTTGCAGCATCGCCACATTTGCCGCCAATATCCCTGCCGTCTTGGTCAGCCCAATTTTCATGCCGTACTGTTGTATCTCGGGCACCAGAAGCTCCGGCGTATCGAGCACCAACACGACGAAGTAAAGAGGATAAAGGCGCGCAAATCTTGCCGCGAAAAAATTGCCCTTATCGAGAATGGGCACGTTATGCAAATACACAAAACTCAGCACATAACCGGAGAGGAAGAAGAAAAAGCTGGCGGAGACCGGGAACGCAAGCGATACGATGCCGGCCACATCTTTTGGGACGCCGTGAACACCCCTGGCGGAGAAGGCAGGTAGGAAAGTCCGCACTGAATGGTGAAATAAAACAAGAGATGCCGCAAAAAAACGCACCGAGGTCAAAGGATAGATCTTTTTAGCCATCGTGAACTCTGCCCATCTCAAGAAGCCGGCAGGGATAAGGGACAAGCCTCCTAAAGGAGGTGCGTGAAAGAATCCCTAAGCCTCATGGCCCAATTGGCGCGCTAATGTCCTTAACTGAGGTCGGGCAGATTTATTCCCTCTCGTTGCTGGCATGCGCAACAAGTAAGGCCATCAGTCCATCTGTAGATTTGTTTCTGCTCCTATGGAATGAGCCTGGCGGCTCCTAGTTAAGTTAGCAGTCTGTAGAAGCAGAACCATCCATGAGCATTCGATGACTGTTAGCTTGCTAACCCGGGTAAGCCAATGCGGTGCGCAAGTTCTCGAAAGCGGGGATCGGAGCGAAGAGGATCAAAGCCCGGCCTTATCAGCACGCCAGGATTAAATCGTTCTGCGTAGCCTTTTTCCAGCCAAGTCATCGCTTCGTTCGTGTCTCCGAGCGACACGTAGATTGCGGCAATCTCCGATGCGCGCGAATAGCCGGGAGTTGAAGTCGCCTTCAGGCCGTCCAGCAGCTTGAGGGCTGCGTCCCTCTGGCCGGATAAGGCATACGCGCGAGCAAGATTAGCGATGCAGGCTGGACTTTCCGCAGAAAGCTGAACCGCTTTTTTGAGTTCCGGGAGGGCTTGATCGTACAGGTGTTGTTGCAAGTAGGCCTGGCCGAGTTGATTGTGGGCCATGGCAAAATTAGGGTCCATTTCGATAGTCTTACGGCTCTGTTTCACGGATTCGTCATAGGAATGAGCAATGACAAGGAGCTCTGCCAAGTCGGCGTTAATAATGAGAGATAACGGATCCAGATTTTCCGCTTTTTTCATCTCCACAATCGCTTCGTCATACCGGCCGAGAAGGGCCAGGTGCCAGGCGTACCAATGATGAGCAGTCGCATACCCCGGGCTGAGTTCAATCGCCCGCCGGAATTCCTTTCCGCCGGCATCCAAATCCCAATCAAACCCGTCCAGCACGAAGGCGAGCGAATTGTGAGCTTCCCCCAGCGCACTATCCAATTGCACCGCTTTAAGCGCCGCGGCCCTTGCTTTAGGATAGGCCTGCGCGGGGGTCATGACTGCATACTGCCAGTCTCCCAGCAATGCATACGTGTCGGCTAAACCGGAATAGGCCTGGGCATAGTTCGGGTCTTCTTCGATCGCCTGGTTGAAATATGCCAAGGCAACCCTCAAACCCTCCGCCGTTCTCTTATTCCAGAAAAAGCGGCCTTTGAGATAGGACTCGTACGCCTCGGGATTCACCACCCTCACGCTCTTCAGCGCCGCTTGTTCCCGTGGTGTTAAATTAATCCGAATTTGTTCTGCAATCGCTCTGGCCACACGGTCTTGCAGCGCCAGCGTATCTCGCAATTCCCCCTCATAGCGCTGGGACCACAAGTGCTTATCAGTGGCGGCATCGATCAACTGCGCCGTGATGCGGACCCGATCGCCGGCACGGAGCACGGTACCCTCTACCACAGCGTCCACGTGCAGCTCGCGGGCGATTTGCGGCAAAGGCTTGCGCGCTCCTCTATAGACCATGACTGAGGTGCGGGAGATCACCCGTAAGGCACTGATCTGGGCCAGGTCGGTGATCAACTCGTCGGTCATTCCGTCGGAGAAGTAGTTCTGTGAAGCATCGCCGGAGAGATTCTCTAAGGGAAGCACCGCCAAAGACCGGATGGCGGGTGCGCGGGCGCGCGCACGAAAAAACAAGACGGAAAGAATCGCCAAAATCGCCATCGCCGCCAGGGCCATGAGGGCGCGAGGTCCCAACCGCTTTGGGCGATGCGGAGCAACGGCTGAGGCCAAATTCTGGGGTTCAGGTCTAAACTCGGTAACAGGCTCGGTCACAGGCGGAACGGCCAACACATTGGCTGGGGGTTGGCGCCCGGGCTCGTTCTCGGGTGAGCCGGCGGAGACAGACTCCGGCCTTCGTACCCGACCGTCAGCATCGACAAACCACACGTCGGCTATAAAACGATACCCGCGTTTGGGAAGCGTCTCTATATATCGCGGATTGTCAGCCGAATCCCCTAATGCGCTCCGCAGCTTCGCGATGGCAATATTGACAGCCTGGTCGAAATCACCAAAGCTCTCGTTGGGCCAAACTCGGCTCCTCAGTTCCTCCCGGGTAACCGCTTCCCCCGGACGCTCCAGCAGGACCTCCAGCACTTTGAACGGCTGCTGTTGCACTCGGATCCTCACCCCGGCTTTGCGCACCTCGCCCGATTGAAGAGAAAGTTCATAGGTTCCGAATCGCACGACCTGCACTTGGCGCAATGGTTCCATCGCAGGGAGTCTAGCACTCTCCGGGTAAGAACCCGTGAAGGAGATGAAAAGTCTTCTCAGCCGGCGCGCCGTCGCGCGCTCACATCCCGGATCCAGAATATACGCTCCGCTAACCCCTTATTGATTAAGCAGTTGGCAGGCAATGAAGGGGCAATGAGGTGAAGAGCTGGGGTGAATGGATGGCCGGGCGGCCTTGGGTGCACTGTCGGGGTGCAAGTCTGGCAGTTGAACGCGGTCGCACCGCTGAGAGCAGACAAAAAATGAGGAGTACTGGATTTAGCCCACGGGAGACGGTCCGACGCCGGCCTTCATCCGAACACGAAGATAGAACATTGGCCCGGTTCGAAGAGTTGGCCATGCCCCTGTTTCCGTCCCTTTACAACCTGGCGCGCTGGCTGGCGCAGAATCCAAACGACGCCGAGGATCTCGTACAAGAGACCTACCTGAAGGCTCTACGCGGTTTCGATTCCTTTGAGCCTGGCACAAATTTCCGGGCATGGATATTTCAAATCCTGAGGAACACCTTTCTGGGGTCCCGTTCGAAGCTCGAACGGCGCATGACCCAGGCAATGGATTCCGAGGAGGACTTGCCCGCAGCCACCGCCACACCTGAATCTTTGCTGATTGGGCGTTCCGACACCGATGCAGTTCGCAATGCAATCGAGCAGTTGCCGGTCATCTTTCGCGAGGTCATTTTGCTGTGTGACGTTGAGGAAGCGTCTTACCGGGAGATTGCGGAGATCCTGTCGATTCCGATGGGAACCGTTATGTCACGCCTGGCCAGAGCCCGGAAGACGGTTCGCGCGTCACTCCGGGGCGCTCCTGGCACCCCTACGAGCGGGAGAATTCTCACAACGCAGGCTTCTTCCGTCTCCCAGATTTTCTTCGGTGTCGATGTAACTTTTCCACGCCAATTCACTCCTATTGCGCAAGACAGGTCGAGCGCCGATGGTCAACCGGAATCATCAGGAGTTCTCTTAAGGAATCGAACGCGCCGGATTGTCAGCCGCCGGAATCGAATGTCGTCTTGTGAGCGACGCAGGGTCGCGGATAGTCTCCCGATACCGTCCCGATCACTGATATGTGATATCTTACGGGCAGATGTACAGGCGTGAGCCGCAAAGGTACAGGTAGTTCCTCTTTCACGGGCAATTCAAAGGGAGTGCATAGCGACGGCGAAGCAGAAAAGAGCCTTCCCTTTCTGAACTTGCGCCCGCCGCGGACAGGAGTGCTTGGAATGCTGGAGCGAACTGTGTGCAGGCGCCGGTCATCGCCGGCTGAATCGCTGTGGGGCATGCAATCGGATCGACCCAAACGGGAGCCGCTTTCCGTGGTAAGCAGCATGGTAGCCCTCATCTCCCACGATCTCCGGCATCCTTTGACCGCCATTCTTGCAAATGCGGAATTCCTCACTCGACCTGATGCTACCGAGTCCGAAAGGAACGAATTCTACGAGGAGATTCGTTCCGCGATTGACCGGATGAATGAGTTGGTCTCCTCTTTGTTGGAGTGTTCCACCGGCCGTGACGCGCTTCGCCCCGGCGCACAAAGCATCGTGGACACCGTCGAACGGGTGATTCGGATGACCTGCGTGAGGCAGGAATTCCGCCGCATCACCATCACGCATCATCATGAAGGAGTCGCGGTAGGGTGGTTTGATGCCAAGCGTCTCGAACGAGTGGTGGCCAATCTCTTAATGAATGCATGCGAAGCGGTTTCTCCGAACTCGGGCCAGGTCGTCATCACGACCACGGGGGATAGAAAGTGTTTGCAAATTGGGGTCTGGGATAACGGTCCCGGCGTTCCTTCGACGATTCGGGACACTGCTTTTGAGCCCTTCGTGAGTTCCGGAAAAGCCGAGGGCAGCGGTCTGGGTCTTGCGATCGCGAAAAAGATTGTCGAGGATCATGGCGGAGAAATCCACCTTGACGAAAGAGTTGAGACTGGAACGTTGTTCAGGATCACGATTCCTTTTGGCATTCCGGAGGGGGCAGTGAGGTCTTTGACAGGCTGCGGAAAGAATGCGTTGTACGGCACGGCGTCAGCCATGCCGTACAAGAATCGAATGGATGAGGGCTTTTAGAGGGTTCAGAACTCGCCCGTCCCGGTTTTATTCCAACCAACCTTACCACCTACCAGCTATTTCCCAACCCAGGGCCTGAAGCTGCAAAGCTTCCTATGAAGACCGGCAGATACTGGAAGCGACGCTGAAGCAGTTGAACCAGGTTCAAGCGGAGCTCATGACGCAAGTCTTCGAAAAATAGCAAGCGATCCAGTCACGGGCAGGATCTTAAGCACTGCTTCCAGATGAAAGGATGGTTTCGAATCGGCGAGCTGTGAAGTCGATCGGAACCAATCTTTTTTTCTGTTGTGGAAATAATCTCTTCGCAAAACAGTTTGCAGAATCACCGGGACTTACTCACTTGAGCCGCGTTCGGTCACGGCTTTGGGGATCTAGTTCAACGGATCGGCCAGCTTACGCATCGCACGCGCGTGGGCGGCTCGTGTCTTTCTGGAGGAACGCTCATGTTTATGCCCCCGCGGAGGAGGATTCTCCTTTGTTTCAGCCTCTTCGCAGCACTGACCGCGCTCGGTACTGGAGTGGTTGGAATCGCCGCAAACTCAGCGACAGAAGCACCGGCCGGGTTTAACACGCCCAGTTTTAACGGTGCTGCCAGTATTAACAATGGACTTGTGGAACCAGCCGGCGACACATTTGCCCGCGATCAGCAAGTCTATGAGGAAAACGAAACAGTCGCAGCTGGACTTGGGCCTGTATACAACGCGACTTCCTGCGTGAATTGCCATCAGAATCCAAATAGCGGGGCAGCCAGCCAGATCACCGAGCTCCGCGTAGGGCACAACGATGAAAACGGCAACTTTGTAAACCCGACCATCCTTATCAACGATGGAAAAAACACCATTACCGGCAGATCGATCGTCGATGATCGCGCTATCGGCCCGCAAGCCCAGGAAACGATACCTGCAACTGAAAACATCCGCACTTTGCGCGCTGCCCTCAATACCCTGGGGGATGGATTTGTGGAAGCGATTGACGACAGCACCCTGATCGCTATCGCCGCGGAACAACCGCAGTTGAGTGGAGGAAGAGTTCACGGCGAAGTGGTGTTGGCTCCGATCTTTGAGGCTCCTGGACAGACCCGCGTGGGACGCTTTGGGTGGAAAGACCAGCACAGCAGCTTGCTTTCTTTCATTGCCGATGCCTACCTAAATGAGATGGGGATCACGAACCGGTTGCGGCCTACCGAGGTGACGCAAGTGCTCAACACCACGACGGGTATTAACGATCAGCCGGATGAACTCGGCATGGCGGACATCGACCATTTTGCGCAGTTTGTGCGGGGAACGATGGTTCCACCCCGCGACACCACGTTGGCGGCGACCCCCGCCGCTGTGGCAGGCCAACGGCTTTTCGGCCAGCTTGGTTGCAATACCTGCCATATGGAAGCAATTACCACCGCTCCGGTCGGGACGGTGATCAACGGGGGTTTGTTTACCGTTCCGGAAGCGTTGGGGGATAAAGTGATTCATCCCTTTAGCGACTTCTTACTGCACGACATAGGAACCGGGGATGGGATCGTGCAAGTGGGGCCGCAAGACACCGCCGACAAGTTAAGAACAGCACCACTTTGGGGTTTGCGTACAAAGGCCCGCTTCATGCACGATCTGGGATCGTTGTCTCTGGAAAGTGCCATCCGACGCCACGAAGGCGAAGCCCATGAGGCCTCCAGGGGTTTTAGGGAACTAAGCCCGGCGGAGAAGCAGCAACTGATTACCTTCTTACAGACGCTATAAAGCGCAGGGAACGGATCAGCCGCGGGCGCGGCTGGTCCGTTCAGACAAGACGGCGGCGCCGTGCCCATAAGTCTTGCCCAGGTTCAGGCATACCCATAGAGAGGCTGGGAAACGAAAACCCGATCCACCCTGCCAATCGACGGGGCGTGCGGGAGTTGGCGGCCCAAACCGCTGGATCAGAGGGCGCGTGATGGTGATCGCCACCATGCGAATCAAACCCGCTGCTACGCATGCGTGCGGACCTGCGCCCAGGGTGAAGTGTCCTCCGTCGCTGCGCATAATATCCACCTGGTGAGGATGGGAAAAGCGCTCCGGGTCGCGGTTCGCGGCAATGATCCTCATGATGATCCGTTCGCCTTTGCGGATGAAGGAACCATTCAGGTCGATATCGGCGGTGGCGACTCTGGTCAGCGTGCGGGCAAGACCGGCGTATCGGAGCAGTTCCTCGATCGCTTGCTCGGTCAACGCGGGTTGTTGATGGAGCAGACTCCATTGTTGCGGATGTTGGATGAGGCCGAACCAGGCGTTCCCCACGAGACTGGGGAGAGTTTGCGAGAGAGCCACGAAACCGGAGTCGCGCAAGGGCTCGGGGCCGGAGTGAAAACAGGTTCGCAGCTGAGCGTTGGCGGCCTTCGCGTGGACGCGCAGGCCGAGGTCATAGGGTTCAGCGGTGGCGGCCGACACGCGTTGGGCTTTTTCATGGAGACGTGTGGCTTCGTCCCGGGCGATGCCGGTGACGAATGCCGCCAACGAGAGACAGAGTGGCCGGGCGTATCCATCCATCAGGTCCAGAGGCTCGCCGATGGGCAAACTGTCGGCCCGCGCTTCCACCTCGGGAGATAAGCGTTCCCGCCACGCGCGTATTTGTGCCGGAGAGAGGGCCTCGGTCGTTTCCGCGCGGATTCTCGCCCGGCCGGGATCGTCCGATGGGGCGGAGGCGTTTCTGTCTTGAGGGCCGGCGGGGATGAGGGTCGATGCCCGAAAGACTGCCAGGATGTCCGCGTGCCTGGTGAGCACCCATGCGTTCAACAGGTGATCGAAATAGGCCGTTTCCACCTGAGGCGGGGATGGGGAGTCGAGTTGATCCTGGGTCCAGCTGGGTACAAACGGGTCTGTTGGTTTGGTTGGCATCGTATTTCAGGAGTCAGGATATCGCGGTGAGGAAGGTGAGTTGTCAGCAACATGTCATGTTTTGCCCGTCTTCGTGGTCTGGTAAAAGCGAGCGCAATTGTCTCCGAGAACTGCGTTTTGCGATTCTTTTGGTAGGTAGTCCATCACGATCTTCATCATGGGCACATAGTCTGCCGACAACGTGCAGACCGGCCAGTCGGAGCCAATCATCAGGCGGGTGGGGCCGAAGGCTTCGAAGACGACGTCGAGGTACGGGTGGAAATCGGCAGCCTGCCATTGCTTCCAATTCGTCTCCGTCACCATGCCGGAAAGCTTACAGAACACGTTGGGGAAGGTTGCCAGTTGGTGCAGGTCTTCTTTCCATGGGGAGAGCAGCCGGTCGCCGATTTTTGGCTTGGCAAGGTGGTCGATAACGAAGGGCTGCCGGGGGAATGCTTTTACCAGTTGACACGCTGCTTTGAGGTGTTTGGGAAAGAGCAGGAGATCGTAGGTCAAGTTGAAGTCGAGCAGCTTTGCTACGCCGCGGCGAAACTCCGGGAGCAGCATGAAGTTGTCATCGGGTTCGTCGTGGATTACATGGCGGACACCGACGAGTTTGGGGTGCTGGGCGAATTTCTCCAATTGTTCGGTTAGCCGGTCCGATCGCAGATCCACCCAGCCCACGACACCCTTGATGAAGGGGTATTGTTCTGCGAGTTCCAGTAACCACCGGGTTTCTTCGAGAGTTTGCCGGGCCTGTACGGCGATGCAGCCGTCGAATTGGATGCTGTCCAGCAACGGCTTCAGGTCGTCGGGGAGGAAGTCCTGCTTCAGAGCTTGCATCTGGTCAGTCATCCAGGTGTGCTCGGTGGGGCTGTAATGCCAGAAGTGCTGGTGGGAATCGAGTCGCATGGGTGGGTGGTTCTGAAATGATCCAACTAGCAGGTGGGCGTTGGCAAGGCGCCGAACGAACGTAGGACGCCCAGAGGTGAGAGTTTGCGTGTGAACCGGCAACAAAAACGCAGATCCCTCCGCTACGCTTCGCTCCGGTCGAGATGACAATTCTGTTGAGGATGAAGTTGCGCGTTTCCAGGAGAGGTCCGCGGAGCCTGTGACTTTTTTGACTTCGCATTTTGACAACCGAGCTGCCCTTTAACAGTCACTCTGTCCTTTGACAACTGACAACCACCCCGTCCTCTAGCAGCCGCCCTCTCCCTCCCCACCACTCTCCCCCTTTTGTCATCCCGACCCGGATTTCCTGCTACGCTGCGCTGGACACGGCTGCGTGTGCGCCTTTCTTTTAAGGAAAGGCGCATGAGGTTCGCCAACGCCACCAACATCAACAGGAAATCCGGGGGAGCG
>JBAVQC010000182.1:0-3770 GCA_049693715.1 Acidobacteriaceae bacterium | reverse complement strand
CGTCGGCTCCAGTCCGCTGCTTTGCACCGGATTTTCTTTAGGGTTAAACTCCGTCAGTCCCGAAGGGACGGGCTAATCCTACTTGCCCTTATTAATGAACAGAACCCATCGTGGGCTGACCTAAGCGAACCGTGAGTGGGGAAGGAGCACTGCAGATCCCTCGCTTCGCTCCCTATGTACAAAATGTTAAACCACATAGAATCAACAGCAGATTTGGGCCGCGTTTTGTTCATTGGTTTCATGACCTCGCCGCAGGCGAGGTCACCGGCTCGGGATGACAAAAAGGGGAGGCCAGATGACAGGGAGAGAGTGGTTGCTGAAGGAGAGGGGAGTTCTCACGCAAACTACGGTTTTTCAGATCACCTGGGAAGAGAATCCCTCAGGGCCGAAGAGTTTTGCCGGAAAAACAGCCCCAACGACGGGCTTTTTTAGAGCGGATGAGAAGACTCGCTTTTTGAAGGGTGAAGGCTAAAGCAGCCTGCCCGCAGCCAACTCGCGAATAAGAATCCGATCCGCGGCCAAAAAGTCATACCGTGTCAACTCACGCAGCGGGCACCACCGAAGATCATTAAATATCCGGTTCGTCATCTCACCGCCAAACTGGTAAACCGCAAAAAACTGCAGATCGATCGCACTTCCGCTGCGGTAAGTATGCCGCGTATGCGCCACCCTGTTGCCGATATCCGCGGCGATGCCCAACTCCTCATCCAGCTCACGCCGCAGGGCCTGTTCCGCGCTTTCGCCGTCTTCTACCTTCCCCCCGGGAAACTCCCATTTCAAAGCCATCGGCTGATCCGGGCGCCGTTGACAAATCAGTACCGTCTGCTCCCGCAGGATCAGTGCGGCCACCACCAGCCGAACTACCTTGGCGTCCGTCTTCGCCCGCCTGAAATCTTTCTGCACGCTCATGTAATTTTAGACGTTGCTACGGCAAGACCGTCTGGTTCGAGCGATCGTACGCCTGGGGCAGACCCGAAAATCTCCGGATGAATAACCCCCGCCAGCGCCCGAAGTCCGTGCATCAGGTTGGGCGCGGGAGTATTCAAAAACTCGTCCGGAACGCAATAAACACGGCCTTCCCGCACCGCGCGCAGCCGCTGCCACTGCCGTTTCTCGATCACCCGGCCCAGCGGAACCCGGTCTCCGGCGCCGCACCAGGCAAACACCAGCACGTCCGGATCCTGGGCGGCGATCGCAGCCGCATCGGTCACCGAGCCCGGCTGCCCCAGAAACTGGCCGCCGGCGGCGGCCACCAACTCCGCGACCCACGTTTGCGAATGAATCAGCGGCTTGCCCCATTCCTCGCAGTAGACCACCCGCTTCTCCGCCGTTGCGGCCGCATCCCGCGTGCTCGCAACGACGCCCATCATCTCCTCCACCACCGCCGTGGCTCGATCCTGTGCGTGCAAAATGTCGCCCAGAAGCCGGATGTCCTGATAAACGTCAGCCAGCGAGTGCGGCGCGAGTGTCAGCACCGGGACGCCACATTTCAGAATGGCGGCCAGGGACTCCATCCGGTAGGGAACGGACGCGAGTACCAGATCGGGCGAAGCCGAGAGAATTTCCTCGGTGTTCGATGACCACGAATCAGCGATCACTTTCAGGTCACGTTCGCGTAAGGAGGGAACTGCCTCCAGGCAGTAACGAGTGCAGGCGACGAGAGAGTCGAGGCAGCCCAGGTGGTCGAGCGTAAGGCTCACACTGGGCTGCAGCGCGGCAACCCGCAGGCTACGGCCGAACCGCTGCGCCATCATGCCAGGGAGGGCAGAGTGCCTTCCGGATAAAAGATGGGCCATCCGCGTTTGCCCGCGATTTCGAGCAAAGCCGGCGTGGGGTTCACGGGATAGGCCTGTAGCGCAATCTCCAGCATCGCCGCATCGTGTATCGAATTCCCAAACACCACGTCAGGAGCCGCGACGCCGGCTGCGATCAACGATCTCGCTTTGCCCTCATCCGTGGGGACATCGATCAACTTGCTGGTAATGGTGCCGTTCACGACCTTGGCGCGCGCGGAAATGACCCGTGAGGCAGGAACCTGGAAGCTGCGCACACCCTCTTCGATCACCCAGTTGTTGGTCGAACTGACGACCCAGATCTGCGTCCCGCGCTCGGTCAACGCGGCCACCAGGGAGTGCATTTCGGGAAAGATCTTGTCCGTGAACCGCGATTGGAAAAATGTGGCTGCCGCCCTGCGGACCTCCGTTTCGCTCACGCCGTCGTAGATCTGGACCATTTCTCCGCACATGGCGAGTTCCGAGACCGTGCCGGCACGATAAAGCCGGTAGCGGGAATCGATCCAATCGCTGGCATTGCGAGAGACGATGCCCTCCTCGATCGACCACACCATGAAGTCGTATCCCGAGTCCCCATCCCACAAAGTTCCATCGCAGTCGAACACCGCCACTGCGGGCTCTCGGGAGAGAACGGAATCGCTAAATTCTTGGGGGGAAAGACGCGTGCTATGCGTGGACTTGCTGCTCGTCAAACCGGAGGCCGCTCCTGGCGGGGCACCCGCCCCTGCTGTGTATTGTCGGCGATCTGCGGCAATTTTGCACTTCCGGCATGAAGAAGCGATGAAATCGGACCCTTAAGGCGCATAGGGCGCTTAAGGCGCACACTTTCACCCAGGCTGCCTCTCTTGATTCCTGCGTCCGGGCGCATCTCGATCGAGACCCTCGCAAGCGGATAATGAAATTTGTGCCAGCCGACAGCCAGCCCGGCATCACCCGTCAATACCTTACTTACCTGCGAGTCGAAAAAGGCCTGCGCCCGCTGACCTGCGAGGCATACCAACGGGACCTCGCGTTATTTGCCGAGTATCTTGAGGGAGCCCACGCCCTGCCGCTCACCGCAGGACAGGCGCAAGTGGCCGGGTTCCTGGAGCACTTGCAGAAGCACGGAGTGCAATCGCGTTCGATAGCCCGCAAGCTTTCCTGCCTGCGTGGCTTCTACAAGTGGCTGCTGCTGGATAAGCGCATCGGGCACGACCCCACCGTGAACCTGGAATCCCCAGCATCCTGGAAGGTTCTCCCCAAGGCGCTGGCACAATCCGAGGTGGAGCACATGATGGAGCGACTTGGAATCGCCGCCGATCATCCCCAGGCAGATGCGATCGCGCTGCGCGATCGCGCCATCGTGGAGATGCTTTACGCCGGAGGGGTGCGGGTCTCCGAGCTTACCGGGCTCCGCGTGGGCGATCTCTCCCTGGCAGAGGGGCGCATGCTGGTGCGCGGCAAAGGGGACAAAGAGCGCATTGTGCCCTTAGGCCGGATGGCCGTTGAGTCGCTGGAAGCTTACCTGACCCGGGGCCGCCCGGGGCTGGCCGCCCGTCCCGGCGAGAGCCGGCTGTTTCTCTCCGTGCGCGGTGCGGGACTCACCCGGCAGTGGGTGTGGCGTCTGGTGAAGCGCCTGGATACCCGGGCCAGCCCCCACGTCATGCGCCACAGTTGCGCCACCCACATGGTGGAGAACGGAGCCGATTTGAGGACCGTGCAAACCCTGCTTGGGCACGCGGATATCTCCACCACCCAGGTCTACACCCACCTCGCCCTTGGCCGGTTGAAAGCAGTCCATCGCGCCCACCATCCGCGGGCCACCCGGAGGGTTGCCCCATGAAGCCGCAACCCATGCTCCGGGCAGAGGAGTTCCTGGCCATGCTGGCGCACGAGCGTGCCGCCTCGCCCCATACCCTGCGTGCCTATCAGCGGGAAGTCGGCAATTTCGCCGCCTACCTGGTTGCGCAGCGGGGGGCGGCCGTAAAAATGCATGAC
>JBAVQC010000181.1:0-18236 GCA_049693715.1 Acidobacteriaceae bacterium | reverse complement strand
GGGGTGGGTGAGCCATACAATACCCAGCTGGCTGCCAAGATCATCTTCTGATCGCTTCCAGAGCTGCGTATCCCCGGTTCCGTCATTCGTGTTAATTTTCCCCATGGCACGATTGGCGCGTACGGTGGTTGCTGACCTTCCACATCACGTTACGCAGCGTGGGAACCGTCGGGAGGCGATCCTTATCTCCCCCCGGATGAGAAGGCAGGTCAGCTTGCCGGGCTGACTGATCGCGAGGTAGAATCGTGCCTGCCGCGAGCCTTGTCCGTTTTTATCGCCGCTGAGCAGGACCCTGGAGGTGATGAGGTGAAGTGGTATGTTCCCCTAATCAGCCTCTCGTTTGCCCTGAGGATTGCTCAGCACAGTGGCAACGAGTCTCAGAGCGCGAACTCGAACACCGCCGGACTTTCAGAAGCACAGTCACACACACATACATCCGTCGACCCTCAGCTGAGGGTGCGTCCGCCAGGGCCAACCAGCCGCTTGAACCGACTCACGATGGATGTGGTCGTGACCGACAAAGCAGGAAACGCTATTACCGGGCTATCGCCTGCAGACGTTGAACTCTTTGATAACAAGGTCCCTGTTACGGTCGAGGCTTTCAAAGCGCTATCACCTGCATCGCCGAGTGACGGCCACAGCGCCCAAGTCGTATTAGTGATCGATGCGATCAACTCGCCCCACGAAAGCCTGGCTCGAACGTATTCCCAGGTTCAGAATGCATTGAACATGGATGGCGGTCGCCTCAAACAACCGATCGAAATACTGATCCTTTCGGACACGCAGTCCATAACCCGCAATGCCAAGGCGCCGAGTTCGGAAACGGTGGCGCTTTCGAATCGGCAAGCCTTTGTGCGGCGGATTGCACCTTCCACTGACGGGCTCGCTTTGGCCAAGGCGCTCGAGCAGATAGTCGTGCCAATAAGTAGAATGCCGGACGCGCAAGGAGCGCAGGGTGAGTCCGAAAAGGCAAGACTAACCATCCAGGCGCTCGATGCCATAGGTACTACGGAGCTACGGCTGGATGGACCTAAAACACTCATCTGGCTCAGTCCGGGCTGGTCGCCATTTGCGCGATCAACCAAGACTCAAGCCGCGCTCTTTGACACCATCGCATATTTTGCTGACTTGTTGCGCGATGCTCGGATCACTCTCGACTTTATCGACACACAAGGTGTTTTCGCAGGAGTTGAGACGACTCCGTCTGCCCCCCTGAATGCAAGCCAACTAGCTTTCCAGAACCGAGCGGCTCCGTTGGCAAACGGGCAGCCTACTCCCATTTGGTACCAATCGTACTACCGCGCCGTTACTAAGCAAAGTCAAGCAAGCATCAATGACTTGGCACTCCAAGTGCTAGCGTATCAGAGCGGGGGAGTTGTCTTAGGGAGGAACAATGATCTAATAAAACAGATTTCTCGCTGCATAAATGACGCACGTTCGTCTTATGAGCTTTCTTTTAAACCTTCAAACGTCCCCGATGGAAACTATCACGACCTTGAGTTGAGAATCAGAAGAAGAAATGTCATTGTACGAGTACGTCGCGGCTACTATGCCAGGTAGGTCCACACCCTACACGCCCCCGAAACTTTTGAAGGGTACGGCCTTTAGGCCGCACTTGGTACTTCCAATGGCGAAGTGTGAGGTATCTTCACGTACACAGCACGGATGAGCCAGCTCTGCGTTAAAAGAACAATCACGGCGACCAACAGGAACACCAGGCCGCCGTTGAGAAGCATCAGCCCCAACGGGATCAGCGGTAGGTTATGCCTTCCTCCGTACCCTATTGCACGACCACGGTCATGGTTGTGCTGTGGCTCAAGGTTCCCGAGGTCGCTTTAATCGTTGCGGTATAGGTCCCGGCGGTTGTTCCCGGCGTTGTCATAGCGTGGGGGGTAGAGGAGGACCCGCCCCCTCCGCACCCTATCACGGCCGTGCCTGCCAATGTCATGAGTGCGATCATCATGAGCATCTTCCGCTTCCGCGGCAGCAGCCACCCCCCCAGAAACATCGCCGCCCACATCACCGGCATCGCCGCGGGTGGAAACTCAGCAAGACCCGCAACCGGAGCAGCAGTTCCAACAGTAACCGTCACGGTCTGTGCCCCACTGCTCCCGAGCTGTACCCCGGAGCTCGACAAGCTGCAGGTGGGCGCTGGGGATGCTGCCGGCGTGACGCTGCAACTGAGGTTAACCGTTCCCGTGAATGACCCCGCGGGAGCAAGGGTCAGACTGAACTGAGCATTCTGCCCCGCACTGACGGTTTGCGAAGCTTGCGATCCGGAAGCTAACCCAACAGTGAAATCCGGAGCCGCTACGCCGATACCGGAGAGCGCAATGGTCTGTGGACTGCCCCCGCCGCTTTGCGCCATGGTGATATTTCCGGTCCGATTTCCCGCAGCGGAGAGCACAAACGTAACCGAAATCTGACAACTGCTCCCAATGGCCAACGATGTTCCGCAGGTGTTTGTTTGAGCGAAATCGCCTGCGGCCGAAATGCCGGTGATGTTCAACGGGGCGTTTCCGCTATTGGTCAGGGTAGCCGTCTGCGCAGTGCTGGCAGTACCCACAGTTTGGGAGGTGAACGTTAGCGTGGTAGGGCTTAGGTTAGCAGCAGGTCCGATCGCCGTGCCGACCAATTCCACCGATTGGGGACTGCCCGGCTCCGTCCCGCTAATCGAAATATTGGCCGTCCTGAATCCGCCTGTCGTTGGGGTGAATGTTACGTTGACAGTGCAGGCGCCTACGGCTGCGAGCGATGCGCCGCAGTTATTGGTCTGCGTAAAGTCGGAGCTGGCTGGACCCGCGAGGCTGATAGCGGTGATGTTCAATCCGGAGTTTCCGGTGTTGATCAGCATGATCGACGTGGGTGTGCTGCCTGTGCCAACAGCTTGCGGCGGGAAGATCGCGTGGGCCGGACTTACTGTAAGTGCTGGTCCAGTCACGCCGGTTCCACTGAGAGGAATGGCGCCCGGGCTGGATTTGGTACTGTCACTGAACGTGATGGAGCCCGAGTTCAATCCCGTTGCAGCAGGCGAGAAGCTCACCGTAATCGTGCAATGGGCCCCAGCCGCGAGGCTGGCCCCGCAGTCGTTGGTCTGGCTGAAGTTTCCGCCGGCGGCGATATTGGTAAGGCTAAAACCTACACTTGCGGGGTTGCTGATGGTGACGGTTTGCGGCGTGCTGGTCGTTCCGACGCCCTGCGATCCGAAATTGAGCGAGCCGGGCGCGATGGCCTTGAAAGCCGTGCTGAGCAGTACAGCGATTTCGTTCGCGGCCGTATTGTAAGTCGTTCCTGCAATAAGGTCGGTTATTCCATCGTGATTAAGGTCCAACGCGGCGGCAGTGGCGGTCCCCAGAAAACTCACAATGGGCTGACGGAAAGTCCCATCGCCATTGCCTAACAGGATGGCAGATCCACCGCTATACTGAGCGGTAATAAAGAGGTCAAGTTTGCCGTCCCCGTTAAAGTCGCCGACGCTTAGAAATCCAGCAATACTCGCATAAGCGACGGGGTTTTGAAATGTGCCATCGCCGTTCCCCAGAAGAATGAACACCTGGGGCGTCTCGCCTCCTGTCACCGCCAGGTCCAGCTTTCCATCGCCGTTAAAATCCCCGGCAGCGAGAGATGAGCCTTCTCCAGTGACGACATAGTCCAGATGTGGCCGGAAGGTTCCATCTCCGCTGCCTAAATGCAGAGAAATCCCGGTCTGCGTTTGAGTAACCAGATCCAGCTTCCCATCTCCGTTGAAATCACCCGAGATGATGTTTTCCGGTTGAAGCCCGGTGGTGTAATCCACATGTGTTTGAAAGGTCCCGTCTCCATTGTTGAGAAGGATGGAAATGGTGTTTGAGGCGAAATTGGAGGTGGCCACATCGGGTTTGCCGTCTCCATTGAAGTCGCCGATCGTCAGATCTTCGGGCTCCAAGCCGGTGGCATATTCCACCGGCGACCGAAATGTGCCGTCCCCGTTGCCAATAAGAACAGCTACATCTCCCGGGAGGCAGGTGGTGCCGCCCTCATTGCAATTGGTGTAGACCGTGGCTACATCCGCCTTGCCATCAGCATTCAAATCTGCCGCGGCGATCGCCCCGGTACGCTGGAGAATAGGGGTGGAGATTTGCGCCTGGAAAGTCCCATCTCCATTCCCAAGGTACACGCCCAAAGTTGTTGTGTCTCCTAGAGGAGCGAAGGCAGTCGCGGCTGCAAAATCGGGCTTGCCGTCCCCATTAAAGTCGGCGGAAACCACTTGCGAGGCCGGAAAGGAGTTTTGAAAGGGATAGTACGTTCCTCCGACGAAAGTACCGCCGCCGAGGCCAAGCAAGAGAGAAATACTCGGCGAGACTGGGGTTGGGCAATTGTATAAGAGGCAACCTGACTCCGCGACCGCCAGGTCTGATCTCCCATCCCCGTTGACATCGGCCACCAGCACATCAGCGGCAGTGGTTGTGGCGTAATCCAGTGCAGTCTGAAAACTCCCGTCGCCATTTCCAAGAAGGACCGCAACTTCGTTCCCTTGAGCGATCACCAGGTCAGGTTTCCCGTCGCCATTCAAGTCAGCGGCAGCGGCGCCGGCAGTGCCCGAGCTGTTACTACCGGGAATGGCGTATTCCGCGTGCAGCACGAATGTTCCATCGCCGTTTCCGAGAAATAAATCGCCCCCTGCGTACAAGTCCAACTTGCCATCAAGATTGAAATCGGCCGCCGCCAAAGGGGACGCCTTCACCGGCGAGGAGCCAACATAAGTTATGGGAGCTTGAAAGGTCCCGTCTCCATTACCCAGCAGTGTGGAAGGGCCGGAGACGACCAGGTCGAGCTTGTGGTCGTTGTTGAAGTCGCCAACCACCAGGCTTTGTGCACCAGGCACTTTGTAGACAACCTGCTGCTGAAAGGTTCCGTCCCCTTGGCCGAGCAACACGGAAACGCTGCCGTCCTGCGCGTTGACGATCGCCAGATCGAGTTTGCCGTCGCCGTTAAAGTCAGCCGCCGCAAGTGCGGAAGGATTCTCACCCGTGGCGTAGTCAAGATGTGGCTGGAAGGTTCCATCACCGTTGCCCAGCAATATGCTCACGGAGCCGGCGTCGCATACTAGTTCCAGCCCGTCCGGAGGCTGGTAGGCGCAATTACCGTCAGTCACCGCCAGGTCCAGGACGCCATCGTTGTTGAAGTCTCCGCTGACCACGGCCGTGGGCGCGGGTCCTGTGGGATAGGTAACCGGTGGATTAAATTTGCCATCCGGGTTCCCCAAAATGACCGATACGGTGTTGTTGACCTGACTTACGGAAACAAAGTCGACGATGCCATCGCCATTGAAATCTGCCGTGGCGATGGAAAAGGCGCCCGGCCCAACGGGTAAATCCGTTCTACCGAAGACGTAGGTTTGGCCGTGACTGGGGAGGACCGAAAGCAGAAGGAAAACGATAAGTACAACAAACCGATGGTTACGAATGGAAAGCTCCTCTGTGACTTCACAACTTTCAGGAAGCGCCCAGATTCTAACTGTTCCCGTGGGGTTGTGAAAGGATATTCGGGGCAGGATGGGCGCCCAGGTTCGCACCAGGGTAACTGCAAAACACAAATCCCGGGAAAGCTCGCCGGCCTCCGGGCTGCAAGAAGCTGGTCGGCGGCGATAAGCAATGGCGCATCCGAATCGGTGACTGGTGCGTGGTTTACGAGATTGACGATGAGGCTAAGACGGTGGATGTGACGCGGATTGCCCATCGGCGCGAAGTCTACGAATAAGTCATCTATGACCCATTTTTGCAGATCGCAAATGATGGATGGCTTGCGAACTACAACGGATGTTCTCATCCATCTGCCGCAGACCATTTGTGGACTGCGATCTCGCCCGGGCTATTTGCCGCTTCGGGCTTCCAATGGCAAAGTGTGCGGTATCTTGACGTACACAGCACGGATCAGCCAGCTCTGCGCTAAAAGAACAATCACGGCGACCAATAGGAACACCAGACCGCCGTTGAGAAGCATCAGCCCCAAAGGGATCAGCGTCCCGGCAGCGATGAGCACGCCAACGCGCCACTGTTGCGCGCGCGTATAGAGCCGCGCATGGGCCGGCCGAAGGTTCTGAAACAACAACCCCAGGGGAATCACATTGAGCACGAGCAGCACGATAACGGCGGTGCGGAGGATGGCGGCCGCCTGCGTTTGCCCCATCAGGGCGGACACGGCAAGCAGCTCGGCGCAGCCCATCAGCAGCGCTGAATTGGTGAGATAACCTCCCAACCAGCGCGCGTCTTTCCAACCTGGTTGCGCGTTGGTGCTGAGCAAGACTCCCTTGTAGGCCGCAGAGGCGAAGCCAGGCAGCAGTCCCACGACCACCGCACCTACGCGAGCCCACTCGAAGTCCCACCCCACTTCGGCCAGCAGGCTCAGCCCCGCCGCCACGGTCAGCGGGAGCGAAAAGATGGTCAGACACCACGTCCCCAACGACATGGGCGAGCCAGGCTTGAAAGTCCTGAGCATGTGATGGAAACGCAACGGATCGCCCAGATCCAACACCAGCAATCCAAGGTCAACCAGCAAAAGCACGAGAGCAACGGGATAAGCCACTTTCGCCACCCGCATGAAAACAGCGGGCACCGCCAACTCGCTGAGCGCGGCGGCCAGGAACAGTCCGGTCGCCATGCCGTTGAGCAAAGCGTCCCAGGCGATGATGCCGTGCCACCCCGGCACCTTGGTCACGGTCGTATTCGCATAGCCGCTCTGGCCCCCTGGTTCCGGCAAGGGTTTGGTGAGAGCGTGCTGCGGTCTGGAGTCTGTGGCCATTCAGGGCTTCAAAAGAAACACCACGGCAAGCAGCACGGCGATGGCGGCCAAGCCACCCGCGACGGAACGAACGTAGTCTCCCATCATGTTCAGCCACGGATTGAATGGAGCATCCGGCAGGCCATAAACGGAAGGGCGATCGACCAGCAGGTAGAAGGAATGCATTTCGGAATAGTTGTCAGTGGGCAGGTCGCCATAAAGGTACGCCTGCGGGACGCCGCGCTGGTGAAGTTCCTCCACCCGTTTGCGGGCCTGCTCGCGAAGCTCGTCGACCGGGCCGAAGTGGATGGACTTGGTTGGACATGCCTTGGAACAGGCCGGCTCCAGGCCGTCGCGCTGACGGTCATAGCAGAGGGTGCATTTGTGCGAATGACCGCCCATGTCGCTGCGCGTGATCACGCCAAAAGGGCAGGCCGCGATGCAGCACGAGCAACCGTTGCAGATGTCAGCCTGTATATAAATGTTCTGGAACTCGTTTTGAACAATGGCGCCGGTCGGGCAAGCCTGATGGCAAGGGGACGCCACGCAATGCTTGCAGTTGTCGCTCATCATGAGCCAGCGATTGAGATTCGACTCATCCAACACCCTGTCGGGGGTAATAAGTGTGCTTGGCGATTCATGGGAGAATTGCTCGATGAATTTCACATGGCGCCAGGTTGTCGCCGATAACTCATTCGTATTGTCGTAGCTGTTGCCCGACCAGTTGAAGCCATCCGAGGGTAGCTGGTTCCACTGCTTGCACGCCACTTCGCAAGCCTTGCAGCCGATGCATACGGTAGTGTCGGTGTAAAAGCCAGTAGCCGGACGGGGCTTGGGCGCTTCGCCACGCAGGAACGGATAGATCAGGCGTCCCAGCTGCTGGGACAGCCAGCCGCGCGGGGGATCGCTGGTCTGGGGCAGGGCGGACAGTTCCTTTTCTCTACTTGCCATGTCCAATTCTCCCTTCTGGTTGGGCACTGGCCGGAGTGTCCGGGATCGGATCGAGGGTGGGCCAGTGCGCTGTGGGCACCGTCGGTTGTGGAGCCTCGCCTTCGAGCCGCCCGGCTTCTACCTGGCAGGCGAATGCCTTGCTTTCGTGCATGCTCACGTTGGGGTCGGCCAGCAGCGCGGTCAGGTCGTTGGCGTTGCTGCCCACGACCTCCCCAGCGAAAGCCCAGTGGAACGGGAGGCCGATCTGGTGGATCACGCGCCCCTCGACGGCAAAGGGCCGCAGCCGCCGGGTGACCATCGCGCGAGCCTCGATTCGACCGCGCGCCGTTTGGATCGTCATCCAGCCGCCGTGAACAATACCGCGCTCGGCGGCCAGCTCGTGGCTCAGCTCGGCGAACATCGCCGGTTGTAATTCGTTAAGCCAGCTATTGAAGCGGCTCATCGGCCCACTCAGGTAATGCTCGGTAAGACGGAACGTCGTGGCCACCACAGGATACTCAGATGTCGGCGTGTGGGCGATATGGTTCAGCGGTCCATCAAAATAGCGCACCGTCGGGTTGGTGTTGTGTTTGGGATAGAGCAGGTTGCCCAGCGGCGACTCGACCGGCTCGTAATGCGTCGGAAGAGGCCCATCCTTAATACTGGGTGAATACAGCCAGCCCAGTCCGTCGGCCTTGGTGATGAAGGGCTGTGCGCCGCCGATGCCGGCCATGCCCGTCGCGCCCGGAGCCGGTTGGTAATCGGGCGGCTTGTTCAGCTCGAAGTCCGGTTTGTCGAGTCCGACCCAGCTCCGCTTCTCTGCGTCCCACCAGACCAATTTCTTGCGCTCCGACCAAGGGCGCCCGTCGGGGTCGGCCGAGGCGCGGTTGTACAGGACGCGGACATTGTTCGGCCAGGCGTAGCCCCATTCCGGTTGGATTGGGTTATCCGTGATCTTGCGTTCGTCCGCACGGTTGCGGCCGGGCTCAGGGAAGACGCCGCTATAGACCCAGCAGCCGCATGCCGTCGTGCCGTCATCCTTCAACTCCGAGTAGCCACTGACAAGACGAGGCTGCCCGGTGCGCGGGTCGGTTTCATCCAGCCGGTGGCCGTTTATCTCCATGAGGACCTTCTCCAGGTCAGGTTCCCCTTCAATGCGGCTGAGCGTTCCATCGGGCAGACGCGGCTGCTCGTCAAAGTCGTAGTCCCAGGTGAGGTTCAGCAGCGGCTGATCCTTAGGATCGTTCGAGCCGGCGTAGAGCTGCTTGAGGCGCTTACCCAGGTTATAGTAAAACCAGGCGTCGGAACGGCAATCGCCGGACGGATCGATGGCTTTCTTGTGCCATTGGATCAACCGCTGGGTGTTGGTTAAGCTGCCCTCCTTCTCCTGAGCGGCCGCCGCGGGGATGAAGAAGACCTCGGTGCCGACCTCGGAGGGCGGCGGGCCCTTCGGGTCGCTCTTCCAGAATACGGCGCTTTCCGTCTCAAACCAGTCGAGAACCACCAGCCACTCGAGGTTGCGCAATCCGGCACGGTGCACATTGGCGTTGGGTCCGCCGCCGGCGGGATTCTGGCCGGCCAGGAAGTAGCCCTTTACCCCACCCTTTGACATGCGATCGAAGTAGGCCAGTTGCGAGTAGTCACCATCCACACGCGGCACCCAGGAGAACCCGAAGTCATTGTCCGGGGTCGCTGCGTCGCCGTACCACGCCTTGAGCAGGCTGACGATGAACTTGCTGAAGTTCGACCAGTAGCCGGTGGGCATTCTTCCGGTCTCGATATAACCGCTCAAATCCTCGTGCGCGGGATCGTGTGCACTGGGTTGCGGCAGGTAGCCGGGCAGTGAGTCGTACAAAGTCGAAATGTCGGTCGCGCCTTGGATCGTAGAGTGGCCGCGCAAGGCCATAATGCCGCCGCCGGGCCGTCCCATGTTCCCGAGTAATAATTGCAGGATGCCTGCAGTGCGTATGATCTGCACGCCGGTGGTGTGCTGCGTCCAGCCCAGCGCATAGGCAATGCAGGTGGTCCGCTCACGTCCGGAGTTGGTGCAGAGCAATTCCGCGACCCGCACAAACTCTTCCGGCTTGCAGCCGCACACCTGGGAAACGACCTCCGATGTATAGCGTGCGAAGTGCCGGCGCAAAATCTGCATAATGCAGCGCGGATGCTGCAAGGTCGGATCGCGCTGTACGTTTGAAACGCCCTTGGACGGCGAGGTATGTGGTTCACCGCTGCCATCCCTGCTGTGGCCCTGGGATTGGTGCGGGTCTTTGGTGGACTGAGGCGTATGGTTCGATCCGCCCTGCTCCGCGGCGCCGCTTCCGGACTGGTCGTAGCCCCAATGGCCTTGCTTGGAATCATAGGAATCGTGCTGCTGGTCGAAGCCGCTAAACAGCCCTGCAAGATCTTCGGCATCCCGGAACCCTTCGTCGATGATGGTCGAAGCATTGGTGTAGGCCAGGACGTATTCATGAAACCAGCGGTCGTTCGTTAAGATGTAATTCACCAGGCCGCCGAGGAAGGCAATGTCGCTGCCGGAGCGAATGCCCACGTAAAGATCGCACACGGCCGACATGCGGGTGAAGCGGGGATCGACATGGATCAGGGTCGCGCCTCTCTCTTTGGCCTCCATGGGCCAGCGGAAGCCGACAGGTTGAGCCTCCGCCATGTTGGATCCCATGAACAGGATGCAGTCGCTATTGGCCATGTCCTGTTGATAGTTTGTGGCCGCGCCGCGGCCGAACGAGGCGCCCAGACCGGGCACCGAGGCGCTGTGTCATATTCGCGCCTGGTTCTCGATCGACACCACTCCCAACCCGCCGTTGAACAGCTTCTTGATGAGGTAGTTTTCCTCGTTGTCAATCGTCGCCCCGCCCAACGTGCCGATGCTGCGCACCGAGTTGAGCAAACGTCCTTGCTCGTCGCGAGTCGTGAAGTCGGCGTCGCGGGTCGTCTTAACGCGCTGGGCAATCTGGTCCAGCGCCCACTCCATCGTCCGCGTCTCCCAGTGGTCGGAGTAGGGAGCGCGGTAGAGGACATTGCGGACGCGATGCGAATTGACAGAGAGCTGGAAAGCGTTGGCCCCTTTGGGGCATAGGTGGCCCCCGCTGATGGGACTATCAGGATTGCCCTCAATGTTGATGAGTTCGCCGCCCTTGCTGAAGATGAGCTGCCCGCAGCCCACGGCGCAGTAAGGACAAAGGCCCTCGGTGACAGTGGCGCCGCGCAGCCGCGAACCCTTCGCCAGCGTCTCTAAGCTGAACGGTTCCCGAGAAGTTTGTGGTTTACGGGTGAGTGGGAAGCGGAACATAGCACCTCGTCCTTCATAAATTCCTGGTTTTGAGATGACTGACAGCGAGTTTAGTTGCACAGCGTAGCAGAAATGGCTCCGAACCGCAGCAGATGATACTGCAATGCTTACCGGAAAGTCGCCCACATTTTAGGGGTCAGGTTGCGAATCGGTTTGAAGCCGTGATCCGCGCAAAGCGTTCGTTGCGCGCGCCAGCCTGGACTTGGCCGCGGGAACAGAAATGCCGAGAGAGCGTGCGATCTCCCGAGTCGGACCGAGGGGGAAACGCCGGGAGGCTGAAGGAGAATCTACACTCAAACGCTTCAGCGTCGATCAGAGGTTTCGTGGACAGACTGATGGATTTGGGAATTCTCTCAGCGGACTGAGCAGGTCAGTCAGTCAGTCTGGACAGAATGTAACTTATAGGTTACAGTGACATCGTGATCGAGATCCGCCGCTACACGACTGCGGAGGGCATAGATGTTTCGGGGAGTGGCTCGCCAATCTGTCAGACCTAAAGGCACGCGCACGTAATGGAATGAAACGCAGACCCAGTATTTCTCATGATGAGGCTATGGCAAAGGAGCTGCGTGAGAATCCGGAGTTCGCCGTAGAGTATCTCCGTGCGGCGCTCGAGGAAGGGGATGATCCGCAGATCCTGCTGATTGCCCTGCGACGCATTGCTGAATCAAGAGGCGGGGTGGCCAAAGTAGCGAAAGAGGCTGGCGTTGAGCGAGAGAGCCTTTACCGCGCGCTGTCGGCCAAGGGGAACCCGCGGCTCTCGACGTTAGTTGCTGTAGCTAAGGCGGTGGGGCTGCGGCTAACCGTCGAGGCGGCTCCCTAGAATGTCTCCTGCATTCGCCAACGTTTCGCCCAAAGCCGATCCAAGCGCGTGTGCGAATCCCCGAATTGCTCCAACTTCACGTCGAAACGACCCATCAGCGACAAGCACCAACAATTTACCGGACAGCGGCTAGTCGCCGAGCCCCAAGAGTTTTCCCGTACCTCGACACCGGCCTTGGGCGTCTCCGCCGAAGGGATCGCTCCCAACTCGCTTCACCGGGTGCGATCTACGCGTTCAATTCGGCCAGCTTCTTACCAACCGCGCCGGGTCCGAAATTGATATGAGCGTCCTTTATCGAAAGTCCTACTACTTCGATGCGCTTCAGGTCGCGTGTTCCTATCCCGGCTTCTTCCGCGAGACGCAGCGAGTTGTCGCCACGGATGAACGGAGAAGTGCCGCGCTCCGCGTACGGATCGTAGCCCATCACGGCCATCCCGACAGCATCCACGCAGACAGCGTTGCGGCCGGCAATGATCACGCCCGGTATCATCTTTTCCAGGCCAGGAAGCCACGGACCTTCCCCTCCCCGCACCGTCTCGACGCCATCCACGATCGCGATATCAATGGGCCGAATACCGTTCTGATCCACCAGAATGCGCGGAACCCGATAGCCCGGATCGCGCGGCGAAGCAGGATGCAACTCGGCATCGACTCCAGAAGGCGCAGGCGTCGTACCTTCGTGCAGCACTTGTACGCGCTCTTTCGTCGGCCGCTCGTTCCCGCTCGGTCCGCAGTCCCCGCCATAGAGCGAGCAGGGCGTGTTGCCGAAGTTGTTCTTCATGGTCATGGTCACGCCTGCAACCCAATGGTTCTTCAGCTTGGCCATCGAAGCGTATACGTCACACTGATAGAACGCCGGGTTCAGGTGGTATGCCGGGTAGGCGTACCCGCCCCAGGGCACCTTCATGCGCACATATTGCTTGTAGTTGCCGAGGTTCTGCACGTTTTCCCAAACCACCGGCACACCCATGTTGTTAATCGCGTTTACGTCCAGGCCGTAGCGTGCCCACAGGGAGAGATCCTGATCGGCGGGGAAGAAGCTTTCAATCATGCGAACGCGCCGCGCACCGGCCCTGGCAAACAGATGCACGGTCGCCCCCACCGTCTGCGCATTCGTCCGATAAGGAAGCTCAGGCGTCAGCGGCCAGTTCTTCGGATTCCCCGTGAGATTCAGCTTGAGCGCAACGGTCTTGCCGCGCACCAGTTTCTCGATGCCGCCGATCTGATCGAACGCGCTCGAGAGTTGCTGCCCATACTGCGCGTAATCGCGGCAACGCACGATCGCAACCTGGCTCGCTGGAGCCTCGGCCTGCATCAGCTTCGGCATGACAAGTGCCCCAAGCGTCGCAGCACCCGTGGTGGCTAACATCTCTCGTCTGTTCATGGCTTCAGCTCCTCGACTTTATGCTACTCGGGTATGATCGATTGCGCGTGCCTTATTTGATATCCAGACGATCGTTTGGTAAGCTGCTTGCCGCAGCCCCGCTCGCCAGAGCGTTCGCCCCGGTTGCCAGAGCCGACGATCGCAACATGTTCCTCTCGCTCAACAGTGTCCTGTTGCAAGGTCGTGTTCAGTGGCCTGACTTCGCGCGCCTGGCCGCGCAAATTGGCTTTCCCGGCACAGACATCATGCTGCGCCCAGCCATGCAAGCCGGCGCCGGCGCGACCAACGACCTGCTTGCCGGCCTTAAGATCAGGCCCGCCGTCATCGATTTTCCGGTCGATTTCCGGAAAGACGATGCAACCTTCAAAACCTCGCTCGCCCAGCTCGACGCAGCCGCCCGGTTCGCTGCCGCGATTCATTGTCCAAGAATGATCACGTACATCCTGTCGTCGAGCGATACGCCAAAAGACGAACTGCGCCAAACCTACAAGCAGCGGTTTACAGAAAGTGCCAGGATTTTGGCGCGCTCCAACGTCCGCCTCGGCCTCGAGTTTCTAGGTCCGCTCGAACTACGCAAAGCGCACAAATACGAATTCATCTGGCGTATGAACGATATGCTCGCGTTCGCCAAGGAGTGTGGTCCCAATGTCGGACTGCTGCTCGATTCCTGGCATTGGCACCACGCAGGAGCCACCGCAGAGGACATCCTTGCCGCCGGCCGCGATCGCATCGTGCACGTCCATTTCAATGACTCGCCGAACCTGCCTCCAGAGCAGGTCCACGATAATCAGCGTCTGTTGCCCGGCGAAGGTGTCATCAACCTGACCGGCTTCCTGCGGGCGCTCGAAAGCATCCACTACACCGACGCGCTCAGCGTAGAAGTCTTCGGGCGAACGAAAGACATGACACCGGAAGCAGCCGCGAAAGCCGGGCTCGATAGCGCACTTGCTGTCTTTCGTAAGGCCGGAGTTCGCGAAGGCTGATGTTTTGAATGGTTGAGTTTTGGCAGCTTTCATGCGCCGAAAACAAACTTACGACCATGATGGCTGAAAGCTCGTCTAACTAGTCAGGACAGGCTGCCGCTCGAGGGGTTGAGCTTGAGAACGGGAGCACACGGCAGCATAGGTCGAAATACCTGTTTTTCCCCGAGCGGACCAAGGTCAGTAGGAGATCGTCTCAGCCGAACGGACTTGCCATGTTTACGGTTTTTGAGGTGTTACAACGCGCGCGTCTCGATCAGGGGATTGATTTAGCCACAGTCGCAGCACGCACAAAAATCAAAGCAAAGTACCTGCAGGCTATCGAGGACGACGATCGCAATCGTCTGCCGGGCGGGTTCTTTTACAAGAGTTTCGTTCATCAGTACGCCACATTCCTAGGGGTGGACACGAGAGCGATCGACGCTGAGATCGATCGCGTGTTGAGCGCGGAGGCTCCCCTGCCATTGCCCGGGGCACCCAGGCAATGGCCGGTGAAGCTGTCGTCCCGGTCCTGGACTGCGAGGACATATTTTTCATATGCCGCTTTCGTCCTCATACTGGTGGCTTGCGCTCGAATCGATGGTTGGTGGCACAAGAGCGGCACGGGCGCCACGGAGAAGAGCGAGAGCCGCGCTCCGGTTGTGGAAAGCACCAGGCGGCGGACAGCGCCCAGCCCCGCCACCGGGCGGGTTTCATTGTCGTCTGTTTCCCTGGTTGCAGCCGGGCCTGCCGCGGCAGCGCCGGTTGGTACCGCGGCGAGGCAGAATGAGCCTGCGGCTCCGGCTGGTTCGATGGTCGAGCTTGCTTTGACCGCTACGGAAGAGACCTGGCTTTCGGTTTATTCGGATGGCACGCCGGTCTTCTCGGGGCTTCTCGAGGCCAATCAGACAAAGACCATCGAAGGCAAAAAGATCGCCAGGATGCGGGTTGGCAACGCGGCCGGCCTGGAAGTGCGATTGAATGGCAAGCCGCTCGGCCCGCTGGGCGCACACGGTCAAGTTCGGGATCTGGTCTTCACCTCGGATAAGGTCCAATTTGTGTCGTCGCATAATGAGAGCGAGTAAGGACCCATCGGACTGAAGAGGGGACAGCCTGAACCGCGCAACAAGACTCGCCCAGTTCAGGCCGCCCCTTTCTCCCCAAAGGACAACGGTTGCACGGCTACTCCACCCAAATAGCAGTCGGCCCCATCTTTTCGGGCCAGGTATGCTCAGGTCGAACACGGGGGACCCGTACGATTTCCTCCAGAGCCCACCCAGCGATGGGTTGCGACGGCATTCGCGAACTCTTTACAGAATGTGCAGATGGCTCGATGATGGGGCATGACGGGGGGTACATGGAGGGAGTGATGCGGAATCTGTTGCAGGATTTTCGCTACGCTCTGCGGCACCTGCGCAGGTCCCCCGGATTCACCTTGGCCGCGGTGCTCACACTGGCCATTGGCATCGGCGCCACCACCGCTGTCTTCTCCATGGTCGAGGGCGTTCTGCTGCGGCCCTTGCCGTTTCCCGGCCAGTCCCGGCTGGTGGCGCTCGCCGATATCGTGGAAGGGGTCGACTATGGCGACGACACACCTGGCGTAACCGCGCCTGGGACTCGCGTCTACATGCGCGCCACCAGCGCCTTCTCGAGCCTGGGCAGTTATCAGCCAACCACCTACGAGCTTTCGGGCATTGGCGATCCGATGCAGATTGGTGCGGCGCGGCTCTCTGCCAGTATGTTCCCGGTTCTTGCCGTGCGGCCGCTGATGGGCCGCGTCTTCACCCAGCAGGAAGACGATTTAACTGTGCCGGTCACTGTGCTCAGTTACCAGATGTGGCGAAGCCGCTTCCATGGCGAGGGAAACGTGGTTGGAAAGAAGATTCTCCTCGACCGCAAACCTTACGAGATCATCGGGGTCATGCCCAGAGACTTTGAGTTTCCCCTGGTTCCTGGCCAGTTGAACCGCAGTGAACTGTGGGTACCCATGAGCCTCACGCAGGGTGAGCTCCAAAAGGGTCAGGGAGGTTGGGCCTTCTATATGGTAGGGCGGTTGAAGCCCGGGATAACCGCCGCGCAGGCGCAGCAGGATGCTTCCGGAGCGGCACGCGAGATCATGCGCAATTTTCCTCCAGCCCTCTCCAGGCGCCGCATCCATCCGCTTGTCGAACCCCTTGCCGAGTCAACGGTGGCGCAGGCTCGCCCGCTTATTCGCACTCTGTTTCTCTCCGTGACGGTGGTTCTGTTTATCGCCTGCGCTAATCTGGCGGGGCTGCTCCTGTTGCGGGTGACCCGCCGCAGTCGCGAAGTCTCCATACGCCTGGCGCTGGGTGCGAGCGGGGCGGCGGTTATGCGTCAATTTCTGGTCGAAGTCTTGTTGCTCAGCATGGGCGGCGGCCTTGCAGGACTCGGTCTGGCCTGGGTCGCACTCCGCGCTGGTGTCAGTTTTCTTCCCGAAACGCTGCCCCGTGTCAGTTCCATTGGTCTTGATTGGCAGGTAGTGGCCTTTGCATTTGGACTCGTGGTACTGACCGCCTTGCTGTGCGGCCTCATCCCGGCGCTGGCTGCAGCGCGTACCAGTGTCAACGAGGCGCTGAAAGAAGGCGGCCGCAGCGGCAGCCCGGGCAGTGCCTACGCGCGCCTGCGTTCCGTCCTGGTGGTCGCGGAACTCGCCGTGGCCCTGGTGTTGCTGACCGCTTCCGGCCTCCTGCTGCGCAGCTTTGAAAAGGTGCGCTCCGTCGACCTTGGTTTGCGCACCGATCATATGCTGACCGCCCGCTATAATTTGCCGCGGCAGCAATACGGGACCCAGGCCGCCATTGATTCCTTCAACCTGTTGCTCCAGAACAAGCTACAGGCGCTGCCCGGAGTCCGGGCGGTGGGAGTTACTTCTTTACTGCCCGTTGCCGGTCAGGACGTTCGCGCCACCTTCACTCCCGAGGGCTACATCCCGCCCCAAGGCTCGGGCTTGAACCTTGCCTGGGCATCCGAGTTGATGGGCGACTACTTCCGCGCCGCCGGCATTCCTCTCCTGCGAGGGCGCGCTTTCACCCCTGATGATGATGCACACGCTCCACTCGTGGCCATCGTGAACCGAACCCTGGCCCAACATTACTGGCCGGGGCAGGACCCCATCGGCAAACGCCTGCACCGCGGGCCTACAGAGGCGACAACCATACCCTGGGTGACCGTGGTGGGTGAGATCGGCGATGTGAAAGAGATGGCAGCGGATGTGCCGGTCACGAACCAGGTGTATTTCCCCTTCAGCCAAGCCAAAGGAGATGCGGGCTCCTTTGCGACGCCCGACATGCTGGTGGGCAGCGGAGGCTCGATCGTCTTGCGCAGCCAGCAGCTGCCGGAGCAAATGGCGGGCGCATTGCGCAATGTTGTCCGTTCCATCGATCCCCAACTTCCGCTCACCCAGGTTGAATCCATGGAGGCCATCGTGGAAGAAGGTCAGGCCCCACGCCGTTTCAACACCGCGATCATCTCGAGCTTTGCCGCGGCCGCCGTATTGCTGGCCCTGCTGGGCATCTATAGCGTCATTGCCTACTCCGCTGTGCAACGCAGGCAGGAGATGGCGATCCGCCTGGCGCTCGGCTCGCAGCGCTCCGGTGTGATGCGGTTGATCCTGAGCTCGAGCGCCAGGCTGGGGCTGCTCGGTTGCGCTATCGGCGGGATCGCTGCCGTATTTGCGACCCGCTTTCTGCGCTCGCTGTTATTCGAAGTCGATCCGCTCGATCCAGTCGTGATCATGCTGGCAGCGATTTCTATTTTTCTGCTTGCTCTCGCAGCCTCCGCAATTCCCGCTTACCGCGCCGGCTGCGTTGAGCCCGCCGATGCCCTGCGCACCGAGTAACGACGCAAACGAACCCGCACTACGCTGTCAAAAACATTTCCAGGAAAGGTCTGCGGAACCGCAGGTCCCTCGGCTTCCCCGGATTTCCTGTTGATGTTGGTGGCGTTGGCGAACCTCATGCGCCTTTCCTTAAAAGAAAGGCGCACACGCAGCCGTGTCCAGCGCAGCGTAGCAGGAAATCCGGGTCGGGATGACAGAAAGGGGATGGTTGT
>JBAVQC010000180.1:0-11871 GCA_049693715.1 Acidobacteriaceae bacterium | reverse complement strand
AAAATCAATACGATTGTGTGTTGATAGGTACCAAAAATCAATACGAATATTGCGTGATTTTCGAGTTCTCACGCAGACTCTAAAGCCCATCGTAGTTTCAATCAGATACGGCACGACTAAAGTCGTGCCCTGATACAAAGCAGGCTTTTTCAGCAGCCTGTGAAGCCGTCAAGCGCAGCCCATTTACGGCACGACAACTAAAGTCGTGGCCTTCGTCTGAGATTTGCATGCGGCCCCAGCGCCAGGTGCCGGCTTAGCGGCGACGGGTGCCACCCAGCAATGATCCGAGCACACCGCGCACGATTTGCCGGCCCACGGTGCTGCCCAGTGTGCGGGCGGCGCTCTTGGCCATGGTCTCGGCCAGACTGTCTCCACGCCGTCCCCCGGAGGAGCCCGACCCCAACAGGTCGCTGTACCAGCTGGTCGCCTTCGGCGCAGGTTGTTGAGCAGAAACAGGTTGCGAGCCACTGGCTGGGCCGCCTTGTGGCCCGCGTTGCTGCAGGAGCTCATAAGCCGATTCGCGATCGACCGCTGCCTCATAAACCCCGGCTACCAGGGAGCCCCGCATGATCTGTTGCCTCTGCTCTGGGGTGATAGGGCCAATCTGGCTGCGCGGCGGGCAAACCAGCGCGCGCTCCACCATCGCCGGAGTTCCCTTCTCATCGAGAAAGGACACCAACCCTTCACCCACGCCCAATTCCAGAATTACTTGCTCAACATTGACTTCCGGATTGGTGCGGAATGTCTGGGCCGCCGCCTTCACCGCTTTCTGATCTTTCGGAGTAAACGCTCGCACCGCGTGCTGCACTCGGTTGCCGAGCTGGCCCAAGATCCCGTCCGGAACGTCAACAGGGCTCTGGGTAACAAAAAAGACGCCCACGCCCTTCGATCGAACCAGGCGCACCACCTGGTGAACCTTGTCTTCGATCACTTTGGGCAGGCCGGAAAAGAGGAGGTGGGCTTCATCAAAGAAGAAGACCAGTTTTGGCTTTTCCGGGTCCCCCACCTCGGGCAGCCGCTCGAACAATTCGCTGAGCATCCACAACAGGAACGTGGCATAGAGCTGGGGCGAGTTGATGAGCTTGTCCGCCGCCAGGATATTGACCAAGCCATGACCCTGGCCATCGGTTTGCATCAGGTCGTCGAGGTTGAGGGCGGGTTCGCCAAAAAATTTGTCCCCGCCTTGCTGCTCCAGAGTAAGCAAACCTCGTTGCATCGCGCCCACACTGGCGGCCGAAATATTGCCGTACTGGGTTTGAAATTCTTTGCCATGCGCCGCCACATACTGCAGCATCGCCTGCAGGTCCTTGAGATCAAGCAGCAACAATCCCTGGTCATCCGCAATCTTGAATACGGCAGTCAACACTCCGGACTGGATGTCATTCAGATTCAGCAGGCGGCTGAAAAGCAGGGGGCCCATATCCGAAACGGTGGCGCGGACTGGATGTCCCTGTTCCCCGAACACATCCCAGAACGTCACCGGGCACCCGGCAAAAGAGAAGTCCGTCAGGTTGAGCTTTTTTACCCGGTCGGCGATCTTGGGATTTTCCGTCCCCGGCCGGCTGATACCGGACAGGTCGCCCTTCACATCCGCGGCGAACACCGGGACGCCAATCCGGCTGAACGACTCTGCCATTACTTGCAGGGTTACCGTCTTGCCGGTACCGGTCGCTCCGGCGATCAAACCGTGCCGGTTGGACATGGCCGGAAGCAGGTAGAGCGGCTCTTTGCTCTGGGCAATCAGCAGCGGTTCAGGCATATTTGAGGATTCTATATGGAGGGTGAGTGGCGGCAAATAGCAAGCGCCCGTGAGCGTTGGCTCACGGGCGCGCCGAAGAGCAGCCCTCCCCCAGAACTGATCCTCGCAGATCACAATACCGGCCACCTGGATGGTTGACTACGTCACCCTGGTTACACCTAACGGTGACCTCGCGGTTGATTACCCTGCCGGCCGCGAGCTTAGGCATTTCTGTGATACATCCTTGTGGTACCCCGAATGGCCCTTCTCCGCAGCCTCTACGGATTGACGATTTTCCTGAGTGCTTTCCTGCTCTTTGTGGTGGAGCCGATGGCAGCGAAACAGCTGCTCCCGACACTGGGTGGCTCCTCCGCAGTGTGGACGACCTGCCTGGTCTTCTTCTCCGTGATGCTCCTGCTCGGTTATCTGTATGCCCACTGGATTTCAACCAACTTCCAGCCGATCCGCCAGGCGATCCTCCACATTGTGTTGTTGACGGCGGCGCTCCTGACGCTGGGTGCTCACGTCAGGCCTGGTCCAACGGCGGTCAGCTATCATCCCGCAGTCACGGTTTTCCGGGTGCTGGCGACGGTCATCGGTCTTCCCTACCTTGCTCTTTCTGCCACCACGCCCTTGCTGACCGCCTGGTATGCCGGCAGCTTCGGAAGCGAGTCACCCTATCGGCTGTTTGCCCTCTCCAACCTCGCTTCGCTGCTGGCCCTGGGCAGTTATCCGCTGCTGATTGAGCCACGACTGACCATGAGGCAGCAAACAGGACTGTGGAGTGGCGGATTTCTGCTCTTCGCGGTGCTCTGCGGGGCCATCGCCTGGCAGGGCCGCAGGCGAGTTGCCCCGCCCATGCCCGAACCAGCAGCCTTGCAAGGACATCCAGAGCCCTTCTGGTTTTTGCTGGCCCTGGGCGGCGGCATGCTGCTGACCGCGGTCACCAGCCACATGAGCGCGAATATCGCAGCCATACCCCTGCTATGGCTGCCGCCGCTGGCGCTGTACCTGCTGACGTTCATCCTGGCATTTCAAGGGGCGTGGCTTCCGGTGCGGCAATCGATGCTTCGTTTCGTGCTGGTAGCCGTGGCCTCCATGGCCTACATGCTGCGGGATATTCGAACCCAGCTGCCGATCGCGGTAAGCGTGCCCTTGTTTCTCATCGCATTGTTTATCGTCTGCTTTTTTCTCCACGGCGAACTCTATGCGCGGCGGCCGGCCACGGCGGGCATGACCAGGTTCTACCTGGTCGCAGCAGCGGGCGGCGCGGCGGGAACGTTGCTGGTAGGAGTGGTCGCTCCCCTGGTGCTCCGGGCTAACTATGATTTGGCCTGCACCCTGGTCGTGGTCGCGTTGATCGCCATGGCGGCGACCTGGCAAGACGGTTGGGGCCTGCGCATGCTTTGGGTGGTAGGAGCGGCCGCGGCGATCGTGGTCCTGAGCACCCAGGTAAGGCAGTACGATGACGACGCGGTCTCCCTGATGCGCAATTTCTACGGGACCCTGCGCGTCAGGGAAACGCATCTGCCGCCCCAGTCCGATACTGACCGCCAGCTTCTGAATGGAACCATCGAGCATGGCGCGGAGTGGTTCGCACCCCAGTTTCTTGGCCAGCCCTTGACTTACTACGCGACGAATTCCGGGCTTGGTTTGGCTATGCGGCTGTGTTGTGGGGCCGGCCCCAAACGGGTGGGCGTGATCGGGCTGGGTACCGGCACGGTCGCAGCCTACGGGAACGCCGGAGACGTGATGCGGTTTTATGAGATTAATCCCCCGGTGGAGCGGCTGGCGAGGCATTGGTTCACGTTCCTGCACGACAGCGGGGCGAAGATCGACGTGGTGCTCGGGGATGCGCGCTTGTCATTGGCTTCAGAGCCACCACAGAACTTCAATGTGATGGTGGTGGATGCCTTCTCCGGGGATGCGATTCCGGTGCATTTGTTGACCCGGGAAGCGCTGGCTCTCTATCGCCGGCATCTGCGGCCCGATGGGATCATTGTCTTTCACGTTTCCAACCAATACATCGACCTGGAGCCGGTGGTTGCGGGAATCGCTAACAATGCCGGCCTCAATGCCGTGTCGGTGCACACCCATGCTGACGAACAGACCGGCTTGTACTACGCCGACTGGATTTTGGTGACTGCGAACCAGGCGTTTTTGCATCAACCGGAGATCGTCAACAACGGCTTCCAAACGCCATTAAGGTCGGGTGTCAGGCTATGGACAGACAACTACAGTAGCGTTTTTCCACTGCTCAAGTGGCAAAGCCGATGATCACTGTCAAAAACACCTCCCGGAAAAGGCATCAACACAGAGCTACTCCCCGAAATTGATCCGCAACCCAAAACGGGCGACCCGCGGCGACGCCAGCGTAAGCGACGGCGTTTTCCCAGCCTCAATCGCGCGGTCGAAAAGATTGTCGCCGGCTGCGAAGGCCGTCAGGCGGTGACCAAAGTCGTGCGAGGCATAGGCGCCCAGGCGGAAGTAGCTGTGGAGGAGGAACCGATTGGCGTCATCGTCATACTGACGTCCGCTGATTCGGCCCTGCACACTGAGCAGGCCAAAGCGGCGGCGGGAAAACGCAACTTGCGTGGTCGCCGTGTTACGCGCCACCTGGGGAATCCAGTTGCCCACCAGGTTCGGTTGTTGCGAGTTCTTGGTGACCGTCGCATCTGCATATTGGTAGCCGCCTTCGACACTCACCCAACTCACGGGCCGGGAGGCAAAATCGACCGACACCCCGCGGCTCTCGATCTGGCCCAGGTTCTCGCGCATCAGCAGTGAACTGGTCGCGGTGGTGCTCAGGGTAAGGGCCGTGATCGGCCGGTTGATCTGCGTCCAGAAATAGCTGGCCCGGACGGTCGAGCCGATCGACGGAAGATCGGCATGAATACCTGCCTCCCATCCAGTGGCGCGCTCAGAAACCAGGTCGGCATTCGGCAGCGTGGTTTGCGAACCAACTTGCCCGGTCCGGTAAAGCTCATTCTCGGTCGGCGCACGGTAGGCACGGAAGGCCGATGCACTCACAGCCAATGCGGTGGTGAGACGCCGGGTAATGCCGATCCGCGGATCGAACACGGTCTGGTTGATTTGCGGCAACTGAACCGGCGCGGCGGCGGTTTTGTACTGGCTGGCGTCGAAGTTGGAGAAATGATCCACCCTGCCGGAAGCACTCAGTGTCCACGCCGTGGGCGTAAAAAGCACCTCGCCATACACGCCGCTCTGTCGCTGCCGGGCGGTGGTGTTCAGATAGCCCCTCGAGGCGGGGAACATGGTCTCGTAGTCGGCCGCACGCACATCGTGGATATCGGCGCCCGCCAGCAGTAGCAGGTGGGTTCCAATCGATTGATGCCAGTGCCCCGCGGCCCCCAACTCGCCCGCCGGGTCTTTTCCAATGCGGGTTAACGTCTCCCCGGTGCGCGTTGCATTAATGGTGGAGAAGGTCTGCGAGTAGTGCTCGTTGTCGCCATAGAGGCGAACGACCAGGTTGCTCCAGTCCGCTCCCCCCGCGTAGCGCCAGAGGCGGGTGCTGTTGATCTGGATCGGTGTGCCGTTGTGGCGATCCTCGTTCAGCACACTGCCGCGCAGGAAAATGCGCCCGTCGTGGCTGAGGCCGCGGTCGAATTCCGTCACCCCGTTCTGCGCATGTACGTTGTTCGGCTGATCGATAGGGCCTCGGACACTGGGAGCAATCAGAACGTAACCGTCGGTAGTAATCAGCTGCGAGCTCACCAGGCCCGACCATTTGCCGAATTTCAGGGCGCCCAACAGCGAGTTGTCCGTGGTGGCTTCGGAACCGTAGCTGGTGGAGAGCTGAAAGCGGTTCGCCACAGGCTTCACCGGGACAACGCTGATCACGCCGCCGATGGCGCTCGATCCATAGAGATCCGAGGCGCCGCCCCGCACCAGCTCGACGGAATGGATCACCGGAGGCGGCAGTTCTTCCCAGTGGACCCAGCCGCCAAACGCGTCAAGGATGGGGATTTCATCAAATACCACCAGGGAACGGCTGGCCGCGGTCGAGCCCAGTCCCCGCAGCGAAACCCCTTCTGTGGTTGGGTTCGCGACCAGCGAGCTGGTACGACGGAATAATTCAAAGCCGGGCACCTGGCGCAGCTTGTCATCGAGCGAAATTCCAGCCGCCTCCCGCAAACGCTGGGCGGTGAGAATGCGCGTGCTGGCCGGACTATCACCCGAGGCAAGCGGCGACCGGTAGGCGGTTACCGTGACGCTCTCAAGAGGATGCTCCAACAACACGTGAAGCGGAGAAGGGCCTTCCAGGTTGACCGAGGTTGGCTCAAAATGGGCTGAGAGGATCTGCACCCGCCCTGACCCGGCGGGTACCGTGAAGCTGCCATCGGTTGCCGTGATGCCCAGCACCTGGCCCCCATTGGCAACGATCTGCGCCCCGGCAACCGGCAGGTTGCGCGCATCCACAATCGTGCCCGAGATGGTCCCCGGCGGCGCCTGCCCGGACGACAGAGCCGGGAACAACACCGACCCCCATAGCAGCAGGGCGCAGCAGCAGGTGCGAAGTGAGGGGGCCAAGATTCGGGGTTCCAATGACCGAATGATACGATATCCGGCTCTGGTCAGGCTTGAGAAGCGGCGACACCCGCTTCGGCTACGGTGTGATCGTCTTTACCGGAACCTCCGCTCACACCGATGGCGCCCACCACCTCTCCGCCACGCTTGATCGGAATGCCACCGGCAAAGATCATGATCTTGCCGTTGTTCGAAGCGTGAATGCCAAAAAACTGCTGACCCGACTGTGAGTTCTCACCCAGCGATTTGGTATCGAGATCGAAAGCACGCGCGGTAAAAGCCTTTTTCTGAGCAATGTCGATGCTGCCGATCCACGCTCCGTCCATGCGCTCGAAAGCAATCAGATTGGCGCCCGCATCGACCACGGCGATGTTCATCATGACCTTGATCTCGTTGGCCTTCTTGCTGGCCGCCGCAATGATTTGGCGCGCTTCTTCCAAAGTAATGCCAAGTGCTTTTCCCATAAACACTCCCCTTCCTGGAACATGAATAATGACGCTAAATTCTCACCCGCGATCGAATCGCGAGTGTATCAGGGCAGAAAAGACTTACTATTTCGCTTGGACTTGTTATGGTTCCGAAACCAAGCCGGCAGGACCGCCTCGATGGGCTGACGAAGATTTGCCTGGCGCTACCGGAGACAAGGCGTGAAGACAAGGAGTCGCACTGCGCCTTTCTCGTCGGCCAGAAAACGTTCGCTTATTACCTCAATAATCATCATGGCGACAACATCATCAGCGTTTGTTGCAAGGTCTTGCCTGGGGAGAACACTTTCCTCGTTGAATCGGATCCGGCCCGGTTTTATCTCCCAGCATACATCGGTCCAAGAGGATGGATTGGTCTCCGCATGGACCTCGCGAAACTGAATTTGTCCGAGGTCAAAGAATTAATTCTTGGCAGCTATTTACAGCTCGCACCAAAAAGACTTGCTTCCCTGGTCGACCGTTAACCCTATTTCAGCTCTTCAAACAGCTTTTCGCCTTCGCCCGGAGCAAGAAAGCGATTGGACTCGACCCCATGCTGGCGAGTGTAAAGATCGTGGTACCGGCCCTCCAGCGCGTAGAGAGTGGAGTGTGTACCACGCTCAAGAATGAGGCCACCTTCCACTACCAGGATCTGATCGGCCCTGCGGATCGTAGAGAGGCGGTGGGCAATCACAAACGTGGTGCGGCCCTGCATCAGGTAACTGAGACCGTTCTGAATCATCGCTTCTGACTCGGAGTCGAGCGAGGAAGTGGCTTCATCGAGAATCAAAATACGAGGATCGGCGAGGATGGCGCGGGCAATGGAAAGCCGCTGTCGCTGGCCCCCGGATAGCTTCACCCCGCGCTCGCCGACAATCGTGTCGTAGCCCTCTGGAAAGCGCAGCGCGAACTCATCGACGCGTGCGATCGTACATGCATTGAGAAACTGTTCCTCCGTGGCCTCGGGCCGGGAGAAAACGACGTTCTCGCGGATGGTGCCATCAAAGAGGAACGATTCCTGCAGCACCACGCCCAGTTGGCTGCGATAGGTGTTCAGGCGCACGGTGGATAGGTCAGTGCTGTCGACCAGTACCCGCCCCGACGTAGGCTTATGAAAAGCGCAAATCAAGCTGATGATGGTGGATTTGCCCGATCCGGAAGAGCCTACCAAAGCGGTCACGGTGCCCGGGCGGGCGTGCAATGAAATGCCGTGGAGAACCGGCTTGTCGGTCTCATAAGCAAAATGCACGTCCTCAAACTTCACGTCTCCGTTGATGGGTCCCAGGCTGACGGTGCGATCAGGCTCGGCATCTTCTTCTCGTTCCGCAAGGATCTCACTGGTGCGGTCAAGGCCGGCGATGGCCTCGGTGAGTTGCGTGCCCACATTCACGACTTGGAAGACGGGCGCCACCATGAAGGCAAGGAACATGGTGTAGGTGAAGTAGTCGCCGAGGGTGATCTTGTGGGCCATCTCCTGCCGGGCGCCGAGCCACATAACGGTGGCGCCGACGATACCCAGGATCGCCGTTGCAGCCAGCGACAGCAGTGAGGTGGCGGTCAACGAACGCACCACGTTTTGATAAAGCCGTTCTACTCCTGAAGCGAAGACCCCGGCTTCACGGTCTTCCGCGTGGTAGCCCTTGACTACACGCACGCCGCCCAGCGATTCCGTCAGCCGCCCGGTGACCTCGGCATTGATCTTGCCCCGTTCGCGAAAAATGGGGCGGATCACGCCGAACGCCTTGCGCAGGATCAGCACAAAGGTCAAGACAAAGGCAAAGGAGATGAGGGTAATGCTGGGGCTGATGCGCATCAGGATGAAGAAGGCGAGCACGGCGGTTAGAAGGCCGCCGACAAAGTCGACCAAGCCGGTGCCGATCAGGTTGCGGACCCCTTCCACATCGGTCATGATGCGCGACACCAGGACGCCGGTACGGGTGGCGTCGTAGAAGCTTACGGTAAGGCGGCCGATGTGCTGCTGCACCTGCATACGAAGGTCGGCAATCAGGCGCTGCGCGGCCTTGGAGAGTAACTGGGTCAGGGAAAATGAGGTGATGGCCTGGATGGTGGTTGCCAGCAGAACGGCGCCGACGATCCAGGGCAACTTGTCAGCCTGTTTTTTGACCAGAACCCCGTCTACCAGAAACTTGGTCGACGCAGGCAGGACCAGCCCGGAGACCCGGTTGATGACCATCAAAACGAAGCCAAACGCCAGCAGCCACCGGCGCGGCTTGATCAGGGTCCAGATTTCCGGCAGCACCTTGCGCAACGGCGGCCGTTTTTTCTTGACCTCATCCCCACCCGCACGCACCCGGGTCGACCGTTCGGCACGCACCGACATACCGGCGCCGGCGCTGGATCGCAAACTCATTGTGGAAAGGCCCCCTAGACTCTCGTGCGGCGCGCCGTGATAAACGAACGCACACAGAGTAGTACATAGATGAGCATGAGGGCCGACATTGCTGCTTTTTCTTCAATGGCCGCCGGGTAGGGGAACAGTTTGCCCTTGAAGAGTTCCACCACCTGAAAAAGCGCCGGGGCGGTGGCCAGAAAGCCCAGCAGGCCGACCGTTACCGCGATATGCATGAACAACATGCGGCGCTTGGCGACCGGGGTCTCCGCCATGCTGCCAAAGGTAACCAGTAGGATGCCAAACGCTACAGGAATGAGGGAGGTGGGGAATTTGTGGCCGGTGAGCACGAAGCTTGCCCCACCCAGAACAATGAGAAGAACACCAAAGAGAACCGTGACTTTCGCCATCAAGGGAGGACGCCTCCAAAAAGGTCAAATCTCGTAGCAGCGCCAGAGTTCCTCGAGGTCGAGGGTGAAGCCTTCGACGGGACCCCGGCCGGGAAGCGTATCGCCTGTGACGGCTACAGTTTCCGCCCCGGTTTCGTAGATGGTTTCGTAGATGTAGACCTTCTTTTCATAGGGATCGATTAGCCAGCCTAGACTTGCGCCATTCTCGATCCATCGTTCCATCTTTTGTTGCGCCTTGGATAGGCTGTCGGAGATGGAGAGCAACTCAACCACAAAGTCAGGGCAGAGGCGCGGGAAGCCGGTCAGGTCGTCCCTTGTCAATCCCACGAGCTTATCCGGCAGGACGTAGGCGGCATCGGGATTCAGCATCGAACCGTCGGGAAGAAAGAACCCGCCGCTCGAATCGAAAACTCTTCCCCGCCGGTGAGTCTTCCACCAGGAGCGGACCTGAGAAACGATTTCTGCATTTCCGTCGCTGGTAAATCCTCCGGTCGGCGAGTGCATAAGAATTTCCCCTTCCCTCGTGCGCTCAAAAGAGATGAGGTCGTTGGCCGCGCAGAGGGCTTCAAACTCGGCGTCGGTCAGGGGTGGATCCAGGACCAGACTGCGAGGCGTTTCGGAGCCGATGGGAAGAAGAGTGACCACAGCCTTGATTCTACCTCGGGGGATAGGGTCAGGGGCTCTATACGTCGATCTTGCCTTCGACCGTGAGGAGTTCGTCCAGGATTTCCTGCACAATTTTCTCCGGCTGCCCTTCGGCATTCACCCGCATCAGATCGGGAGTCACCTCGAGGGTGTCGAGTTGGCTCTGCAACAGTTCCGGGCTCATGTAATGGTTTCTGCGATCCCTGAGGCGCTGTTCGAGAACGGGACGGGAGACTGCGAGCAGGATGAAACGGATGTTAACCGACGGAATCTGCGGGGTAAGCTCATCCCGGTAACCCTGCTTTAAGGCCGAACAGCCCAGGATGCCGCTGATTCCCGATTCATACCAACCCAGCAACAACTGGTGCAGCGTGGCCAGCCAGGGCTTGCGATCCTCGTCGGTCAACGGGATGCTGGCATGCATCTTGGCCTTGTTGGCTTCGGAGTGAAAGTCATCGGCGTCGGCAAAACGCCAGCCTGTTTCCGCGGCCAGCAGTTTGCCAATCGTGGTCTTGCCCGACCCGGTTACTCCCATGAGCACAAGAATCATAGCTTTCTTTTAATATCATGCGGCGAGCCAGCGCAATGGCTACTGGGCAACAGCCTGCTTTATGTCGCCCACGACGGTGGAGGGATCCCAGTCGTTACTTGGGTACCAGCGGAAGATTTTGCCCCCCGGGTCAATGAGGGCCGTGGAGAGCGAGTGGGTCAGGGTGCTGTCGGCGCCCGGGCTCACGCCCACGTCGAAAAACTCGTCCACCTGCTCCAAGTCCGATGAGGAAGGCGCCGCGAAATCCCAGTGAGAAAAAGCCTCGGCGCCATGTTCGCCGGTGTAGGCGCTTCCATAGCTGCGCAGCACTTTTGGCGTGTCATGCCCGGGGTCAAAGCTGATGCTCAGCAGATGGGTCTTGCCGAACAGCTCGGGATTGGCGGCAAGCTGTTGCTGGACCGTGGCGAAGTTGCGGCTCATGCGGATACAGTAATCGGGCAACGGACAGCGTGTGTAGATAAAGGTGACCAACAATACTTTGCCTCGAAATTGCTCCATCGTAATGGCCTTGCCGCTTTGATTGAGGAATTTGAAATTCGGCACTGTCTGCCCTGGTGCGGGGACGTTATAGACCTTTTCCGGTTTGTAATCCGGTTCGGCCTGCGCGGTCACATCGATCTGGTCGAGCACGCTGGCCGAGGTCGAGACCCGCAACCGTGCGTTGACGTGATCTCCCTGGTGAAGTTCCGTGGCCACACCCGGTTGGGCAAGTTTGTAGGGCATGGTCATCGCGCCCATGAAGCCTGGAATAGCCTCGGTATCGATGGTGACGATGCCCTTCGTGGCATCGGATGAGACCACGATTCCCTTGAGCTGGTAGGTCGCTGCGTCCCCCGGAATTGCGGCGTGCTGATTCTCGCCCTGGTCATCGCTATGGCAGCCGGCAAGAACGCTCAGGCCGACTATCAACAGAATCATGGAGCGTCCCGCCCCACGAACAAATGGCTGCATGTTCCCTCTCTTTTAATCCTAGAGCCTGAGCCATGAAGAGTGGAAGCCGCAGATCACCCTCTCCTTTGACAACTGACAACCACCCTGTCCTTTGGCAACCGCCCTCTCCCTCACAACAACCCTCCCCTTTCTGTCATCCCGAGCGTACCCGGATTTCCTACTTCACCGCTCTCACCGGCGAGAACTTATGTGGTTCTCTCCCAAGAGAACCACAT
>JBAVQC010000179.1:0-2313 GCA_049693715.1 Acidobacteriaceae bacterium | reverse complement strand
AGTATCAACAGGCCCAGGAGGCCTTGACCCGCGCCCTGTCGCTGGACACCTCCAGCACCGGTCCGTTTGTCCAGATGGGCAAGGTCTTCCTCCGCCGTGGCGACCCGGAGAGCGCCGCGTTGTATCTTCAACACGCAGAGAAAATGGATCCTGGCAACTACATCACCCATACTCTGTTGGGCCAGGCTTACCGGTCCATGGGCAAAGAGCAGGAGGCCAAGAGCGAACTGGATGCCGCGGCGCAAATCCACGCTTCCAGCCAGCCCAAATTGCAACCGATTGAGTAACGTTTTAGTGCGGATGGATGGTCACCACTTTGGTTTGCAACGGAACGCCGGCGACGACAGAGGTTTCGAGCAGGGCTTCAAAAGGCCGGATTTCGCCTCCCGACCATCCGAGCCGGCGAAGCAAATCGGCGGCGCTATCTGGGCGGCACACATATTCGACCGCAGCCTGAGTACCGAGAGTCGTCAGGCCACTGAAGATGAGGATTCGTTTGCCAGGTTCCATACTGGGTAGCAGGGCAAGCACAGCGTAATCGTGCGTCATCGGATGCTCAGGGCGGGAATAAATCGCCGGCTCACCGGCTCAAAGGCGAGGGGAAGACTTCATCGATTGGCTGGCGGCGATCCGGTCGATTAGAAGGACCCGCGGATCAGCTTCCACCCCGCTGCCCACCGATGCTAATTGTGAAACTACCATGGGTTCCCAAGGGCGTAAAGCGCCACTATTTCACCCGCTATTTCACGTGTCAAATCACAGTAAAAGCGTTGCCAGCCGCTGTTGTGGGGCCAATACTTTTGTGCGGTACAGGAAAGGTCTACGCTGCACAGCCGAGCAACGGGCTAGCGAAGACTTACTGAGCCCCGGATCGTCCATCGGGCTTGGTGGCTTGCACGAACTATAGGTTGCTTTTCTTTTGGAGGGGTTATGCGAGAGTACAGTGTTGTTTCATGTCCGCAGGGCAGAACGGTTAGGGGCCAGCATGTTTGGCTCAGCTCGCTGTTGCTGTTGTTGTTTGGGATGTTTAGCGCGATACAGCCGGTTCGAGCCCAGGCCGTTTATGGGGCGATCTTCGGCACCGTCACCGACAGCACAGGGGCGGTGGTTCCCAACGCGACGATCACCGTTACCGATACCGCCAAGGGAACCCAGGTTACCGTCGAAACCGGATCGGGCGGCGATTATCGGGTGCAGCACCTCATCCCCGACACCTACCGGATCGATGCAGCGGCGAGCGGGTTCAGCACCAGTTCCGCTGACAACATTGTTATATACGCCGATACCGCACCCAAAGTGGATCTCCAATTAACGGTGGGCTCTGCCTCGAATACCGTCACGGTGAGTTCCGCGGCTCCCCTCCTGCAGACCGATCGTGCAGAGGTCAGCACGATCCTGAACGAGAAGGCGGTCCAGAATCTGCCCAACTTCAACCGGAATTTCACCGCGTTCGAGCTGCTGACCCCGGGTACCACTTATATCGGCTGGAACGTTGGCGAGGCGAACAATCCGCAACGTAGCCAGCAGATCGAAGTGAACGGCCAGCTGCCCTTTTCCACCGGCTATGAGTTGGACGGCACCGACAACCAGGATCCCATCATTGGTATAGCGGTGATCAACCCCAACCTCGACTCCATCTCCGAGCAGAAGGTGACCTCGCAAAATTACGATGCCGAATTCGGCAAGGCCGTCGCCGGCCTGGTAACGGCCCAAACCAAATCCGGATCAAATAGCCTCCACGGTTCCGCGTTTGAGTACCGCCGTTCCGACGCGCAGCAAGCCCGCGATCCCTTCACCGAGTTCGCTCCCGACCCGATCAGCGGCCGCTATCTTTCCCCCAATCTGCACAATCAATTCGGGGGATCGGTGGGCGGCCCCATCCATAAGGACAAGCTCTTCTTTTTTGCCGACTACCAGGGGCTGCGCGAGAAGACGGGGACAGCCTTGCTCACTACGGTGCCGACGGCGCTGGCCAGATCAAGCTGCCTCTCCGGAAACGGTTGCGACTTCAGCGAATATATACAGGGAGGGCAGGGACAGATCTTCGATCCCGCCACCGACCAAACCGCCCTTACCGGTCGTACTCCATTCGCGAACAACTTCATTCCGGCCGACCGTCTTTCGGCTCCCGCGGTCAACTTCCTCAAGCTGCTGCCGAATCCAAATGTAGCGGGCGCGGGCATTGTCAATAATTACCTGGCTTCCGGCTCCGGCCTGTTCAGCAACGACCAGGTGGATGGGCGCGTCGACAGCCAGGTCACGGATCGGCTCCATATTTTTGGCCGCTATACCTATTTTCAATCGAGCCTGTCG